>DASUJR010000108.1:0-5177 GCA_036279175.1 Candidatus Acidiferrales bacterium | reverse complement strand
GGCGCTGAATCGGAAAAACGTATAGCGGTGCGCAATTTCTGTCCCCAAGACCTAACGCCCTTGTTTGCAAGCGGTTAGTACAACCTCTGAGTTCGAGGATGAATCGCCTTGCAGGCGAAAGAATGAGGCCTTGGAAACCATGAACCGTCTCGATGGCCTGTGAGTCGGTTCCCTCGGCTGTCTGGCGGCGTTCGGTACAATCGCGACTTTCGGGGCAATCTGAACGAATTACGGCAAGTTCTGATTGCGACTCCTTCCGGCGCTCAAATCCCGATTTCCGAAATTGCCAACGTCTCGTTCTCTCGCGGACCGGCAATGATCCGCGATGAGGATGGCGCCCTGACCGGATATATTTACATTGATCTGAACACGAGCGACTACGGGGGATTCGTTCAAAAAGCGGATGGCCTGCTTCGACAGAAACTCGCTGTTCCAGCAGGTTACACCTACCGATGGTCTGGGGAATATCAGTTCGAACGCCGCGCCAAAAAAACGACTCGAATTGATTTTGCCCTTAGTATTTTTGTCATTTTCCTGCTCCTCTACATGACCTTCCACTCTGTGGCGGAATCTGCGATGCTCTTCTTTCCGGTTTTCTTCGCCTTGATCGGCGGCCTACTCCTTCAACTGATTCTTGGTTATAACTTCAGCGTCGCCGTGGCAGTCGGCTACATCGATTTATACAGCACAGTCCGAAGAACCTCTGCAAATAAAAGTTCGCGTCGTGTCGCATGCACGCGTGCTCTCGAAATCGGGCAAGAAGACGTAGAAGAGTAGCGCCGCAAGCAAGCGCGACTTGAATTGACGAAAGGGGAACCGACAGGCCGAAGGTTTGTATCTTCATTTTTATGCTGGCGTTCGGTGCTCCAATCGCGCGCGTCATCGTCGCGATTTGGAACCTCGATAACCCCTTCACCAATTCTAAGCGCGGAATCCAGTTTAACTAAGTTGGGAAACCGCAGATGCAGTCGCTTCGGTTCCCCACCTGCAGGCACGACAAAGATTTTACTTTTCGCGCGCGACAGATTAACAAGGGCGTGACAACTTCGAACGAAGCGACATGTAAATTTCGCAAAGCTGCCTTCGAAACCCTCGGACGGAGGCGGCCACATCGCAACGCGCCCCGGAGCCTCCGACAAGCGAGCCTCCGAAGACAAAAAACCACTGCGTCATCTATCAAGGGCGGGTAACACGAGGATTCTTAACTAGTCCGCGAGACAACGCCGGACCAACAAACGTAACCATTTCCAATTTAAGGAGGCTCGCATGGGCGTCGGTCGTGGTGTCCTCAGTTCTGTGCAGCGATGGAAATTGCGGATTGCTGCGGCTTCTCTCGCGGCTGGAATGGCATTCACTATTGGCCTGCTCTTCACGCGCATCAATCCTGCGCATGCCGAAAGTACAAATCAGGATCCGGTGATCGCAAACGCGGCCGCGAAGATACAGCAGGGCAGGCAGGTGTTCAGGTTCGATACTTTCGGTGATCAAGCGTTCTGGGGCGACACGTTGAAGCTGCACCGGGCGATTGAGGGTGCGGCACACGGCGGAGTCGGTCCGGGACTCAGCCCAGCGGGCGCGCTGTCATTAGGCCTGAAAGTAGACATCGATGCGCTGCCAAACGATCTTGTGCAACACATCCTAATGGGGAAAGTCAATCTGAACGATCCAGGAGTCACCCTGGCATTGCTGAAGCTGAATGCCGTAGTTGGTGTAACGGGTTTCTTCGACGCTTCCGGTTCGCTTCAATCCGTGGGCATTCAGTGCTCGTTTTGCCACTCGACCGTAGACAATTCCCACCCGAGGCTCTGCGCAGGACTCCTGACTCCGAATCCGGGCACGGGGTGCATCGGTCACCGGCTGGATGGTTGGCCGAACCGTGATTTGAACGTGGGGGCGATTATAGCGTTCGCGCCCGACATCAGCATTCTTGCCAATCTCTTGTCGACTGACCAGACCACGGTCAGGAGCGTGCTCAACAGTTGGGGGCCGGGAAAATTCGACGCGGAATTGATCCTGGACGGAAAAGCATTCAATACGAACCAGGTAACAGACGGTGTGGTCACAGGAACACATGTGCCGGGCGCCACGCTGATCCCTCCAGCGTTTGGACTGGGCGGCGTGAACCTGCATACATGGACGGGATGGGGATCAATACCGCACTGGAACGCGTTCGTCGCCAACCTCGAAATGCACGGCAAAGGCAGGTTCTTCGATCCACGATTGAACAATGCGATACAGTTCCCGATCGCGGCCGCAAATGGATTTGCGGACCTTCCGCATATCAATCCTGACGACGACCTGATCACGCCGAAGCTCGCCGCGCTGCAGCTCTATCAACTTTCAATACCAGCGCCCGCGCCCACCGTGCAGTTCGATCCCGCAGCAGCGGCACGGGGAGACGAACTCTTCAGCGGCAAAGCAAAGTGCAATAACTGCCATGTTGAGCCGTTGTGGACCGATCCTGGTTGGAATATGCATACACCGGATGAGGTGTGCGTCGACAGCTTCCAGGCAGACCGCGCACCTGACAAGGAGTACCGCACGTCTCCCATTGGCGCCCTGACCACCCACATGAAGGGCGGTTTCTATCACGACGGCCGCTTCAAGGATTTGGACGCCGTTGTGGACCACTACAACAAATGCATGAATCTCGGCCTAACCGACAGTGAAGAGCACGATCTGATCCAGTACTTGTTAAGCCTCAAATTCTAAGGGCCGCCATTCACCTGAAACCGTGATGCACATGTCCAACGGTCACGCGGATACGATGTCCAGTGGAAAATCCAGGGTTCCCGTGACCTTAACTCTTTCAAGAGCGATTACGGAGGTCGCAAATATGAACGCGATAGTGAATGATCGTGTGGGCTCAATCGAGCCCGACCGCAGGAGCCCGCGCTTGGGCAACGCCGTAAAAATTGTCACGCGATGTGCACTCGTATTTGCCTGCACGGCTCTCATTGCCGGTGGTACCCGCGCGCAGCTGGCGCCCAACCAGACGCAAGGGTTCGGAAACAACCGGTTGGTTACATTCACCTACCTGCAGAATTTTGACTGTGTTGACCAGCCGACGTTGGATTTGGACTTCAATGAAAAGCCCGCGGAATCGGACCCGAACGAGATGCAGATACCGATTTGCCAGCCAATAACAGAGCCGACGCAGGACCCGACTGGAGGTGATATCAAGCATACGGCGCATTTGTATGTGTTCATTCCGTTGTTTTCGGTCGACAACGACATGAACCCCAACGACGCGATGCCGTGTCCCGGCACACCCAGACCTGGCGAATTGTGCGGCCCGGCACTCGGAAAGGCATTGATCGCGGCCTTTCACTTCCTTCCCGAGGCGTGGAAAGCCAAAGTCAACCCGGCCATCACCACGCAGTGTCCCGATCCGAATAATCCCGTCCCCGGAACGTGCACGATGCACGCCTCTTCGGTGGATCTTTCCACGACGCTCTTTGCGCTGGGCCAAGCGGGACTTATCTCGCCGCCTCCACCGGCCCCGACGGCGCCCGTTTTTGTCCCAACGCCAAATCACAGTCACGTCATAGACAACAGTCGCGTCAACAGCGGATCGATTTGGTGGGAAGTCCGTCCGGTGTTAATCCTGCATCAGAGTGACTGGCCGGCAGCCGACGGTAGCAGCGGAATCACCTCGTCTAAAGCGATGGACGATGCCGAGGCAGCTGGCAGAGCAATCGAGGTAGGCTCCAACTTCTTCCTTTTCTTCAGTTCCAAGATGAGCGGTATGGTCTCGATGATTCATCAGCATCCCGTTGGTCCGGTTGCAAGAACAACATTACATCAGCAGACCGCTGTATCCGGAAAGGTACGCGCAGCCGAAGCACGGATCACCACGAGGTAGCTCCGGACCGATGCCGAACTAGAGTCTGTGAAACCCAAAATCGCGCAACCCGGGCTCCCGTCTCGCTCGGGTTGCGCGATTACGACATTTTGCTCAACGGATTTTCGATCCTCCATGGCTTGTCCCATTTTGCGCTAACTTTGTTGCCCTAAGAAGCTGTTCACCGCTCGCACCGCGCTCATCCGTGGCCAATCGCCAAATCTCGCGAAATTCAACCCCTGCAGCCCACTCGGCAAAGAAGGCCCTTGCGCTCGGATCATCACGCGAGTTATTCAATTCACGCGCTGAAGCTTGGCGCATAACCCTCGGGATGGTAAATGAAATCATCAAGGAGTTTCGCTGCGTGCGAGCACGGAAAGTTAGACCGACTACCGAGCCCGCCGTAGAGTAGGAGTGCAGTCAAGACGGGATACCGAACAAGGCCCTTAGACCCTCTGCACTCGCTGCAATTGGTAAAAACATTCTTGCACGAATCCGTTAGCCGCTGTTTCGCGTCGTATTGGGCCCCATAGAAAATCGGGCTAGGATTCGCACGGAGGCAAATGACTCATAAGGTTACTTAGGGGGATGGGGCGTAAAACGGTGCCGCGATCAGCTGGACTCTAAATAGAGCAATGGCATGGCAAAAACCGGAAAGCATCGGAAGAAGCTTGGGTCGGTCGTGTTTCAGTTTCCGTTTTCAACCGGAACACCTTTCGCGGCCGCAATGACTTTCTAAATGGCGGATTCTGTGTCTGAAAACGCTTCCTCGGAGTAAACGCAGCGCTGCAAACGCCAAGAACCGCGGATCTAGGGGAGATAGGATCCTATCTCTCTCGCGGATCGCTTTTCACAGAAACGCAGTCTCTCGAGGAGACCCTCGGAGCAGTGGGAATCGATAGCCGTACGCTTCCCTCATTAGGACCAAGCTCAAATTCGACGGTCCCGCCAAACTGCCTCGCACGCTCACTGATCTCAACAAACCCCAGCGCGTCTGGCAAATCGTGTCGTGTGGAACCGAAGGCGCTATCGAAACCAGAAATTGTCACGGTGACATTACAGCGTTCTTCGGCGACTCGTATGCCGGCCATCTTGGTTGTGGAGCAGCGCTGAATGTGATTTAAACACTCCTGCACGATCCGGAAAACCCCGATTTCTGTAGTTTCCGTCAGGCGCGTGATCTTGTCCCGAATTTCTATCGTTATGCGGATCCCACTCTCTCGATCAAATTCTCGTGCATAGGACGCGACCGCCATCCAAACTCCGGACAAATCGAGCAGCGACGGATGCAGTTGATTCGATAGCATCCTAACCTTGTTTGCTGAATCGCGAA
>DASUJR010000107.1:0-8723 GCA_036279175.1 Candidatus Acidiferrales bacterium | reverse complement strand
CTGCCTGCAAATCGTGCGAGTCGCCGTTCGCAGTCACCTGCCCGGCGCCTTCACGAACGATGATCGTCGTCACATTCGAGTTCGGATCGGTCGAAACCCGGTATTCGCCCGCGCTGGTCAGCGTAAAGGAAAGATTCGGCGTGTCGAATTCCCACGCGTCGCCGGGCTCCAGGTTGCGCAGGTGAATTTCGATTGTTCCCTGCGCCAGCTGGATCTGCGCCGTACGATCGTCCAGATTCAGAATCGAAATTCCCGTTTCGCTGGACATCCGAATGGCGGTGCTTCCGATATGGACTTCGGCGAACGAATCTTTATCGGACCAAAGGTTATCGTTCGTCGTAAGCGGCCGGTTCGGATCGGCGGCTACCCAATCCTGGTCGCCGGAAACCTGATAGGAGACTGAGCCCGTCGTGTAGCTCAAACGCGCAACGCGTGTCGGCGGGTCGGGTGTCTGATCCTGCCCGTCCTGGTTTTGCGCCGATTGATCTTGTCCGTCTTGGGCTTGCCCGTAAGTATCGTCTTGTGCGTTTTGTTCCTGCGCACTTTGGGCCTGTGTAGCCTGGCTCTGCGTGTTTTGATCCTGCGAACTCTGGTCTTGTGCGGATGCGATTCGAGGCAGAGCGATAAACGCGGCAAGAAACAGTACGGTCAGGAACAGGCAAGCAAGTTTCCTCATGGCGCGAACTCCTTTCACCATCCGATTCTTGCACGAATCAGCAGCGTTCTCGACCCAGGTTGCCGTAAAGAACCACATCAGCCAAGCTAATAAGCGCAGCGTCATTTGAGTTACCTCCTGCTTCAGACAGCGCTCTCAACTCATGAAACCCGGAAGGCATCCCGTAGTTTCGGTGCGCTGCTGTCGCTCTCGGTTCATCCAAAATGCTGCTCGTCTGCATAAGAATTCGCTCTTTCGTTCGCCTTTAGAGAGGAACGGCCCCGGAAAAATCGGGGCCGCCCTTCTCGCCATTCATTTTCTACCTGCCGCGACCGCCGCGACTGCCGCCACCATGGCTGCCACCGCCACCATGGCTGCCGCCGCCGTGGCTGCCTCCGCTCGGGTGGCCGCCGCCACCATGGAAACTTCCGCCGCCGCGGGAACCGCCCCCGCCAAAGCTGCCGCGACCGCCTCCGCCCCCGCGTGGTGCGCCGTACGACCGAGGTGCGCTATACGAGCGCGGAGCGGAGTAGCGCGGTGCGTTGTAGGACGGCCGTGAATATCCGCCGTATCCGCGTGAATTGTACGACCCGCGCGGCTGCACGATCGGCTGACGCATGTTCAAGGCAGGCCGGCCGCCGGCCCGTGAACCGTAGCCGGCGCCATTGTAGCCGCGGCCCGAAGTCCTCGGAGTAAACCCTCGCGACCGGTATCCGCCTTGCGAAGGCGGCGTGAACGTCCGCCAGTTTTGCCGGTTGTTGAAGTTCTGGTTTCCGCGCGCGGGTGAGTTGAGCGAGCGATTCGAGCCATTGAATCCGCGATTCGCGTTGTTGAATCCGCGGTTCGAGCCGTTATTCGGTGTAAATCCACGCGATTGATTGCCGCGCGCCGATGATGGCGGCGTGAACGTGCGAAAGCCCGGCCGCGAAGAAGTGATCGGTTGACGGCCGCCGTTCGCTCGGGCGTTGAAACCCGATGACGCCCGATTGAACGAGCCCGCCCCGCGATTCGCGTTGAATCCAGCTGCCGCGTGCGATGTGTTCGTCCGGCCATTTGAATGGAAGCTGCCGCGAGCGGCAACCGCGTTGCGTCCAAAGCTCGAGCGCCCGCCAGTGAAGAAATGTTGCGTGCTCGACGGAGCGTGCCGATAAGATGCGGGATTCGCCGCGCGGTTCGTCGGGCTGTAGCTTGCCCGACTTGGCCTGACCGGCATGCGTCCCGCACTAAAGCTCGCGCTGCGCAGTCTCGCCGTGCTGACCGGGCTCTGATGCATAGGTACCCTGTCGCGTCCAAAGCGGCTCCCGTCCATGGAACTGAACCCGCCGCGAATGCGCGAATTGCGGAACGCGTTGTCGAAGTTCGAGTAGCGAATTCCGTTGCGGCGTCCAAGGGGCGCCCATCCTTCGTGCAGCCTGTTGATGCGGTCGAATCGAGCGACATTCACGCGGCCGCCCCATCGCCCCCACCACGGGTGGTACCAGTCGCCAGGCCCGCAGGGCAGCCAGCCGATGTGGCCCCATCCTCCAAAGCCGAATCCCACACCCAAGCCCCAGCCGCCGCCCCAACCGAAGAAGGAGACGTAAGCGGGCGCCCAGATCGGGTAATAGTCTGCGTAAGTCGGCCCTGGCCACCAGCACCAGTTGCCGCCGTAGACGAACCAACGGCCGTAGTGATATGGCGCCCAGCCCCAAGGCTCATACGAAACCCAAGTCCATCCGTAATACGGCTCCCATATCCAGCGGCCATCGCGATAGGGCGCCCAATCCGCGCCTTGCGACGGAACCCAGACTTGGCCGTAATCGGGAACGTTTTCCCATTGCCCGTAGCCTCCAAGGTCCTGCGTTCCAACTTCATATCGGTTCGCCTTGTTCGATTCCTGAGCCTCTGTGATGACGCGATTGCGGTCGGTATTCCACTGGTCCCAATCGTCGCTGGCATTCGCCGCGTCAATCTTATATTGCGGGCTGTCGCTGCCCTCGATCGTGATCATCTGATTGTCGTTCACATGTGCGCTGCCCTGCGGCGTTGAAACGTCCGCGGCGCCTTTGCGCACCACGATCACCGATTCACTATCCGAATTCACCGCGATTCGATATTGACCGGCGCTGTTCGGATGAAGCGCCGCGTTCGGAGTATCCACTTCAGCCGCGGCCTGCGCGTCCGGCAACACGGAGTACGTCGCCAGCCCCTTGCCCACCTGCACCTGAACGCTACCCTTATTCAGACTCGCTACCTTCACAGTGGTGTTGCTGGAGAGGCGAATCACGTCGGCATAATCGAGCTGCAGCTCTGCACGCGAATTGTCGCCGGTCGAAATGCGGTCCCCGGGCATGATGGGCGTATTCACGCTTACCGCGGTCCAGTCGCCGTTATCTCCACGCTGCATGGAAACGCTGCCGCTGATATAGCTCACTCGCGCCACACTCGGCGCATTCGCGTCCGCATCGGTTGGGCTGGCATTTCCAGGAGCGGAAAGATTCGTGGGAGGTTGCTCGTTCATCGGCGCCGATTGGTCGTTTGGAGCCCCATATTGGTCATTCGCGGTCGCAGATTGCCCATTCGGCGGCGCAGGCTGCTCGTCTTGCGCGTACGTGCAACCCAACCCGAACGTCAGCAGAATCGCAACCGGCACCAGATATCTTTTCATGGGCTACCTCGCTCGCACCTTGAGTTCCGTCAAGCTATACAGGACTCTACAATTCCACGGCATAGTAGGCACGAGCCATGCCACACTGAGACGCGAGCCGCCGGCCCATGTAATCTGCTGATAGTATTGGCCTTATGTTCGCTAACGTCGCGCTATTATTCCAGTCGAAGCCGATTGCTCATGGTGGTTTTCGTGCGAGGTGGTGCTTTTCAGCCGATGTCTTTGCAGCCCCAGGGGAAAAAGGGCGCAGGAGTTTGCGAACGACGTGGCTCCTTGCCTCCGTGAGGGCAGCGGAGTCGAAGGCTTTCGTGTCTGATGAAACCGACTGCGCCCCCCTGTTTACGTTCGCAACCCCGGGACAGGCGTGCCAGCCGACCACGCGCGCCACTTGTCCCCGCGAGAATGCTGTGAGCCGAAGGACGTCGGGAAACGGCGTTTACGATTCGCGTCAGACTATAGGTGACGCTACAATGGTCGCCTGACTTTGGAGGCGGAAAGCATGCGCGCATACGCTCGAGTTGCGACTCTCGTGATTCTGGCTATTTTCGTTGCCGTGCCGATATTCAGCGCGTCGGCCGATGGCCCGTCGTCTTCGCCTGCCAAGCGAGCCGTTGCCGTGGCGTCGACGCGTTCGTCAGCCGCAGCGGCTATGCGTCAGGAGATGAATGATTCCGCCGCGCAAGCGACCTCCGCGAGCGGTCCGAACGTCTTGCGCGCGACTCTTAGCAACGGCCTCCGCGTCGTCATTGTTCCCGACGATCTTTCGCCGGTCGCAACCACCATGGTGAACTATTTGGTCGGTTCGAACGAAGCACCTGCCGGATTTCCCGGCACAGCTCACGCGCTGGAACACATGATGTTTCGCGGCAGCCCCGGCCTTTCCGCCGACCAGCTCGCGAACGTCGCCGCCGATATGGGCGGCCAATTCGACGCGGACACGCAGCAGAGCGTTACCCAGTATTTCTTCACCGTGCCCGCCGAAGATACGGACGTTGCGCTCCACATCGAAGCGCTGCGCATGCGCGGCCTTCTGAATACCGATCAGCTGTGGGATAAAGAGCGCGGCGCGATCGAGCAGGAAGTGGCTCAGGACCTTTCGAATCCGCAGTACGTCTTTATCACCAAGCTGCTCGACAACATGTTCAAAGGAACGCCCTATCAGCACGACGCGCTGGGCACCCGGCCCTCGTTCGATCAGACGAAAGCGGCCCTGCTGAAAAAGTTTTACGACACCTGGTACGCGCCAAACAACGCAATCATGGTGATCGCGGGCGATGTAAACCCGCAGCAAACGCTTGCGGAAGTGAAGACGCTGTTTGGTGACATCCCGCGCAAAGAGCTTCCTGCCCGGCCATCGTTCGAACTCGGACCGGTCTCGTCGGAAACGCTGCATCTGCCGACGGATTTGCCCGTTGGCCTCGCCGTCATCGCTTACAGAACGCCTGGTTACGACAGTGCCGATTTTGCGGCTCTCGACGTTTTGAGCGACGTTCTCAGCAGTCAGCGCGGCACGCTGTACGCTCTAGTGCCGCAAGGCAAAGCGCTCTTTGCCGACTTTGAATTGGATCCGCTGCCCAAGGCTGGCCTCGCATTCGCGTTGTCCGTTTTTCCCAGGGGCGGAAATGGCGAGGGTCTTATCGCGGACATGCGCCAGATCATTGCCGACGATTTGAAGAACGGTGTTCCCGCCGACCTGGTAGACGCCTCGAAACGCCGCGAAGTGGCTGCCGACGAATTTCAGAAGAACTCGATCGAGGGTCTCGCGAACGAATGGTCCACAGCCCTCGCAATCGAGGGCCGCACGAGCCCCGAAGAGGACATCGAGAGCATTCAGAAAGTCACCGTCGACGACGTGAATCGCGTCGCACGCCAATATCTCTCGCCTGACAAAGCCGTCGTTGCCATTTTGACGCCGCAGTCTTCCGGCAAGCCGACTTCGCCAAAGGGATTCGGCGGAGCGGAATCTCTTGCGGGCGCCCCGAGCGGTCCTGTCGCTTTGCCTGAATGGGCGGAGAAGGCTGTCACGCGCTTGGCTATTCCTGCATGGCAGCTCCACCCGGTCGTCAGCACGCTGCCGAATGGTTTGAAGCTCATCGTGCAACAGGAAGCGATCAGCAATTCCGTCACAGTCGTTGGCCACATCAAGAGCAATCCCGATCTCGAGACGCCAAAGGGGCAGGAAGGCGTCGGCAGCGTTTTGAACGACCTCTTCCCCTACGGGACCGAAAAGCTCGATCGCATCGCCTACCGCAAGGCGCTCGACGATATCGCTGCCGATGAATCCGCCGGCACGAATTTCTCCCTATCCGTGCTCACGCCCCATTTCGATCGCGGAATGGAACTGCTCGCCGAAAACGAACTGCATCCCGGCCTGCCCGATCCGGCATTCAAAATCGTTCAGCAGCAAACCGCTCAGACGGTCGCCGGCGAATTGCAGAGTCCGGATTTTCTGACGACCCAGGCCTTCAACAAGGGCTTGCTTCCAAAGGACGATCCGGAGCTGCGTCACGCTACGCCGCAATCCGTTGAATCGGTCACGATGGACAACATCCGCGCCTACTATCAGCACGTCTATCGGCCGGACCTGACCACCATTGTTGTGATCGGCAATGTAACGCCAGAGCAGGCGAAGACCGTGGTCGAGAAATATTTCGGTTCGTGGGCTGTAACCGGTCCAAAGCCGGAAACCGATTTGTCGCCGTTGCCTCCGAATCCCACCAGCACGACGGCCGTTCCCGACAAAGCCCGCGTGCAGGTGATCGTCGATTTGGGCGAAACGCTTCAGCTGAATCGCTTCAATCCGGATTATTACGCCCTCGAGTTGGGCAATCATGTCCTGGGAGGCGGCTTCTACGCGACTCGCCTCTATCGCGACCTCCGCGAGAACGCCGGCCTCGTCTATTACGTTGGCTCGTCGTTCCACATCGGCAAGACGCGCAGCACGTATCAGGTGAATTACGCCTGCGATCCGCCGAACGTCTCCAAGGCCCGCGCAATCATCGTCCGCAATCTGACGGCGATGCAGAAGGATCCCGTCACGGATCATGAACTCGCTCAAGCGAAAGCCATGATGCTGCGCCAGATCCCCCTTTCGCAGGGCAGCGAAACAAGCATCGCTGACGGCATGTTGTCGCGCTCCGAGATCGGTCTCCCGCTCGACGAGCCGATCGTCGCTGCGCGCCATTACATTGCTCTCACTGCTCCCCAGGTGCAGGCGGCCTTCACAAAATGGCTTCGCCCGAACGATTTGGTGCAAGTCACCGAAGGCCCGACCCCGCAATAAGGTTCATCGTCGAATCTTCGTCATCAACAGCACACCGCATCTACGTGCACGCTGCGCTCGTGCGGGCGCGCGGCGCGAGCGCAGCACTCTGCCATGGTGCGAAGCGCGTGAGTCCTCCGGTCCTGCGAGGTCGCGCTTCGCGCGCTTGGAAACCGGTCACGCTTTGAGCGTGCCAACTCAAAGTTGCTTCTTTCCCGCGCGCTGCTATATAACGGCGAGGCAAACCACGGCAGCACGGGGGCGAGTGTGAGGAAATTCCTACTGATATTTTGTATTTTCCTGGTGGCTGTTTCCGCTGAAGCCGCCAATCTTCAGAAGAAGCTCGACAAGATGGCCGCGTCATATCACGGCAAAGTGGCGCTCTACGCCAAAAATCTAACCACAGGCGAGACGGTCGCCATCGATCCCGAGACGCCAGTCCGGACAGCCTCCGTCATCAAGCTCCCGCTCATGCTGCAGGCCTTCGAGCAGGTGAAAGCAGGGAAGCTCAGCCTCAGCCAGCCCGTCGTACTGACGAAGGACAATCAAGTGATAGGTTCCGGCGTTCTGCAATTCCTCGATCCGGGGCTGAAGCTCACGCTGAAAGACACGATCACGCTGATGATGATCCTCAGCGACAACACCGCCACCAACATGGTGATCGACACCGTCGGATTGAAGCCGACCAACGACATGCTCGCGCAGATGGGCATGAAGAACACCTATTTCTACAAGAAGGTCTTCAAGCCAACCACCGAGCAGATGCCTCCCGATCAGAAGAAATTCGGCCTGGGCAAAACGACGGCCGAGGAAATGGCCAAAGTGCTGGAGAGCATCTATCGCTGCAATATGGGCGACCGCGCGCTGTGCCTCCAGATGATCACGATCATGCGCAATCAGCAATATCAGGGAATGATTCCGCGCTACTTGCAACGCAAGGATTCCACCGAAAATCTCTCCGCCATAGCTGACAAAGTCGGCGAACTCGACGATGTCCGTAACGACGTGGCGCTCGTCTACACGACGCGCGGCCCTGTGATCATTTCGATTTTCACCTACGACAATCAGGACCAGTCGTGGACGTTCGAGAACAAAGCGGAGATTTTTATAGGACGTCTCGCCGAAGCGATCGTCAACCAGTGGGCGCCCGCCGGCCTCGCGCCGAAAGTCGCCGACCCGATTGCACAGCCGCACTAATGGGCGGTGAAGAGGATTGTAGGGGCTCCGCTTGCTGCGCCCGCCCGTCGCTGGGTATCAGCCTGACTGGGATTTTCGCCTGGGCGCGCTGAAACGAGGTTGTTCAGCTCGGAATCTTGAATCCTGGAGTTCCCGCCTTGCGCGGACCTGGATTTCCGCCTGCTGCTGCGCCCGACGATTTGCTCGCGTCGATGCGCTCCACCAATTCCTGGAGCTTCCGTACGACGGCTTCGACAATTTGTTCCTGCGTTGCTCCGTCGCGGCCGAGTTGGTCCGCAATGAGGCTGACCTTCTGAAACTCGAACTCGCGCGAGACCTCGTCCACGATGCGCGCCGGTATCGGACGCACCTGGTCCACGAACGCATTGATCAGCGAATGCTCGCAAAGCAGGTTGGCAATTCTCGGAATGCCTTGCGAATGTTTGTAAACCGCGTCCACCGCCTCGACGGAGAAGATCGGAACCCCGTTTGCGCCGGCCACTCTCAGCCGTTCGGTAACGTACGACTGCATCTCTTCGCGGCTTAGCGGAGCCGTGCTGCAGCGGATGGTGATCCGCTGGCGCAACTGCCGCAGCGAAGGATCGCGCAATTTCTCTTCCAGCTCGGGCTGCCCCGAGAGCACGATCTGCAGCAGCTTTTCCTGCGTCGTCTCCATGTTCGTCAGCAGGCGGATTTCCTCGAGCACGTCGTTCGAAAGGTTCTGTGCCTCGTCGACGATCAGAACGGCCGCGCGCCGTTCGCGGTAGCGGTCGATCAACCACTGGTTTAGCCGGATCAGGCGCTGGCTCTTATCCCGCGACTCGCACTGGATGCCGAAATCGTTCAGCACGAAATCGAAAAACTCGCCTTCGTTCAGGCGAGAATTGAAAATGAAAGCGGTCGCAACCTTTTCTTCACTCAGCCATTCCAGCAGGCGGTTGATCAGCGTTGTCTTGCCGGTGCCGACTTCTCCGGTCAGCAGC
>DASUJR010000106.1:0-3276 GCA_036279175.1 Candidatus Acidiferrales bacterium | reverse complement strand
CACGGACGAGGTGACCCGCGAGAAAGCCGGCGAAGATTCCGATCAGGACTGTCCACAACAGCCAAAACATGGCGCCTCAAGATAAGGGATCCGGCCCGGGCTTCCCGAGCCAGTCAATCCGAGTTGCGGAACTGTAACATGGATCCGGTACGTCGCTGGAGACGCGGCGCAGCATTCGTTGTTCTTTCTTTTTCTCAGGCTTCCCAAGAGAGCGGATGTCTTTTTCTGCTGAACGCGCGAGATGGCAGGGCCGCCGGAATGAGCGCGAAGGGATGCTAGAATCGTCCACGGAAAAGCGATATGAACGAGCACGACATCCGAAATTTTGTTGAGGCGTTGCGAGCCGGGAAAGTCACCGTGAGCGAGGCGATCGACCGGCTGCGTAGACTTCCGTTCGAGGATATCGGCTTCGCGAAAATCGATCATCATCGCGCGCTGCGACAAGGCTATCCCGAGGTCGTGTATGCACGGGGGAAAACGACGAAGCAAGTGGTGGAGATTGTACGAGGGATGCTGCGCGCCGATACGTCGCACAACATTTTGATCACACGCGCGACCAGAGAAATGTTTGCGGCGGTGAAGCGGCTTGCCGGCAGGCGGAAATCGGGCGTGCGAGCGGAATTTCACGATCTGTCAGGCGCGATCACGATTCTGCGCAACGAGATCGTTGGCGGAAAAGGATTGATTCTGGTTGTCACGGCTGGAACGAGCGATATCCCTGTGGCCGAAGAGGCTCTCGTGACGGCACGCGCGATGGGCAATCGCGCGGAACCGATTTATGACGTCGGTGTCGCCGGCTTGCATCGCCTTATCGAACATCGAGAAAAGTTGGCCGAAGCGCGAGTAATAATCTGCGTCGCAGGAATGGAAGGAGCGTTGCCCAGCGTCGTGGCGGGAATGGTGGCCGCGCCTGTGATCGCGGTGCCGACGAGTACCGGATACGGGTCGAGTTTCGGCGGGATGACAACGCTGCTCGCGATGCTGAACAGCTGTGCTTCAAATGTGAGCGTCGTGAACATTGACAACGGGTTTGGGGCGGGATGCGTGGCGAGTGTAATCAATCATCTATGAAAAGCCCTGCCGTCGAGGCGCTGTGCCACGCAGTCAGGTTCATCAGCGGGATTTGGCGATGATAAGGGTGATGTCGTCGTGCTGCTCGTGGGGGCTGAAGCGGCGGACTTCGTCGACGATCGCATTTGCGAGGGAGTGCGACGGCATATGGCGATGGCGGCGAAGCGAGTCGATAAGACGCTGCTCGCCGAATTCGTTGCCTGACCCGTCGAAGGATTCCACGACGCCGTCCGTATAAATCACGAGGACATCTCCCTGGAGAAGGGTTACGCGCTGGGTCACGCACTCCCAATCCGCAAACACGCCAATGACGGTTGAGGTAGATGTCAGGCGCTCGATCGAGTCGTCGGAGCGAAAAAGCAGCGCAGTGTTGTGGCCGCAATTCGCATACTCAAATTCGCGCGAATGGTCATCGTAAACGGCAAAGAACAATGTAGCAAAGCTGCTGTCACGCGTGTTCTCAAGAAAAAGCTGGTTAACCGAGCAGAGCAGGCGAGGAAGGTCGTCGAGCGCCAGCGCATAGCGGCTTCGCAAGTTGGCCTGAAGGTTCGCCATCAACAGGGCACCGGCGATGCCTTTGCCGGAGACGTCGGCGAGAACGAAGGCGAGATGCCATGCGGCTGCAGGAAGGTCGCGTCCGGCCCCACGGTCAAGCCGATGCAACGAGCCGAGGTCAAGAAAATCGTAATAGTCCCCGCCGACCTGGCGGGCCTGGATGCAAACGCCCGCGTAATCCATCGTGGCCAGTGGGGGCAAAGTTTGTGGAAAAAGATTCGCTTGCACGCGCGTGGCAATTTCGATTTCCTGCGCGTTGCGGCGCTCTGCTTCCAATTTTTCAGCTTCAGAGCGGCGCTGCGCTTCTAGAGCGCGAGTGACTTCATCGAAGCTGACGAGCGCGAAGGAATTCCCGTCGACATCGCGGAAGGTGGCAAAGGCCGCGCCCCACACTGGCGAACTCTGGCCAAGGATACCGGAAGCGTCGGTGGTTGCCTGATCGTATTTTATTCGCCTGAGACGCGGCGGGACCTGGAAACGAACGCCGCGCGTCACCCATTCCTGAAATTTCGCCGCGACATCGTCGGTGATGAACACAGTATGCGTCGAGCGTCCGATCAGTTTGTGTTCAGGCGAGTCGGCGTGCGGGGCAACCAGCGAGAGTAAGGTGGTGCCGTCAGGCGGCGCGACGGCCAGCCAGCGCTCGCCCGACTGGAGGCGAGCGTCGAAAGCGACGCTAAAACCTAGCTGGTCGCGATAAAAGCGGAGGCTGCGCTCCTGATCGCGTACGTACACGCGAACGGAGTGAAGTCCGAGGTAGGCGCGTTCGGACTGCGACTGAGTCGCACCGCGCCCGGGGCGTTCGGACGGCCGATCGCTGTTCATGGGGAGGATTATAAGCCGCAATCCACCGATCGCGCGCAGAGAGGCCCATGTCGCGAGAGTTTTCTAATCAATTCGGCTTCAGGCCGTAGACGTCCAGTTCGCCGAAGACGGTTCCGCTCCCCTGAGTAGTGTCGTTGCCGCGGGTGCCGAGGTATACCTTCCCGTTGGCCACCGTTGGGATTGTGAACTTGACCGCATTGCCGGCCGCATCGCTGGAAACCATACTGCTGTTCCAGAGTTCGTTGCTGAGATTTGTTGCATCGTAGGCATGTAATACGGCCGGGGCTGCCGTGCGGCTACCGCTATTACTGGTGCCGTACTGAAAGGAATCAACGGCCCAGAGGATACCGTCGCTAGTCCCGGACGAAGAGATCGACATTTCGGCAGCGGGAAAGATGAAAGTTTTGTTTGATTGCGAGCTGGCCACCGGGTTCAACGTGCTGGTCGAAGCATTGAGCTTCAACGCTTCGATCGGGCCGTCGACTCCGCCGATGTACAACGTGTTCTGCCAGAATACAGCCGCACAGAGGATCGGGTGGTTTATCGAGAACTCCTGCACGACATTGTCAGTTCCTCCGTTGCCCTGATCGTAGCCGCCAAGGTTATCCCGATTGAGCACGTACAACTCTCCATCTTTTCCACCACCGATGAGGAGATGCTGAACGGGAGCGGTGCTGGGCAAGTCGGTTAGGATGACAGCAGCGCCCGCCCCAAGGTCACCATTCGTACCATCGAGCGTGGATTGGTTGGTAGGCGTAAATGAATCAAGGAGCTTGAGGCCGCTGCCGGTGCCCAGCTTCAGGAAGCTGTCACCGAATTCCGTCT
>DASUJR010000105.1:0-12972 GCA_036279175.1 Candidatus Acidiferrales bacterium | reverse complement strand
ATCCGCATAGCGCGGTAAAAATCGGGCGCAAAGCAGAGTTCTGTTCCGAATTCGCTTTTGAAATATTCGTGATTAAGGTTCGGCTGGCCGTTCGGTTCCCGGCGAAGCATGTGAATGAATTCATCGGCATGGACTGCCTCGCCCGAGAGGCTTAGCCATTGCGTTTTGTGCTCATCCTGATGCGGCGAGAAGCCGAGGAGTCTTGTGACCTGGCTGAACAGCCACGCCGGAGAATGAGGGAGCGCAATGGAACCGATCTCTCGTATTCCTCCGGACCTGGTCGCAATGGCGACAAGACCGGCGCGGTTATCGCCACGTTCGTCGAGGCTAACGGTCAGGGCGCGATCGAAGTCCGAAGCATAGAATGCGCTCGCTGCATGGCAGAGGTGGTGATCGAAAGACGTGACTTTGGACGGCCCACCGCTCAGTTCGCGAAGGATGCGGAAATTGTTCAGCTGACGGCCGAGCTCGCCGAACGCCTTGTTGACGAAATAGACGCTGGAACGCGGCCCGCGAAATGCGGCGCGAGTGCGGAAAAGGAGTTCGCGGAGGCAGGCTTGCCCTGGGCGGCCCGCGATGGCAATACGGTCGAGATCGTGCCAGGAGATTCCACCCTTTTCAAGGCAGTACTGCGCGGCGGTGCGCGGGATTCCTTCCACCTGGCGGACGCGCGTGAGCTTTCCCTCTTCCATCGCCGCGACGATTCGACCGCCGGAGACGAGCGCTGCCGACGAATCGTGCGTCATGCCAGAGATGCCGAGGACGAGCATATTCGCTGTTCTTATCATTACGCGGCGGGAAGCAACAAACGAATTGCGTCTAGGCATCCTCGCCGAATCGAGTTAACAAACGGCCCGAAAGCAAAGCTGCATCGCGAGATCGCCGGGTCATGGCGGTTGAAGTAGATATGCGCAAACAAAATTTGCCGCTCCCGCCCGTGCGCCAAGGGAAAGAATCGCGGCACTCCGCTCGGGATGATGCCCGCTATTCGTTTGCGAAACGGGAGGGCTGACGCCGCATGAGCAGGCCCCGAATCCCGAGCAGGACAAGGCGCGGCTGTCGCAAGCAAACGTTCCACAGGACTTTCCAAGCTTCGTCGCGCGAATAGCAGCTGAGCGACTGCTTAGCGGGATCGTTCAGCAGGTCCACAAGCTGGCTGTAATCGGACTGCTGGAAGTGATGCAACGAGCGCCGAAGCAGAAGGTGTGTGTCGAGTTCGCGCCGGAGGGCACGCAATTCGCGGGTCGCGCCGTGCAAAATCGCGTGTGCGACGCCCAACGCACCCCGAAATCCGGTCACAATGCCGCCAACCGTGGTGACCTTCACCTGCCCCGCCGCGTCGCCTACTACGTACACGTCTGCCGTACCCAACTTGCGACGCACGGGAATCCACTTCGAATAAACCGGGACACGCGCGCCCTGAAATTCAATCGGATCGAGCTTCCGCTTCTCGAGAAAATTCTCGAGATGCTTGCGAACGGCCGGTCCGTTGTCGCCGATCAGTCCGAGAGCGCCGCGCGTAGGCGACTCCGGGATCAGCCAATAAAAGTAAGGCGTCTCGTGAGGGATGAACCAGATGCGGGCCGTATCAGGCGACATGTCCTTCGGGAGGGGAACGAGAGCTTGGACGAGCGGAACGGTCTCAATTGGCGCCCAACCCGCGGCGCGGGCAACGCGGCTCGAAGCACCGTCAGCGGCGACGACAGTCGCGGCGCGAACCTCCTCATGACTCCCGCCGGCACAGTCCTCGATTTCGAGAGCGACCCCGCCATCTTTTGGTTGCAGCGTGTGGAAGCGGCGGCCTAGTTCGATGCGGGCGCCTGCCTGGCGCACTTCATCAGCGAGGGACTGAATCACCGCGCGGCGCTCGATAATCAGGTCGGGGCGATTCAGGTGGAAACTGGCGGAGCGGCCGTCCGTGAAAAGTTCGAATCGGCGGATTTCGTTGACGACGCTGCGTTCGGCAGCAGGGCCGAGCAGTTCGCGCATACGATCGGTGACGATCAGCGTGCGCTCGGCTGGTTCCAAAATTTCAGACCGCTCAAAAACGCGGACCGTTCGCCCTCCGCGAGCAAGGAGCAACGCGGTGAAAAGCCCTGCGGCCGAACCGCCGACAACGGCCACCGGCGACGCGGCTTCTTGCACGCGAGAAGAGCGAACTGTGGAAGGCAACGGTTCAGAGCGCATCTTGCCTGCTGATTTGCGACACCAATCTTCGGCCTTGGCGTTTCTTTTCCAGGCCCCCAAGTCCAGCCTCAAGAATTATTTCGCACTCGCAGGGACAACGGAGTGCGACACGCCCGAAAATCGAAAATCTTCGGGTGAAAAGTATATCTCAGGGATGTTCGTTTCACCAAAGCAGCCGCGAATGCAATCCGTGGCCCCGGCGGCTTTTGCAGAACTTCAGTCGTGGTCGGGGAAGCTGAGAGTCGACTCCGCGCCAGCATTTGAGTTGGACGGGGTAAACTGTGGGGGGATAACGATTCGCGAAAATCAGCACAGGAGTTCTCTTAATGTGTAGAAATATCAGGGCGCTTTTCAATTTCGATCCGCCGGTCACGTCTGAGGAAGTAAGGGATGCGTCGCTCCAGTTCGTCAGGAAAATTACCGGATTCAATAAGCCTTCGAAAGCCAACGAAGCTGCTTTCTCGATGGCCGTCGATCAGATTGCCGATGCTTCAATGCACCTTCTTCGCTCGCTGCAGACAAGTGGGCTGCCGCGAAACCGGGAAGAGGAAGCGGCGAAAGCAAGAGCGCGCGCAGCAGAGCGGTTTGGAACTTCGCCGAGAGCATGAACGTGCATGGGCTCGATCGGGTGCCAACCTTCACCGGATGCGGAAGCAAGCATTATTCTGCGGCAAACCTAAAGCAACTCTGAGTTTCGGCGCGAGCTATGTCTGTGGCGCAGGCGACGATTTTGGAAGCTTCACCTGGCGCTCGTAAGGAACGCTTTCGAGCAGGTAGACCGCGAAGATTGCCGCGACGGCGAGGATGGCAACAAAGACGTACGAGACCGTCACCGGGAGCCACGGAAATGCAAGAGCGAGCGCGCCAAATCCTGTGGCCAATGCATACATCACCAAGACGGCGCCACGATGTCCGAGGCCGAGATTCGAAAGGCGGTGCGCCGTATGGTCCTTGCCCGGCGACGTGAACGGCAGTAGGCCGCGGCGGGCGCGTGAAATCGAAACCAGAGTTGTATCGAAGATCGGCACACCGAGAATGAGGATTGGGACGAGCCATCCGGCACGGAGTGGAGCGCCTTCGGGACGGACCTTCAAGGCGAGCGTCGCCATCAGGAAGCCCAGGAGCATGGCGCCGCCGTCACCCATGAAAATCTTTGCGGGATTGAAATTCCAGCGCAAGAATCCAAGCGCGGCACCGAGTGCGGCGGCGGCGAGCGTCCGAACCATGGTTTGACCGTCCAGCGCAGCGGAAACGAAGAAGAATGCGGAAGCGATCGCGGCGATGCCGGCGCAAAGGCCGTCCATGTGGTCGAGAATGCTGAAAGCTGCCGTGATACCGACGACCCAAAGAATGGTGAAAGCGACATCCAAGAAAATTCCCGGGTGGCCCGGGACGAATGTCGAGAAAAATGAGGCACGAACGCCGGTCGTGACCAGGAAAATGGCGGCAATCGGCATGCCTATGAAAAGCTTCACCTGATGATGCAGCAGGCCGCCGTCATCGAGGACGCCGACGATGGCGACCAGGCTCGCTCCCGCAAGGATTCCGACGATCTGCTGCTGCGGCACACCGTGAAGCGTGAACAGAACAGCGATCACAAAAGCAAGATAGATGGCGATTCCGCCGAGCAGCGGCACCGGTTTCAGGTGAACTTTGCGCGGGCTTGGCCGGTCAACCATGCCGAAGCGCAACGCCAGCCGCCGTACGACGACTGTGAGACTGAGTGAGGCGACCAGCGCGACGGCGAAGGCGATCAGGTCGAGCGGGAGGGGCATTCGAATTTTCTCCGCAACAATCTGTTTCGTTGCAGCGATAAAGAAGCTGACCGGGAAAAACGCCGCACATCTGATTCGCTCAACTGAGCGAGACCTGCTGCGGTGCGGCGGGCAGGTGTTGGCGTTTCAAAAAAACGCTAACGAGCCGTCAGCATCGTTTCCAGCACATCTCGGACCTGCTCGCGCTGCTTGCTTGCGAAATACCAGTCCATCGTTTTTCGCAGGCCTTCGCGGAACAGCGTCTTCGGTTCCCACCCGAGCAGCGTTTTGGCCAGGTGATTGTCGGCTACCCGGTTTAGCGGCCCTGTCGGCATGTCTTTCAGAAAGCGGAACTGGGGATGATAGCCTTCTCCGCCGGGAAGGCTCGCGGCGCGCTCCGTGATCATTTTCGCCGCGTCCAGCACACGAATGCGCTCCATCGTGCCAAGATTTACGGCGGTTCCGTCGTCGATTTTTTCTCCGGCCAGAATGGTGCCGCTTACGATGTCGTCGACGTAGGTCCAGTTGCGGACCTGCGTGCCGTCGCCCCAGACGTCGAATGGATCCTGGTGGACGAACGCCCGTGCAATCATCGCGATGACAGCGTGGTTTTCCACGCCGCGCGGCCCATACACCGTAAAGTAGCGGCAGGAAGCCGTGCTCAAGTTGTATTCGCGATGGTAGGCCTGGAGCGTCATTTCGGCCATCAGCTTGGCCCAGCCGTACATGTTGTCGGCGTCATGCGGAGGCTTGACGTCTCCTTCGCGAAGATAGAGCTCCTTCTTCGCGTCGGTCTGCATGTAGTTCGGATAGACGCAGCCGGAAGAGGCATAGACAACTTTTGCCACCCCTGCCTTCACCGCTTCCCAGAAGACGAGGCCATCGAGGAAGAGGTTGGATGCGGGTCCGGCTTGATGCAGGTCGACATAGCCGCGGCCGCCGTGATCGGCCGCAAGATGGAAAACGACTTCGATGCCTTGCATTGCCGCGCGCGTAACGCCCGGTTCGCGCAAATCGGCTTCCGTGAACGTGACGCGGCCAGCCTTGATGTGATCTTCGATGTTGCTCAGGCGTCCGCTGGTGAGGTCGTCGACTACGTGAACTTGAGAGCCGCGCTGGACGAGCGCGTCAACCAGATTGGAACCGATGAAGGAAGCTCCACCGGTAACGAGGACTTTCTTATGAGCCCAGATGACCGCCTCCGTTCCTGGCTGGGGGATGGTGTATTTCTTCCAGGACCGCGAGAAAAGAATGTAGCTCTTTTACTCTAGCATACTTTTCAGCTGCTGCATGAGATCGGCAAGCCATTTCTGCCAGCCCGGCCGAATCGTCGCGAAGGCGTAGGATCGCGTCGGCCACAGCTTGCGCGTCGTCCGGATCGGCTGCGACGCCGCAGCGCTCGGCAGAAACGATGCGAGCGGCATCGGTTGTCGGGGGAGCGACCACGAGAACGGGGCGTCCCGCGGCAAGAATCGAATAAAGTTTGCTCGGAACGACGACGCCTTCCAGCCCTCGGCGCACCGTAACGACGTGTATGTCGCCCGCCGCCATCACGTGCGGTATTTCAGATGCCGGCCGAAACGGCAAAAAACGAACGTTCGGCAGCGCGCTCGATTGTTGTTCCAACGCGGCTCGGTTCGCGCCGTCTCCTATAAACACAAATCCCACATTTTCGTTGCGCAGAATTGCAGCGGCTTTCAGCAGCGTATTCCACGCGCCGTAGAAACCTAAATTGCCGGCGTGAACGACGACGAAAGGGAAGCCGCACCGAATCTGCTGGACGACCGGATGGTTGAGATCGGGCGGAATGGGGGCAGGTAAGGAACCGTCGCGAATGACGCGAACGCGCTCCGGCGCGATTCCCTTGGCGACGATCCGGTCGCGCATGTCGTCGCCGAGCACGATGACGCGAGCAGCCTGCCGAAGCGCGCGGCAATGGAGGCGCTCCCAACGGTCGGTCCAGGAGCTGCGATTAACGATGTCGCCGCCGACAGCCATTTCGGGGTAGAGATCGCGAATGTTGTAGACGAACGGACGCCCTGTCATCTTGGAGACAGTCGCGCCGGCAATTCCGGCAAAGGGCGGGTCGGTCATCGCAAGCACTACGTCGGGCCGCAACGCGACGGCCCGCGGAACAGCAAGCGTAGTGTAGGAAAGATAGTTCGTTACGCGCTTGCGCATGTCGTGCCGCGGAAAGGCAGTTGAACCGACGCGCTCGACAGCGACGCCATTCTGAACGCGCTTGTGAAGAAGCGCCCAGGAGTAAAACTCGTCCGGATCGTACGAGGGCCGGCCCGCAACGACCGTGACGCGATGCCGTTGCGCGAGCACCTCGGCCACTTGCGCGGCCATCTTTGCGGTGGCCGACGTGTCCGGCGGATAGTATTCGTTCAGCAGCAGGATGTGCATTCTTCAGGCCGTGCGGCCCGCAAAGCCTTCATCAGCAGTTTGAGGATTTGCCGCGGTTGGTTTCTTCTTCAGAAAAAAATTGCCGAGTACGAGCACATCCATTTGCGTGCGGCGAAAGCAATCGAGCGCCTCTTCGGGGCGACAGACGATCGGTTCGTTGTCGTTGAACGAAGTGTTGAGCACGACGGGAACACCGGTGAGGTCCGCGAAGGCGCGAATCAGCTTCCAATACAACGGATTGGCCGTCCGGCTGACGGTTTGCAGGCGCGCGGTACCGTCCACATGCGTGGGAGCGGGAATGACGGAGCGTTTTTCGCGGCGCACGGGATAGGCGAACGTCATGAACGGCGAAGGATGAGATTGTTCGAAATATTCACCGGTAGCTTCTTCGAGAATCGACGGAGCAAAGGGGCGGAAGCTTTCACGATGCTTGATCCGGCGGTTCAGAACATCCTTCATCTCGGGACGCCGAGGGTCCGCGACGATGCTGCGATTCCCCAGCGCACGCGGTCCCCATTCCGCCGCACCCTGGTACCAGCCGACGATTTTGCCGTCGGCAATAGCACGAGCCGTCGCTTGGACCAGCGACTCTTCCGCCAGTTCGGCAACATCAACTTCATCCGTTGAAGGCCTGGACGAGCCGAGCGCCGCGCTTACGGCGGAAGGTGAGAACGAGGGGCCCCAGTACGCGTGATCCATGACGAATGACCGAGGCCGATGTAGCACTTGGTGGTGAACATAGAATGCTGCGCCGACCGACAAGCCTGCATCCCCTGCGGCAGGCTGAACGTAAACGCGCCGGAACGGTGACCGGTCGAAAATTTTGCCGTTTGCCAGGCAGTTGAAGGCGACGCCGCCGGCCATGCACAGCGATGCTTGCTTCGTCTTACGAGCGAGATCGGTCCAAAGCGAAGCAAGGACCTCCTCAAGTGCCGCCTGCATGCTCGCGGCGAGATTGTAGTGGCGCGGCGTAAGCGGCTCATCGTTCTTTCGAGCGGGACCGAGCCGTTGCTCGAGATAAGGAGAGAACAGCCGGCCTAAAACCGGCGTGCTGTTCGCGTCCCGCCACGTCATCTCGGGACCTTCGGTCTGGTGTGAGAAATATTCGAGTCCCAGGCGAAAGGCATTTCGTGAGTCGACTCGGACGATCCTGCGAAACTCATCCAGAAATTCGGGCTGCCCGTAAGCCGCCAGGCCCATCACTTTGTATTCGTCGCCGAATTTCCAGAAGCCCAAATACTGCGTCAGGGCCGTATAGAACATTCCCAGCGAGTGCGGAAAGGTGACATCACCCAGAGTTTCCATCTGCGATCCGCGCCCACTGGCCCACATGGCGCTGGCGAAATCGCCGAGGCCGTCGGTGGAGAGAATGGCTGCTTCCTCGTAGGGTGAAACGAAGAACGCGCTCGACATGTGCGCCGTGTGATGTTCAACCCTGTGATAGGCCGCGCCGATTTTTTGCGGATCTAAATCAAACGCGCGGGCGAGTTCGTCGCGGATGCTTGAGAAGCGGCGCATGACGCGGACGCGGTCCAACGCAAATCGCGGCATTCGCGAAGCAAATCGAAGCTTGGTGCCGATGCGTGCCCAGGGATCGCGCGGGATCGCGATGTGATCGACGTCAGTCAGTTTCACACCGGCGGCATTGAGACACCACGCGATCGCCTGGGCTGGAAGGCCCGCTGCATACTTCACGCGATTGAGCCGCTCTTCTTCCACCGCGCCGACGAGCCGGCCATCGACCAGGATTGCGGCGGAGGCGTTCGCGTGATACGCATTGATACCAAGAACGATCATGGGGCCAAGCTTCCAATCGTGACGGGCACGATTCGATTATGCCGTGAGGCTCTCATGCAGCAGTCACCGAAGTCTGCTGCGGCGTCGGCGTGGCGAGGCCGCGCCCTTCAATATTGCGCTTCGTCCATTCGTTCAGAACGAAAAGGCTCCATGGACGCGACCAGGTTGTGCGGCGCTTGAGAAAATCTGTCCAGACAGTCCGCGCAAAGCTCGAATCCAAATGAGCTTCCAGGGCCGGAGACCAGTCGTCGAAGCTGGCCGCCAGCCGTTCCCGGAGTTCGCCGCGCAACCAGACTTCCCACGGGAAGGTGAACGTGCGTTTGCGCTGTCCGATAATCTCGGGCGGAAGAAGGTCGCGAACTGCGTCGATCAGCAGCGATTTCGGGCGGTTTCGGGAGTATTTTGCGGACTCCGGAAGCGATAGCACGTATTCGACAAGCCGCGTATCGAGAAACGGAACACGGACTTCCAGCGAGTGGCGCATGCTCATCGCGTCCGTATCGCGCAGAAGCATGTTGAGCAAGTATGAGCGAATCTCCAGCCAGGAAACAGCTGTGAATCGATCCATCTCGCTAGCTTCTTGAGCAGCGTTGGCAAGCCTGCGTGACCATTGCGCCCATTCCCACTGTGACGGATCCCGGCGAATGGCGGACGCGGCTGCATCTGGCGCAAACAGCATGCGCGTGAAGAGATACGGATGCGGGAAGCTGTCCGGATGGGCGAGAGCTGCCGATATTTTGCGTAACCCGCCGCCGCGGAAGGGGCCCGGCTTCGCAGCGTTGATTCGCGTGCTGACGAACGAACGCAACGGTTGCGGCAGGACACGAGCCAGACCTGCAATCCTTGCGAACATGCGCGTTGCGCGGAATGAAGTGTAGCCTCCGAAGAGCTCATCGCTTCCCAAGCCCGAGAGTGCGACCTTCAGTCCCGCTTGCCGGGCCACCCACGAAACGAAATAGCTGTTCACGCCGTCGACGGTAGGTTGATCAAATGCGGTGATCGCATCGTCGATGCGCGATAGCAATTCGCTGCCAGAAATCGAGACTTCGCAGTGACTTGTTCCGAGCGATTGCACGGTGCGCCTGGCGATCTCGACTTCGTTGAATTCGGTCTCGGGAAACGCGACGGTGAAAGTGTGAATGCCGCGTTGCGCACGGCTGGCGAGGGCTGCGATTGCCGTCGAGTCGATGCCGCTGCTCAGGAAGACTCCTACAGGAACATCGGCGACGATCTGATTCGCGACCGCATTCTCCAGGAGCGTGCGCACGTGCCGTGCAGCGGGTACGTCGATCTCTGGAGCCACCGCAACGACTTTCTGCGGATTCCAAAAAGACCGTGGCTCCACATGGCGGGCCGGTTCGCCGGGGTCAATCGCAATCGAAGAGCCCGGCGGCATCGCGAAAATCCCATCGATGATGGTCGATGGTTCGGAAACGGCGCCGAAAAGCAGGTAGGACACAGTCGCATCCGCACAAAGCGATTGCTTAACGAGCCCACTCGCAACGAGTGCCTTTATCTCAGAGGCGAAACAAAAGTTTCCTCCTGCAACGGCGTAATACAGCGGTTTAATGCCCAGGCGATCGCGAGCAAGGAAGACTCGCGTGGGTGGCGCACTACGCCCCCCTGGCAATTCGACAACGGCGAATGCGAACATCCCGTCGAGATGGCGAACGCATTCGTCACCCCAGGCTTCGTAGGCGTGAACGATAACCTCTGTATCGGAGAGAGTGCGGAAACGATGGCCCAAATCTCGCAGCTCGCGTCGCAGCGTCCGGAAATTGTAAATTTCGCCGTTGAAAACTGCGGCTAAGGTGCCGTTCTCATTCCAGACGGGCTGGCTTCCGCCGGGCAGATCGATGATGCTAAGGCGCCGCGACCCGACAGCAACACCGGGCCCGATCAGTGTGCCCTCTTCGTCGGGCCCGCGATGAACAATAGAAGCGAGCATCGAGCGAAGAGCCGGTTCGCTCGTCGTCGACTCCATTCCGATAATGCCTGCGATCCCACACATTTTCAGGTGGCGTGTTCCCGAAACTGGGTTGAGGTGAGCGTTTGCTCGTGCGAAATATTTGCAGGACAGCACAGTTGATATACCTGCTCGAGCTCGTCGAGCGGCTGGTCCCACGAAAGCCGGCCGGGAACTTCCGTGCAACCAGTTCGGCAGCGGCGGTTGAACGCTCGATCGCCCAAGATCTTTTCGATCGCGTTAGCGATCGCGACCCGTTCCGGAGGGACGATGAGCCCGGCTCGTTCGATGAGCGGAGCGATCCCGCAACGGTCAGTAACGATGACGGGAGTGCCGCAAGACGCAGCTTCGGCGGCGGTGTTGCCGAAATTCTCGTTTTCCGATGGCAGCACGAAGACGTCTGCATCGCGATACGCTTGCCATTTTTGGTCGCCGTAGATCGGGCCGATGAAAAGCACGCGTTCGGAGACGCCGAGCGATTTCGCAAGTGATTTCAGAGAACGCACGTAGCCATCCGCTTCTTTCGGGCCCGCCACAATTAAGAACGAATTCTGCCGATTGGAGGCCCTTCCTTGCCAATCGGCGAATGCCTGGATGAGCAGATCCGGGCGTTTCTTCGAAACGATTCGTCCAAGGAAGAGAATCACCGTGGCGATTTCCGGCAAGTCCAAGCTCTTGCGAAAGCCGCCGCGTTCCGGCAGGCGATCGGGAACATCGATACCATTCCGGCGAACCACGACCTTCTCCGGATCGATTCCTGCCGCGAGAAGGTCTTCGCGCTCCAGTTCCGAAGTTGCGATCACAAAACGCGCTCGCTCGGCGAGACGAGCACCAATCATCTGCTGATACACTTTTTTCAGCGCCAAGTTGCGAACGATTGGCCTGTACATTCCCATCGGCTCCAGAATGTACGGAATGGCGCTGCGCTTACAGAAGGAAGCAGCGGCCGGTCCAAGCAAATCGTATAGGCCGTAAATGTGAACAAGGTCGAAGCTCTTGAGCGAAGAGTCGCAAAATCGCCTCGCACCAGGATTCACCGTGAGCGCGCGATATCGGGCGACGGTTGACAGATAGACGATTTCGACACCCTCTTCGTTGCGGCGCCAGCCCCACGAACAAGGTTCAAACTGCCGATCGGAGTTTCGACTGCGTATTCCCAGGTCAGCGGTCAAAACCGTAACATGATGGCCTCGACGTGCCAGTCCACGCGCTATGGCTCGCACTTTGAAAACCGTGCCGCCGCGTTCCTGAAACGGAAAATAGGATTGGACTGTTTTTAGGACACGCATTCGCTCTGCCTTGAGGCGAAAACGTGGATTCTCTCTGCGTTGCCGGCTGGGAAGCCGTCATCGATAAAGCCATATCAGAATACTATTGATTTTCCTTGGAAGCCAGACCGCACTCTCTCAGGATCTCTTCAAGCCGCGAACGGAACGTCTCGAATCGGAAGTTGGCGCGAACAGATTCGGCGCCTGCGCTGCCGAGCGAAAAGCGCAAAGGTTCGCGAGTCAGAAGCTCTTCGAGCGAACGGGCCAAACCGTCCAGATCGTTCGGAGTTACCAGAAGGCCGTTCCTTCCGTGCTCGATGATGTCCGTAACACCGCCGGCAGCGGCGCCGATCACAGGCTTGCCAAAAGCCATGGCTTCGAGGAAGACGAAGCCGAATCCCTCGCCGGTGCTCGGCAGCGCAAACACATCGCATCGTGAATAACACGCCGCAGTTTCCGCCTGGGACAGTCCTGTCAGGAATCGAACTCGATCAGAAAGTCCCAGATTTCGCGCCAATTGTTCATGCCCGAGGAGATCGTCGCCTGTCGCGACTATGGCCAAATGGAGCGACGGAATTCTTGATGCGAGCTGTGCGACGGCGCGAATGAGTTGATCCACGCCTTTATACCTTTCGTCTGATGCGAGGCGCGCGACTGCGAGAACCACGAGCCCATCGGGAAAGCTCTTGGGCAGAGCGAGCGTCTCGGGATGCGAAGCTAAGTTCAGGACATCAGGGGCGAGCGGCCATGGCAGCCGTCGCGTTTTCGTCCGAGGCGCCCCTTGCACTTCAACGAGTCGATCGATCGTATAGCGGCTGGGTGCGACGAAAATGTCCGCCTTCAGAAATGCTCTGCGCCGCAACGCCGCCAATGACTGCCAGACTTCTACGCCGTGAGAAACCACGACTGTCTTCACTTGCGGCCGCATCATTTTCATTTGGGCTGCGGGAACCGCCAGGTAGGGATGAGCTGCAAGAACGATCTCCGTTCGCCGTCGGCGCATCGCCGAAAGCGCAAAACGCGTTTTCGCTCGGCCGAATCCCGAAAAGGGAATCGATTCACCGTTCAAACTGAAACTGCGCTGCTGCGGTGAATCGTTAAGAGAAAGAAAATCGACGGACCAGCCGTACTGACGCGCGATGTCGGCCAGGGCTGCTGCCGTCAATCGGCTTGCTTGCTGGATACCCCCCACGCCGTTGAGGCCAGGAAACAGCCCTACGATGCGGCGTCGCGGATCTGGAGGTGTTTTCGCGGGCATCAGCGCACGCAGCGGAATTCTACGATTCCCGTACGAAGCTTCGGACGGCAGTTTGCGATTTCGCTTGCAGCACCCGCTCAAGAATCACGCGCAATTCATGAGCGTTTCGTTCCCAGGTGTAGTGCTGCGCCGTCTCAGATGCTTTTTCGCCGAGGCGCGTCCGAAAATTTGGATCGTTATAAAGACGACGTAGCATCTCGGCAAGGCCGCGCTCATCAGTAGGGTCTTCGAGAACGATGCCGTCAGTTTCGTGCGTGATAATCTCGCTCGTCCCGTTCGCTGCGGAAACGATCACCGGCAAACCGCAGGCCATCGCTTCGGCGGGAGGCAAGG
>DASUJR010000104.1:0-5905 GCA_036279175.1 Candidatus Acidiferrales bacterium | reverse complement strand
CACGATGTCCGACTTGCGCGCGCCCACCGCGCGGCGAACGCCGATTTCACGCGTCCGTTCGAGGATGCCCGCAAGCATGATATTCATGATTCCAATCCCGCCCACGAGCAGCGAAATCGAAGCGATTGCAACCATCACGGTGCTGAACAGGCGTTCGGTGCGTCGCTGCTCAGCCAGCAATTCGGCGGGAACGATCACGCTGAAATCGTTCGCATTATGGTGCGCCACGTTCAGCAGGCTGCGTACCACGTCCGCGGTCTTCGGGGAATCGTCCGGCGAGCTAAGCTGGAGATAGATGCCGTCGATTTCGTCTTTCAGATAACTCTGCGAATCCGCCATTCGCATCACTACCGCGTTCAGCGGCGCGTAAATCAGGTTGTTCGAGTCCTGGCTCGGCATGCCGGCGATTTCCGTTTGCGCTGAAAGCTGCGGCGCTACAACCCCGATCACGTGTAGCCACTGCGTATCGACCTTTATGTATTTGCCGATCGGGTCCGCCGAACCGAAAAGGCTCAGCTTCGCCGCTGAACCGAGCACGCACACTGGAGCGGCATCTGCGTTCTCCGCCTCGCTGAAAAAGCGGCCCTCGACGGCTGCAAGTCCGGCGATCTCCTCATAATCTCGAGCGACGCCGTAAACCACGGGGGCGTCCTGCTGTGGCTTTGGAGTCCATTCCGACGGTGTAAAGCGCTTGCGCGGAGTGGACGCCACCACGCCGCTCACGTCCTTGCGGATCACCCGGTAATCCGCGAAACTCAGTCCTTGCGTAAGCTTGCGCTGCTTTTGCAACTCTGCATTGTTCACGGGCTCTTTCGCTTCGACGATCAAATTCCGCACACCCATTTGCTGGATGAACGCCATCACTTTCTGCTGCGCTCCCTCGCCGATCGACAACATCGACACCACTGCGGCCACGCCGAAAATCATCCCCAGCATGGTCAGCAGAGAACGCAATTTGTGACTGAGAAGATTTTCCAGCCCGAGGTGAAAATCCGGCGCGTATTGCCGGATGCTTTTCCTGTACCCGATTCGCAGCGGTGGAATCTGGTCCGTTTTTGCGCTCACCGCAGGCCGACTCCGCCAACCGCAGCTTGCTTGTTACCGCCGCTGCTTTCCGTTGGATTGACGAGAGCTACTTTCGCGCCCAATTTCAATCCCTCGACGATCGCCGTGCCCTCGGTCAAGTAGCGGATCTTCACAGGTGTCGGCTGGAAAGCGCCGTTCTTCTCGACGTATACCTCCGGCTTGCTCTCCATGTGGAAAATTGCTTGTTGCGGAATCGACAGCGCCTGATTGAGGTGATCGCCATAAATCACAACGTGCGCGGAAAAGCCGGGGCGCAGCCGCGGATCGGGCTTCGTCAGCGCCAGTGTGACGTCGAAATTGTGGCTTGGATCGTCGAACCACATGTTCGACACCATGCCGGCTACGGTCTCCACTTTCGCCTGCAGCACCGTTCCCGGCAGGGCGTCCACACGAACGTCGGCCTCTTGCCCCGGTTTTACAGTTGCGCGTTCGCCCTCTTTCACTTTTGCGGCGATCTCCATTTTCCCCAGGTCGATCACCTGCGCAACCACCATCCCCGGATAAACTTGATCGCCTTCCTGAAACGGCGGCAGCGTTTGTCCCCAGTACATTCCTCCACTCGCGTTTTGGTTCTCGCGAACGAAAACCAGCCCGTCGATTGGTGAACGCACCTGCATGCTCTGGATGTTCCGCTGCGCTTCGGCAATCGCCAGTTGCGCCTTCTTCTCCTTTTCTTGCGCCACATCGATGCTGGCCTGGTTCGCAGCGCCATGTGACTTGATGTCCTGCTCCAGCTGCGCCAGCGCCCTTTTTGCCTCTGCCAGCGTGAGCAAGTTCTTTTGCGCGTCGATCGCGCTCAATAGCGGATTCTTGCTCACATCCAGTTCCGCTTGTCGAACGGCGAATTTGTCCTTCAGTAGATTCGTCTGATCTTCCGCTGTCTGCACGGCCGCGTCATCGTTTGCCTTGATGATCTCCTGCTGCGCCTCCGCCGCATCGGAACGCGCCTGCGCCAGCTTGTACTCCTGCTCGCTTGGATCGAACGCGACCACGATGTCGCCCTTTTTCACGGGATTGCCGGCCTTCGCAAGCTGAACGATCTGGAGAGTCGCACCTGCTACGGGAGGCGCCACCGCCGGTATCACCTGCTTGGCGTGCAGTTCTCCTGTTGTGTTCACCTCGAGCTGCAGGTTCAGTTGACTCACCGCGGCGACCGGGATGTTCCGTTCAGCCGCCTGTAAACCGCCGCGTCCCGCGCACGATATCAGACCCGCCCCCATTCCCAGGGCAACGATCAACATAACTGGCGGTTTGGTCCTCATCGTTTCCATCCACTATTGCGTCGCGGTTGGATTCTGCAGCGCGACCCGTTCTCCCGGTTCGAGTCCCTTCGCGATCAGCAGTTGATCTGCGCCTTGCCGAGCGACTTCCACCGCGCGCTCGGAGAATTTTCGGCCGCGCAACACGTACGCCACCGTCTGGCCGGCGTCATGAAACAGCGCCTGCGATGGCATGAGAATTCCGTTGTGAACCGTGCTCGTCGCAATCCGCAGGCTGGCTTGCATCCCAGGACGCAGCCTCGGATCCCGGTGTTCGATGGCGACCTGAACCGTAAAATTCTTCGGAAACGGCCAGCCCGCCGTGAAATCCGTGCTCGCAGTCGCGCTGATTTGCGCGATGTGACCCGCGAACTCGCGATCCGGTATTGCGTCGGCGCGGATCGTCAATGGCTCCCCGATTTGGACGCGTCCGCGTTCCGTCTCATCCACTCGCGCGGTGATTCCCAGCGTCGATAGATCGGGTATCTCGGCGATTGCGGCCCCGGGCCATGCGCGGTCGCCTGCTTTGAAAGGCGCGCTGCCCATGAATCCGGACGCCTGCCAGTTGTTCAGCACGGTCACGATGCCGTCCGTCGGCGCCTTCAACACCAGCACCGCAAGCGACCGCTGCGTTTGTTTGAACTTGAAAAGCGCCTGATCCCGCTTTTGGACCTGGTCTTCCACATCCGCCGCATCGGATGCTTTGTCGGAACTCAGCTTCGCTTCGTCCTGTTTCAACGTCTGTTCGGCGTCTGCCAGCTTCAGTTCCGCCTCCGCGCCATCGATTTTCGAGAGGATCTCCCGTTTGCTCGCATCGAGTTTTGCCGACTGCACGTCAAACCGCGCCTTCATCACGTCCGTCAGGTCCTGCTCCTCCTTTAAGCGAGCCTTCGCGCGCGACTGCTCGATTTGCGCCTCCGCCGACTTCAGGTCTGTCTGATCCTGTACGAGTGTTTGCTTCGGACCAGTCGTGTCGAACACAACCACCGGATCGCCTTTTTTCACGCTGTTGCCGTTCGGCGCCAGCTTCAGAATTTGCAGATCCCCCGCTTCGTAGGGCGCGTTGATCGACGCCGATTTGCGCGCCTTCAGTTCGCCACGCAGTTCGAGATAGTCGACGAAATCCCCGCGCGTGACGGCCGCCGTCGGTATTTTCGGCACGGGGTTTACCAGCCGGAAAGCTGCGACGATCACCAGCAGCGCGAAAATCGCTCCACACAACGCGAACAAGCGCTTTTTGTTGCGCCGCGAATGGCTGGGCTCTGTCATGTGGTCAGCTACCTGCTACGGACGGTTCGATCGCATCCCGCCTTACAACATCTCCAGCCTTCAGTCCCGATTCCACCACCACATCCAGGTCGTTACGCGGTCCCACAGTCACATCGCGCTTAACGAAACCGTGTCCCTCGCGCACCCAAACGTATTCATCCCCGCCATCGCTTTCCACGCTCTGAATCGGTACCGTCACCGCGTCCTTCACATTACTCAGCTCCACGTCGACCGCCGCTGAAAGGTCCGGCATCAGCTTGGGATTGTTCCCGTCCAGCGCGAACGTCGCCGTAAATGTCCGCACGCTATCCGAGAACTGCGACGTGTGCGCCATCGGCGACAAATCCTCCAAATGCCCCGAAAACGCCATCGACGGATATGCGTCCAGATAGACGCGCGCCCGCTGCCCAACGTGCAGCTTCAGGAAGTCCGCCTGATTCACCTCCACTGACACGTTCATTTGCGACGGATCGACCACCTTCATGAACGGCTGCCCAGGCCGCAAACTGTCTCCCTCTTTGGCTTCGCCGATCCCGCTCCCGGTCCAGATCATGTTCAACACGATGACGCCGTCCATCGGAGAAACCAGGCGCATTCGGCTCGCATTTGATTCCGCGTAGAGCATCGTTTCTTTCGCTCTGTCGGCCTGAATTGCGCTCGAACGAATGTCCGCGGCGGCCGCTTCGCGTTTCAGCTTGAACGTTTGCTGCAATTGCTTAAGCGTCGCCACCGCTTCATCAAGCGTTTCGCGATTTTTTTCGGCGTCGATCCGCGACACGATGTCATTTTTCGAAACTTCCAGCTTCGCCTTCTTCAACGCGTCTTCGGCGGTTTGGATGTCCGTCTCGTCCTTCGCTCGTGCCGCCACTTCAGCCGCGCGCTTCTCCTCCACCTTATCCACCAGGTCCTGATACGCGGCGCGCTTGTCGAGCGCGTCTTTTAATTGCGCTTGGCGATCGAACTCCGCCAGAAGCTCACCCTTCTTCACGCGCGCTCCCGCCGGTTGCATTTGTGTAACTACGAGTTGACTCAGCGTAGCGCCTTCCAGGGTGGGCACCAGAATTGGGCGGGAGTGCACCGCCTCTGTCGTTCCGGCAAGGCGAACGACCTTGACGAAATCTTGCGCGCGCGCGAGTGCCGTTCCAGCCTGTGCCACGCCCGAACTTCGCGAACCGCTGTGCTGTGCGAGGAGCCATACGGCGATCGCGACAACGATAGCCGCAGCGATTACGGCTAGAGTCGTTCGCGACGAGAAAGAATGTCGAGGAGGAACCAAAGAGGGGCCAGGGCCCGGCGCGGGCGCAGTTTGGACCGGATCAGCTGGGGAAGCTTCGGTCTGCCGCGCCTCAGCAGAACTCCTGAAGGAGAGCGCATACTTCATTTGCGTCACCTGCGATCGATTGCTGGATGAGCACTCGCGGGAGTGCAAACGGGTCAAATGCTTCCCACGACCGAGTGTTTAGACGCACGACCCTGCTTTCTGGTTTGCTGGAGAATTGCGTCACCCTGTTATTAATTTTGGTTCTTTATGTACGCTGTAATGCCTTCCCGTCAGATCGCCAAGGGCGCTAACCCTCCGAGTGAAACGTACTCTCGCTCGCTGGTCGCGTCAACCAGGAACCTTGATCCCAAATCACCAGCCCAGGTAAAGCGAAGCTCGGTCTTTCGCGCTCCATGGTATGTGCACACGGCATTCGAAGGCACATCGCACGCACGGCGCCTGCCGCGATCCGATCCAGCTTAACTCCATCTGAATCGACACCGGATATCGCCGGAATGTTCCATCCGCCGGCTGTCTCGGCACCTTTGAATGATGGCGTGGCCGCCATTCCCCCGCAGAGAAGCACGACTGCGTAACGTGCTTGCTCGACGTTTCGGATTACTGGCAGCAGGTCGGACCGCAGCAGGAGCGCTGCGGCTTTGATGCGCGTACAAACGCGCTGATGAATTTTCCGTCGACCTGCGCTGCGAGGGCATCCACGTCGATGCCTTGGCCCGACAGGAATTCTTTCGCGTCTTCAATGCGATAAACGCGCGTCGGCTCCAGATCGACCTGTTCGAATCCTGCCGCTCTCAGCTTCGCGCGATACTCGTCCTGCTCCAGCGCTCCCGCGACGCAGCCCACCCATGCGAGCACGTTTTTGCGAATCTCGCTTGGCACATCGCCTCTGGTCACCACATCGGAAACAGCGAATCGTCCGCCGGGCTTGAGTACGCGGAACGCCTCGGCAAATACGCGGTCCTTGTCGGCGGAGAGATTGATGACGCAGTTCGAGATGATCACGTCGACC
>DASUJR010000103.1:0-3545 GCA_036279175.1 Candidatus Acidiferrales bacterium | reverse complement strand
AAACCCTGAAACGGAAAAAAAACTTAAAATTCAAACTCACCCAGTACCGGCTGCCGGTTCGCCGTCAGGCCTCAATTCCAGTCGTGCTCCGGGCGTGCTATATCACTCCTGGTGCGCGTGCCCTGGATCAGTCGCATTCTGAATGCGCCGATCGGTTTCGCTTTCAGCGCGCTAAAACAGCGTCGAGCGCACCAACCGGGAATTTCAACTGCCTCTGAATGGAAGTTGAAGTGTCTTCGGCCCGGTTCTTCCCTGGGCGGCTTCCACCCTTTGCAATTCCATTCACCCTGACCGTGCGTCCCGGCAGGCGCAGTACACCGTCGTCAGGGGCAACGATTATAAGACGCGCCGCAAGCTGCGCGCGTTTCCGCCGCCCGCGAGCTTCTCCGGCCAGCGAAAAGGAGACGTAATCGCGGAACTTCTCGTTGCCGGTCAGTAGGTCGGACCTTGCCTGCCGAAGGCACGGCCTGTCTGCCGAAACCACGGCCCGCCGCCGAAGGCAGGAATCTGCCTCCTGCTTTTGCCCGTGGCGTTTGTACCGGCCGGGCTTCAGCCACCTGGCCCACCTGCCATCCCGAACTCCGGGGCCCCCGGCGTGCCGTTGTTTGCGTGCCGGGGTGGGAACCCAGTCCCGCGATTTGTGCGGGAATGGTCGCGCTTCAAGCGCGCCTGTAGGGTGAGGCCGGCCTGCCGCAGGTAGGGACCTGCTTTCAATTGCAGGACGCAGCGTTAGATTCGATAGGAGTTCAGCCCCGTAAGGGGCGTCAGGCCGTAGCCCACGGCGGAAAACGAGGACCAAGACAATCGCCAGCCTGCTTGCTTGCTCGTCTCCTTGCCTCCATCGTTCGCGAACCCCCGACCGCGTGTCATTCTGAGGGCCAGAGCCCGGCCCGAAGAATCTCTCTTACACTTGCAACACGCAACTGTTGCTAGCTCTGGACGCCCCACCCGCATTCTGCTTAAGACCGCTTGGGGCCAGTCCCGCAGGGACGATTGTACTTAGCCCGGCACGAAGTGCCGGGAAAACAACACGAAAAGCCGAGAAGTCCCGTAGGGACGGTTGAGTCCTGCTTGCCTCGTGCCTCGTGCCTCCTTGCCTCCGTGCCTCTTATGCCTCCCGAGCGGGCGCAAGAGTCGGAGCTTTTTTAGCCCCTGAAGCCTACAGCCGTGAACGCTCCCTTATGCAACCGCACTTCCGGCCGCGCTCCCGCGTGATTCTCCACCGCCATCACATCAAACCGGCAATTCGCCGATTCGATTCTTCGCACCCGCAAAAATTGCTGCGCCATCCGCGAAAGATTGCGCCGCTTCTCCCAGTTCACCGCGTCTTCTGGCCGAGCCTGCGGCATCTTCGATGAATCATCCGCCGCTGCGGCGCGCGTTTTCACCTCGACGAAGGCCAGCACCTCACCGTCGTACCCCACCATGTCGATCTCACCCTTGATTCCCGGCGCGCGAAAATTTCGCGCCACTAAAACATATCCGTGCCGCCGCAAATACCAGTACGCGTACGTTTCGCCTCGAACGCCTGTTCGCCGCGCGCGCTCCTTCGCCGTCATCCCGGCTTGCGCGTCCGCCAGCCCTTTCCGCGCCCTGAAATCCACAAACGCAAACATCAATCGCGCCAGCAACCTAACCCTCCATCAAAGCAATCGCGCCGGATTTCTTCACACCGCTGCTTATCGGGTATATCGGTGCGCGGACCGCTCGTCACTTGATCACCTCAAATGTGAATTCCAGCAATTTTCCGCGAACAACGAAACTCAAATATTGCTCCCAGAACTGCCGGAATAGGCGGCTATGGTTCACCAGGAATTCGAATCCTAAAAAGCGCCACACGCGAAGCAACTTCACTCTCACCCGCACTTCGCGCATCCGCGCTCTCGTGTACCACATTTCGCGTCCGTGCCTGCCGCCGGGATAGAAATAATGGAACGAATAACTGTTCAGATGCCGCCGGTGCGTCGGGTCGGTGAACGAGTTGCAGTCCGTGTAATGCGGCGTCAGGATGAAAATCGTTCCGCCGGATCGCGTCACGCGATGAAATTCTTCCATCGTCGCGATTGCGTCCGCCACGTGCTCGATGAAATGCTCCGCGCGAATTTCGTCGAATGAGTTGTCGCGAAACGGCAATCCACCCTTGTCCAGGTGGCAGATCACGTCTGCCGCCGTATTCGGGTTCATATCCAACCCGATCGAGCCGGGAAACTTTGTCGGCCCGCACCCCACATCTAGGATTCGAGGCACAACTCCTCCGACTCCGTTGTTGGCGAACGCCGTTTGCGAAAAAAACCCGCCGAAATAATGCGGGAGCCCCCCGGAAGATGTCACGAAGAAAATAACCGCCCGAAAATTGATATGATGTGCCAGCCATGCTCAGGCGCAGGAACTTCGACGACACGCGCTACATCCCGGACAAATGGTTCCGGGACAGCGTTTTTTTCGGGCCATACAAATGGACGGCCCAGCGCGGCGAATATCTCTGGTGGCGTGTCCGCGGCTGCCCCAGGCCGAAAGTGCCGCACATCATCAAGCAGCGCACCCTCACCGAATTTGGCGAACGTTTCAATCTTCGAGTGATGGTGGAAACCGGGACGAACCTCGGCAACATGATCAACGTCCAGAAGAATCACTTCCGCGAAATCTATTCGATCGAGCTCGACACATGGCTGGCGGCGCGCGCCAAGCGCAAATTCGAGGCCTACCCAAACATCCATCTGTATCAGGGAGACAGCGGACAAATTCTCCCCGCCATCGTCCCGCTGATTAAGGAGCCCGCGCTGTTTTGGATCGACGCCCACTGGGGCGACATCGACGCCCCCGTGAAGAAAGAACTCGAGTGCATTTACCGCCACCCGATTCGCGATCACGTCCTGCTGATCGACGACGCCCGCTATTTCGATGGCCACGGCGACTACTATTCGATCGAGGAACTCCGCGACCACGCCGCCCGCGAGTATCCCGGCAGCATCGTCGAAGTGAAAGACGACATCATCCGCATCTACAAACCAAAGTAGCCCTTCGTGTGCCGCACGGCCGCGCTCCAGCCTGAACGATTCGGCTGCGCCCGTCGCGGCGACGCCGGGGCAGGCTATGCGTTTCTGCTCGTTCTTTGCTCCGAGCGGAGCAGTTCGCCGCGTTGCGATTGTTGTTGACATTCGACACCAGGAAGCCTACGTTGTTGTCGGATGCCTACACCAATGCCTCCCGATCCATCGCGCCTCGATCTTCTCCAGGGCACGCTCGATCTGCTCATCCTTCGTGCGCTGCGTTCCGGCGCGATGCATGGATGGGCAGTCTCGGAGCGCATTCAGCAGATTTCACAGGACGTCTTGCAGGTCAACCAGGGGTCGCTTTATCCAGCGCTCCATCGCCTCGAACACCGCGGTTGGATCAAGGCCGAGTGGGGCATCTCGGAACTGGGCCGGCGAGCGCGCTTCTACTCGCTCACTGCGTCTGGCCGGAAACAACTCGAAATCGAGTCAGTGAACTGGACGAAGCTCAGCGATGCCATTGCCAGAGTCTTAAGAATAGCCTGATATGTG
>DASUJR010000102.1:0-17658 GCA_036279175.1 Candidatus Acidiferrales bacterium | reverse complement strand
GCCATCGGCATGCCTTCAACTTCAATTTTCATCCGTTCTCGGATCGCTACACGGTAAGCGATGCTCTGACCGCGAGAAAGATCCCGCCAAATGCGCGCGTCACGATCCAGACTGACCGGGGCAACATTTCGGTTCACGTTGGGGGAGGGGATGAGCTGCGCGTAACAGTGAACAAATCCGCGTCGGATCCCAATCGTTCCGCCGCTGAGGATCGCATGGCCGACGTCCGCACAGTCATCGAGCAAACGGACGGCGGATTCAGCGTCCATCCGCTGAACCAACAGGATTGGGAAGGCTCGGTGGAGACCGATCTGGATGTACAGTTGCCTAAAACAGCGATTGTCACAGCTATTACGAGACGCGGCGACGTCAAAGTCTCGGGAGTTTCCGCTGCGCTTCAAGTCAGCGCCAGCAATGGCGACATCGACGTTCACGACGCAGCATCCGATGTTTCCGCCACAATCAGTAGCGGCAACGTTCGCATTTCCGACGTACAGGGAAACGTAAGCCTAAGCGGCCACGGCGATGAAGTAGATGTCTCCGACGTGTCTGGCGATGCGACGCTGAACGGCGAATTTTATGGCTCGATTCGCGTCCGCAACGTGGCGCAGATCACCCGCTTCAGCTCAAACCGCTCGAACATGATGCTTAAGCGCTTGAACGGAAGGCTTGAACTGGATTCCGGCGACTTGCACTTGTCGAATGTGGCAGGAGCGGTGAAGCTGGCTACGCGGAACAGCGACATCGAGGTCGAGGATGTTGCGGGGCCGCTTGAGATTGCAGATTCGCACGGCGACATCGCAATCCGATGTTCGCGTCCGCCGAGCGCCGCGATCGGCGTCACCGATGAATCGGGCGAAGTAAGGCTCACCCTGCCGGACAGATCGAATTTTCAGATCTCGGCGGTCTCGCAGTCCGGCGAAGTTGAGAGCGAATTTGAATCCCCCTCACTCCGCCTGATCAACGGCGATAATGTCGGCCGCTTGACCGGCGCGGAGGGCAGCGGCGGCCCGAAGATCGTCATCGTGACCAGCTACGGTACGATTTCCCTCCACAAGGGCGGCTAGCCGCGATAAGAGTGGCCTTTTGCCAAGTAGCGGCACAGCGTGTCGCGCTTCTAGCGTGCTAAAAATAGTGCCCGCTTCGAGCGCACCAGCGCTACAAATCAATCGAAGGCGGCACGGCGTCATTCGGACGCGGGCGCACGCAAGCGCGCAAGCGTCGAGAAGAACTCGGGGAACGAGACGGCGGCGCAATCGCCATCCAGAATGGTGCTGTCGCCTTCGGCCCCGAGCGCAGCCACTGCGAGCGCCATTGCGATGCGATGGTCGCCTTGCGGATCGACCTTCGCGCCGTGCAGCTTTCCACTCGCTCGGCCGGCGACGCGCATGCCGTCGGGAAATTCTTCCACGGCTGCGCCCATGCGGCGCAGGCCTTCGGCGAGCGCGGCAATGCGGTCGCTTTCCTTCACGCGCAACTCCTTCGCGTCGTGAATCTCAATTCCCTTCTCCGTGTACGGCCCGAGCGCGGCGAGCATGGGAAGTTCGTCGATCATTTCGGCGACTTGCGGACCGGAAACCGATCCGCCTTCGAGCGGCGAATGACGGACGGCTACATCGCCCACCAGTTCGCCATTATTCGATTGCAACTGTCCGACGTTGATTGCAGCGCCCATGCTGATCAGGAAATCCAGAACGCGCGTGCGTGTGGGATTCAGGCCGGCATTGTGCACGACCACTTCCGATCTCGGCAGCACGAGTGCCGCGCCGATCAGAAAAACTGCGGCAGATAAATCGCCGGGAACGACGATCTGTCGCCCGGTGAGTTTCGGGCGCGAATGGATGCGCGCGATTCCCTTTTCGATTTCGACTGACGCGCCGAATTCGCGCAGGGCAAGTTCGGTATGGTCGCGGGTGCGAACGGATTCGCGCACGGTCGTAACGCCTTCGGCGAAAAGTCCGGCAAACAGAACGGCGGATTTTACCTGTGCGCTGGGAACCGGCAGCGTGTAGTCGATCGCGTGAAGATTGCCGCCGCGAATTTCCAGCGGAGCGCGGTCGCCATCAACGCCGCTCACGGCGGCTCCCATCTCGCGCAGCGGCGTGGCAATGCGAGCCATCGGGCGTTTGCGCAGCGAGCTGTCGCCCGTAATCGTCGAGGTAAAAGGCTGTCCTGCGAGAACGCCCGCCAACATGCGAATCGTGGTGCCGGAATTTTCCGCATTGAGCGTCCGGCGCGGCGCTTTCATGCCGTGCAATCCTGCCCCGGCGATGCGGACGCGGTCTTTAGCGATCTCGATAGGCGCACCCAGGCGCTTCAAACATTCCAGCGTGCTGCGACAGTCGGCGGCGGAAGCGTAGTTGTAGATCTCCGTGGTGCCTTCAGCAAGCGCAGCGATGATCGCGTAGCGATGCGAAATGGATTTGTCGCCGGGAAGTTCAACGACGCCGGAAACAGTACCTCCGGGAAAGATGACCTGTTTTTTCACGCAGCAATCGTAACACGGCCCCGCGGGGCGACGCTGGAGACCGAAATCCTTGCGCGGCCAAGCCTAATTCGTCCAGTTCTCAATACGCAGACCAGCGACGCGGCCAAACTCCCGTTCATTATTCGAGACAAGAACCAGTTTACGAGCCACCGCCTGGGCCGCGATCAAGGTGTCCAATGGGCCGATTGGTTTGCCAGCGCGTTCGAGTCTCGCTCTTACTTGCGCATACGAAGCGGCATCGCCAGAGGTAAATTCGAGGATGGTCACAGGGCGCAGGAAATTTTCGAGCAATCGAAGCGTTCTCGCGGACGAAGCGCTCTTGGCCACGCCGGTCCTCAATTCGGCTTCTGTGACGACGCTCACCGCAATGTCTTCCGGGCTCCAGGCGAGCAAACGTTGCAAAACGGATGCGTTCTGCTTGAGTGCGTAGATGCACGTGTCCGTGTCGAGCAGGAATTTCATCCCAGAGAAGTACGCCGTTCGACCTTGCCCTGCCGCGGACGAGCAAGGTCATCCGGGACGCCAGCGAAGGAGTCGACGTAGCCCTCGGGCCACTCGTGGATCGGTTCCATCACCACCGCATGCCCGTGGCGATGCACCATCACCGTATCGGTTTGGAATCGAAACTCTTTCGGCAGCCGCACCGCCTGGCTCCTTCCCGTCCAAAACACCTTGGCCTTCTTAGCTTTCATCGCCGCCCTCAATGATACTTATCAATGATACATATCATCTCGAGCGAGGTCAAGTGGACGATGCAACCCGTTGTGAGTCAGGGACTGCCTTTTTGTCGAGAGTCTTCGTCCAGCTTCACGGGAGACAAAGTAGCCAAATAGACGCACAATTGCTCGTAGCTTGAGTCTTTGGGGGACCAACGATCCACAACGGAATAATCGTCGTTCGCTATTCCTTCAAAGACCCATTGGCTGCCGTCCATGGGGTAGCCGCCGTTGCCGTATGTTTCCTCCGTTGGCAGCGACCAAAAACCAGCTTTGTCCAGTAACGAAAGAAAGTGTTGCACCTGGTCCTGAGTTACAGGAAGCGGGCCTTTATCGAAGAACGCGTTCTGCTTCGATGGAATATCACCAATTTTCCCAAAAGCGTTGCAGTGCCATCTGAGTGCAGAGCAAGGCGAACTGCCAAAGCGCGCACATTGATGAGTGAGAACCGATATATTACGCTGTCGCTCTTCTTGGAGGCTTCGAAAAGAGATGGTTCGCCCAACGCACACAAGTCCAGCGAGTACCACTGGCTCTTGTACGCGAACCGCGGAATTTCCCCAAAGACTGAGGTTGGAAAATATTGTTGCCTCGGCTCGGCTGTAGTTGCTCCATCTGGGCTGGCTTGAGCCTGGCATTTCGCGGTAAGGGGAGGAGCCAAGAAAGCCAGCAAAAACGCGAACTTGACAAGAGCGTGCCGCATTTTGCCTCCGAGCATCACCTCGCTCGATCCCGATGGCATTGTACAGCACACACGAAAACGGCGTCTTGCGGGTGCGATGGAACCACGCACGCATTTCAAACTAAAGTGCCGGTACTCCCGCCAGAGCGCACTCACATACGCCATTTGTCCCCCAGAGTGGACCTCCCCGTGTTCATGGGTCACAGGGCAAATCAGCCCGGCAGCTTCTAAAGCACTTAGCGAACCCCCGGAACTGGTCCGAACGGAACACAAAATGCACGGGTACTGTAGCCGTGAAAGCGACTTTTGGCGTCTAATCGAGTGCGGCCCATCGCGAACGGCCCCTGCACAGGGCGAGCCGCAATACGATAAAGGCACCAGAAAGGAACCGGGCGGTTGATTTGATTCGGTAAACGCTGCTCGGTATCATAGCAACCCATGCCCCATCCGCGTCGTTTCGCTTTGGCAGTTGCCGTACTTGCAGTGCTATCCCTCGCGGTTCCGTCCCTGGCTGCGCCTCGCGCGACCAATCTGCCCGCGACAATTCCGATCAGCCAAATCAAGCCGGGCATGAAGGGCATCGCGTACACAATTTATGAAGGCGATCAGGTGGAACCAATCAATCTGGTCGTGATCGGCGTGTTGCAAGACGCGCTTGGGCCGAAGCAGGACGTGATCCTGGTAAAACTTCTGGGGCCGAAAGCGGATCAGGATGGAGTGGTGGCAGGAATGAGCGGCAGCCCCGTGTATTTCGATGGCAAGCTGGCGGGCGCTCTTTCGTTGAAGCTGGGCACGTTCACGAAAGAAGCGATCGGCGGCGTGACGCCCATTGCGAACATGCTCGACGTGGCGAAGGAAGGGGCTGCATCAAAAGCGGATCTTGTGAAGACGGTTCCTGGAAACGTGGTGCGCGATGTTTCGACGCGAGTGCCGGTGCCGTCGGATTTCACGGAACTGACGGCGGCAGGGGCGATGGGACAAACTCTGGTGCCCATCGAGACGCCGCTGATCACCAGCGGAATTTATCCGCAGGCACTGGAGCAGTTCAAGAAGCAATTTTCGTCGTGGGGAGTTGCTGCGATGGCCGGCGGAACGGCTCCCGCGTCGCCAACAGATGCAAACCTGAAGCCTGGAGATATGGTTGGCATCGACCTGATCCGCGGTGACTTTTCGGTTTCGTCGGGGTGCACCGTTACAACGGTGGTCGCCAATCAGATCCTGGCCTGTGGGCATCCGCTGTTTGGTTATGGTTCTGTTAATTTTCCGATTTCGCGAGCCCACGTGATTCTCACGCTCGCTTCGTCGATGGCCTCGACCAAAGTGATGAGCACGGGCGGCGTGATTGGCACTCTGACGCAGGACCGCCGAACGGCAATTATGGGCAAGCTCGGCGCGGGTCCGCCGATGATTCCGATGGATGTGGATCTGACCACGCCCGCAGGCAAGCAGAATTTTCATCTGCAAGTGGTCGAAAATCGGGAGCTGACGCCGCTTCTTGTCGCTCTGGCGGCCTATAACAGCATCGTCGGCACGCCAGCCTACGGCGAGGGATCAACGCTGCAAATGGCCGGCTCGATCGACATTAAAGGTCACACGCCGGTCAAGATGGATGACCTCTTCGCGCCCACAGATGCGCCGGTGTCGAGCGGCATAATGGTTGCTATGGCGGTGGAAGGCGCCTTCTCGCGGATTTATTCCAATCCGTACGAAAGCCCCGCTATTCAGGGCATTCACCTGAATGTGACGACTCTCGGCGAGCGCCGATCGGCGCGCATCGAGAATGCGTGGGTGGGCAAGAGCGAAGTTCGCCCCGGCGAGATGCTCCACGTAAAGGTTCTTCTGCGCCCCTATCGAGGCGCACCTGTGTTGCGCGAGATTCCCATCCGCATTCCGGACGAAGTGACACGAGGCAAGCTGCAGCTGGTGGTGAGCGATGCGAATTGGGTGAACCGCAACCTGGAAATCGTGACGGCGACCTCGGACGGGCAGCTTCCCGGGCTCGAGGAATTGATTCGTCTGGTGAACCGGACGCGCCAGAACGACCGTTTGTATGCGACGCTTCTGCAGCCTACTCCGACGCTGCTGGTCGAAGATAAGGAACTGCCGAACGCGCCCGTTTCCGAAATCAACATCCTGAATCAGCGCCAGAATCCGGGCGACACGCGCCTGCTATGGCAATCGACGGCAGGCGAATGGTCGGTTGAAATGCATCAGGTGATCTCGGGCGAGCATGCACTGACGATCACAGTCAAGTGAAGGCGTTTCCGTCCATCAGCCGCTGCCGCGGCGAGGAGCTCAACCAATGACATGCCGAAGAATCCTGGTGTGCGCTATAGCCGCCGCCCTTTGGCCCGCGCTTGCGCTTGCCGAACATACACATTACTGGCGCGAGTCAGACTCCAGCAGTTTTTCGCGCGGTACGGCCAAAGGCGTGGCGATCCGCAGCGACGGCAAGCTGATGCCCGCGCCGGAGTTCACGCAATTTTCCGATCCGAATCTCGCATACATCTGGCAATTGCGGCTCGATTCACAGGGACGGCTGTACGCGGCTGGCGGTCCGAACGCGAAAGTGGTCCGGTTCGATGCGGCCGGCAAGTCTACGACCGTGTTCGAATCGTCAGAACTGGCGGCGCAGGCGATCGCGTTCGACTCGCACGATAACTTGTACGTGGGCACGTCGCCGGACGGCAAGGTGTACAAAGTAACGCCCGATGGACAAAAGACCGTCTTTTTCACTCCCAAGACGAAATACATCTGGTCGCTGCAAATGGACCATAACGGCGACCTCTTCGTCGGGACCGGTGATCAGGGCAAGGTCTACGCCGTGGCGCCGGACGGAACCGGCGACGTGTTCTATCAGACCGATCAGCGTCACGCGCGATCGCTCGCGCTGGACGACAAAGGCGATCTCCTGATCGGCACCGATCCAGATGGGCTGGTAATTCGCGTGCGCATCGAACGCAAATCCACGCAGGCTGCACCGACGGCTGGGCAATCGTTCGTACTGTACGAAACCGACAAGAAGGAAGTCACTTCTCTTGCGATGGATGGCGAGGGAAATCTCTACGCTGCCTCGATCGGCGAAAAGGGGCGCCCTACGCTGCCAACCTTGCCGCAACAACTCACGCCGCAACAGCCGCAGGCCGTAGTGACGGCGAACGGCGGCGCGACGGGCGGAATCGTCGTTACGGCAGGGCCACAGCAGCGCACAGCACAGCGCCCGGTGGCACCGCTGACATACTTCGCCTCGGCCGCGGGCGGCAGCGAACTGGTAAGGTTGTCGCGAGACGGTTCACCGAAACAGCTGTGGACTTCCAATGCTGATCTGATTTTTTCGACCGCCTTTTCGCCTGCGGGAAAGGTGCTGCTCGGAACGGGCGACAGCGGCTCGATCATTCAGCTCGAGGGCAACGGCGTTTATTCGACGGTAGCGCAGTCGGCGTCGGCACAGGTGACCAGCCTGCTTGCGGTGCCCGGTGGAAAAATGTTCGTGGCCACTGCGAACCCAGGAAAAGTGTTCACGCTGGGGCCCGGATACGCCAAGGAAGGCAGCTTCGAATCGAACACCTTCGATGCCGACATCTTTTCGCATTGGGGACGCCTGACGTGGTGGGGCGAAAACGGCGCGACGGACGGTAAAGTGGCGTTCTACGCGCGGTCCGGCAACACGTCGAGCCCCGAGAAAAATTGGAGCGCATGGTCGGGCCCGTACAACAATCCGGCGGATGGTCTGCCAGTGAATTGCCCTCCGGCGCGGTTCGCACAGTGGAAGGCCGTGTTCCTCGATACAGCCGGCTCGCCCGACATTTCCTGGGTCAGCCTCGCATATCAGCCGAAAAATGTTGCACCCGTTGTGGAAGATATCGCCATTCAAGACCCTGGCGTTCGTTTGCAGGAGTTCCCGCAGGCACAAGGGGCCGGCGGCCGAGTGAACGTTCAATTGCGTATGCCACAGACGGATGGCGAGGCCTCGCCGAGCCCTGCGAACGCAGATGAATATCCGAAACAACCGAAGGTCGAAATCCCGCCGCAAGGAATCTGGGACAAGGGTTGGCAGAGCGTTATCTGGAACGCTCGCGACGACAACGACGACGATCTGGTGTTCAGCGTTTACTATCGCGGCGAGGGCGAGAAGAATTGGCGCCTGCTCAAAGACCACGTCACCCAGCACTATTATTCCTGGGACACGACGACGCTGCCTGATGGTGCCTATTATCTGAGGATCGTGGCGTCGGACTCACCGTCGAATCCGCCCGACATGGCGCTGACAGCGGAACGCAACAGCGACCGCTTCGAAGTGGAAAATACGCCCCCAACGATTGAGGCCTTAACTGCGCAAGCGCATTCGCCCTCTGTTACTGTAAGCTTCCGCGGCATTAGCGCGGGTTCAAACGCGCTGGCGCGAGCGAAATACAGCGTCGACGGCGGCCCGTGGCAGATCGTCTATCCTGTCGGACTGCTGTCGGACGCGCCCAAGCAAGAGTACCGGTTCGAGCTCAATCATCTTGCCGTGGGCGAACACACCATAGCGGTGCAGGTCACTGATCGGTTTGACAATACGGCAGCGGCGAAAACGGCGTTCACCGTGCCCGCGGGAGAAGAAACAAAGTAGCTGCAGAGCTGCCTCGCGCCGCGCAGCGAGCTCGTCTTCACGCGAAAACGCCACAATCTTATCAACGCGATTCATTGCGCGGGCGCTTCACCAATCGCCGCTTACGATTCGTAAATCAGGATAGACTATCGCCGATGCCTCAGGAGCCGTCCGTGTCGGAAGCCGCCGCCGACTCGCAGACCAAAGATTCTTCGGTACACGATCCGCGCGTCGAGTACACGCGCCGGCTCGAAAACCACGAGCGCGCCGCGGCGGCGCTCGATCGGCAGCACATTCGCGCGGGTAACATCAAACTCGGCGTAATCATCGCCGGAATCGTCATCGCGGTGTTGATTCTCGATCGCGTGTTGTCGCCCTACTGGATTCTGCTCCCCTTTGCCGCCTTCGTGGTTTTGATCGTCGTGCATGAACGCATCCTTCGCCAGAAAGCCCGCGCCGAAACGGCCGCGTCGCTACATCGCTCGGGTCTGGCTCGCATCGACGACAAATGGGCAGGCACGGGCGCCACAGGCGAGCGGTTCCGCGATCTTAAACACGTGTACGCCGAAGATCTCGATCTGTTCGGCCGCGGCTGCCTGTTCGAGCTGCTCTCCACGGCTCGCCTGCCCATGGGCGAGGAGCGTTTGGCATCGTGGCTTTCAAGTTTTTCTCCCGTTGCCGACGTTATCGAGCGACAGAAAACCGTCGCAGAGCTGCGCGACAGGCTTGATCTCCGCGAAGACATTGCATTGACGAGCGAGGACTTGCGGCCACGTGTCAACCCGACGGCGCTCAATTCATGGGCCGAAGCCACTCCACTGCTGACGGATCAGACTTTGCGGGCCGTTTTCGCGGTTCTCGCGTTGGCTGCCACTGGCGCCTTCATTTATATGTTCTTCGGTGAAAGAATCTGGCCGTTGGCCGCGATTCTTGCAGCGGAGCTGATCCTCTACCGAACTTGGCACGATCGTGCGGAACGCGTCATGAGCAGTCTGAACAGCAATGCCGAAGGCCTCATTCTATTTTCGCGCATTCTCGAGCGCATCGAACGCGAGCCGTTCACCTCGCCGCACTTGCAGCAGCGCGCGAACGATTTGCGTTCGCAGTCAGCATCGATTGCAGTCCGCAGCCTGTCTCGCATCGTTTTTTGGATCGATGGCCGGGAAGGCATGCTCGCCAAAGTCCTTGACCTGCCGCTGCTTTATTCCCTGCAGACCGGCTTCGCCGCGGATGCATGGCGAATGCGCTGGGGCAAGTATGTTCGAAGCTGGATGGACACAGCCGCCGAAATCGAAGCTCTCCTCTCATTGGCAGGCTATTCGTTCGAGCACCCCTCCGATCCGTTTCCACAATTCGTCGCTCCCGAAACGATCGCCGCCAATTCGATTTCAGGCGCAGCGGGCGGCGATGCGCCGGGTGCGGCGACGATTCCCGTTTTCGATGGCGACGAGTTGGGCCATCCGCTGATCCCGCAGAACGATTGCGTGCGCAACAGCGTCCGGCTGGACTCCGCGCTCCGTGTCATGTTGGTCAGCGGCTCGAACATGTCCGGCAAGAGCACGCTGCTGCGCGCTGTCGGAATCAACGTAGTTCTCGCGATGGCAGGCGCACCCGTGCGGGCCAAATCGCTTCGCCTCACTCCGGTCGCGCTCGGAACGCGCATCCGCAGCACGGACTCGCTGCAGGAGGGCCGCTCGAATTTCTACACCGAAATCCTTCACATCCGGAGCGTCTTCGAGCTGCTGAATGGAGGCGCTTCCCTGCTCTTCCTGTTCGACGAGCTACTCGAAGGCACCAACTCGAAAGACCGGCTAATCGGCGCCGAAGGCTTGTTGCACGCTCTAGTCGAGGGCGGTGCGATCGGAATCCTCACGACCCACGATTTGGCGCTGACGGCGATCGCGCGCTCGCTCGGCTCAACCATTCAGAATTTTCATTTCGAGGATCACGTCGAAAACGGCCAGATGCGCTTCGATTACCACCTGCGCGAAGGCGTGGTTACGCGCAGCAACGCCATCGAACTGATGCGCATCGTCGGCCTCCGCGTGTAAGCGGCACCTCGTTCAGACCGAAAGCTTCTGGGCAATGGGGAATCGCCGTCCGACGCTGAACGCCTTCGAGGTAACTTTTAATCCCGGCGGCGCTTGCTTGCGTTTGAACTCCGCGCCGTCAACCAACCGCGCGATTGATCGAACCAGATCGATTGCATACCCCGTATCGTCGGCGATTTCCTGCGGGCTGCGCAGATCCTCAACATAAGCCTTCAGAACGCGATCGAGAACTTCATACGGTGGCAACGTGTCCTGGTCTCTTTGGTTCGGACGAAGTTCGGCCGACGGCGCCTTCGCGATGATTTCTCGCGGAATGATCTCGCTGCTCGAATTCACCAGGTCAGCCAACGCGTAAACCATCGTCTTCGGCACATCAGAGATCACCGCCAGTCCGCCGGCCATGTCTCCGTAGAGAGTGCAGTAGCCGACCGCCATTTCCGATTTGTTTCCGGTGCTGAGCACCAGCGAATTGAACTTATTCGATAGCGCCATCAGCAAATTCCCGCGAATGCGAGCCTGGATGTTTTCTTCCGTAACGTCTTCCGTCCGCTCGGCAAAAGTTTTCGAAAGGACACCGCGGTAGCTTTGGAAAACTTCCGCGATGGGTAGCACGATCAGCTCGATCCGAAGATTTTCGGCCAGCCGCAGAGCATCCGTCTGGCTTCCATCCGACGAATATGGACCCGGCATGCTGACTCCGAGCACGTTCTCGCGTCCGAGAGCATCCGCGGCAATCGCGGCGACCAGGGCCGAGTCGATTCCGCCACTGAGCCCCACAACCGCTTTGCGAAAGCCGCATTTCTGCACGTAATCACGCGTCCCGATCACGAGCGCGCGATACGTCCCCTCGAGTTCGTTCTTCGGCAGACATCGCACGTCGCCGGCGCCCGTCGTGCTGTCAAAGAAAACCAGATCCTCTTCGAACGATTTCGCTCGCGCCGCCACGCTCCCGTCTGCCATGAACGCGACACTCGACCCGTCGAAAATCAGGCTATCGTTTCCGCCGACCTGATTTACGTACACGACCGGTACCTGGTGCTGCATCGCCGTCGCGCGAAGCATGTCGTGCCGAAGCTCGCGCTTGTCGAGTATGTACGGCGAAGACGAGATGTTAAGGATAATCTCGCTTCCCTTCCCGACCAGTTCGCTCACAGGATCGCGTTCGTACAGCCGCTGCTTCCAAAAGCTCTTGTCGTTCCAGATGTCCTCGCAAACAGTGACGCCCAGATTCGTCGCTTTCAGCGGGAAAACATACTGTGTATGTGCCGGCTGGAAATAACGGGATTCATCGAACACGTCATATGTGGGCAGCAGCATCTTTCGCTGCTCGAACAGAACGCGCCCATCGCCGATCACGGCGGCGCAGTTGGCCACTTGTTTGCCTGTATCGTCCTGCGCTGTGCCCACATAACCGACGAGCGACGGCAGCGCAACCGCTTTCGCAAGCTCCGCGACGCTTTTCAGGTTGCGATCAAGGAACGATCGACGCTCGATCAAATCCTGCGGAGGGTAGCCGCAAACGCACAACTCGGAAAAAACGGCGAGATCCGCGCCGCCGCTTTTTGCCTCGCGCGCGAGTTCGAGAATGCGCCTTCCATTGCCCTCGAAATCGCCAATCGTGGGGTTGAACTGGGCGAGCGCGATTTTCATTGAAGCTATAGGATACGGGGCGCTTATCGCCTTTTCAATGCCTCCCGGCACGTTACGCCCCAGCACATTCCACGCCGCATGATCGGTTGTCTAGCCCGGCCTCTGCCTCCGCTCGCCGCCGTCTGCCCGGCAAGACTGCTGTAAACTGTCGTGCTCGCGAGTTCGATCGATGAAATGGTTCGAAACGAAAATTCGCCGCTACGAACACATGCGCTGGGCGCAGGAAACCGGCCGCCGCGTTCTCCCATTCGCGTGGGGATTCGAACACATTGGAGGTAGCTCCAACGATCCCGACCCGCGCGGATTCCTGAATCGCTTCGTCAACGAGACCGTTGCGCGCAGCGACGAATGGTTCGCCGTCACGCCCGCCGCTGATTATGAACTTCGCGACGACATTCTCACCTTCACCAGCCAGGTCGCGTCGCCTTGGCCAGAGAACAACCGCGTGCATGGGCAGCTTTTCCACGCTCGGCGCAAAGGACCGGCCATCGTCGCGCTCGCGCAATGGAATGCGCGCTGGGAAGAGCAGCAGGACATTTGCCGCTGGCTGAGCCGGCTTGGCATCACGGCACTTAAGATGAGCCTTCCGTATCATGACCGGCGCGCGATTCCCGGCCATCCCCGTGCCGATCATCTCGTCGGTCCGAATATCGGCCTTACGCTCCAGGCGAATCGACAGGCTGTGGTAGACGTGCGACGCACGCTGCTCTGGCTCGCGCGTGAAGGATACGGTCCGCTCGGAATTCTCGGCACCAGTGTCGGCTCAGCAATTTCGTTCGTCACCATTTGTCACGAACCGCTCCTGCGCGCCGGAGCGTTCCTGCACGTCGCCACATATTACGGCGATGTGGTGGCCAATGGTCTGACAACCACGAACGTGTGGGAATCGCTGCGGCAGAAAATCTCGGCGGACGAACTTCAGCATTTCTGGTCGCCAATCAGCCCGTTCGCTTACATTCCGAAGCTCAGCGGGACTGGAAAAAAGATCCTTGCGATCAGCGGCCGTTACGATCCCACTTTCTGGCCTGAATTCACAAACGCGTTTCTGCGCGAGATTACTCGCGACGGCCTGCGCGCGAAATCGATGTCGCTACCTTGCGGCCATTATTCTCTCGGTGAGGCCCCGTTCAAATATGCGGTCGGCCTGCGCTTCATCGCTTTTCTCCGCCGCGCTCTCTCGTGAGCTGTTTTCAATCGTGGGCCCGGCGTGTTCTCCGCGCCCTCTGCGCCTCTGCGGTGGCCTTTGCGGTTTTCTCCGTGCTCTCAAAGGTCTTCTTCGTGTGCTTTGTGGTAACGCCTCTTGTCTTTTGGTGCCGGCACGCGGAACACAGGGAAGATCTACACCAGGGCGCTGAACCGTCCGTCCCCTATCGCCTGTGCGACAGCCTCAATGTCCGGAGCCAGCGAACGGTCATTATCAACGCTCTTAGAAAGCGAGCGAACGATGTCGTATCTCTTCTGCGCTTCATGCCCCGTTCGCAGTGGGACGAGGAAATCGATGCCCTGGCATGCACAGAGCAGTTCGACGGCAAGAATGTGCTGCACGTTCGCCATCATCGGCCGCAATCGTCGCGCGCCGCCCATTCCCATCGACACATAGTCCTCTTGGTTCGCGGAAGTCGGAATCGAATCGACCGAGTGAGGCGCGGCCATCGGTTTCATTTCACTCGCCAGCGCCGCCGCTGCGATCTGCAGAATCATGAAGCCGGAATTCACGCCCGGCTCTCGCACCAGAAACGCGGGAAGCTGGCTCGTCGCGGGATTGGTCATCTGTTCGATGCGCCGTTCGGAAATTCCTCCGAGCGTCGCCAGCGCAACCGCCAGTTGATCCGCAGCCATCGCGAGCGGCTGGCCGTGAAAATTTCCGCCGCTGATTATTTCGCCGGAATCCGCAAACACCAGCGGATTGTCCGTCGCGCTGTTCAGTTCGATCTCGATCGTTGCGCGAATCTGTGCCAGCGCGTCCCGCACCGCTCCGTGAACCTGAGGAGCGCAGCGCAGGCTGTACGGATCCTGAACGCGCGGGTCTTTCTGCGCCGAACGATGCGATTCGCGAATCTCGCTTCCTCGATTTAGACGCTCAAGATTGCGAGCCGTGGTCGCGTGCCCCGCGAAAGGCCGCGCCTTCGCGATTCTTTCATCGAAAGCCGCCGGGCTGCCGCGCAGTGCATCGAGCGATAATGCCGTCGCAACGTCCGCAGTATCCGCCGCCACTTCGGCATCGTGCAAGGCAAGCGCGAGCAGTGCGAGCATGCCCTGCGTCCCGTTTAGAAGCGCCAGCCCTTCTTTCGCTTCCAATTTGAGTGGCGCGATTGCCGCCTGCCGCAGCGCTTCGCCCCCGGGCAGTCGCTTGCCGCGATACGTCGCTTCGCCCTCCCCAATCGCTACCAGCGCCAGATGCGCGAGCGGCGCCAGATCGCCGGAAGCCCCAACCGACCCTTGTGCCGGAATCACCGGATGCACTCCCGCGTTCAGCATCGCGCAAAGCGTCTCAGCAACAACCGGCCGCACGCCCGAAAATCCCTTTGCGATCGCATTCGCTCGCAGCAAAAGCATCGCCCGTGTTTCGCTCTCGCTCAGCGGCGCGCCTACGCCGCATGCGTGACTCCGGACGAGATTGAATTGGAGTTCCTGAATCTGTTCGCGCGAAATGCGGACGGAAGCAAGCCTGCCAAAACCCGTGTTTACGCCGTATACGGTCGCGCCCGAGTCGACTACGCGCTCCACCACCGCTCTCGAACGATTCATTCGTTCGTGAGCCGCCGGCGCGACTTGAGCGTGAGCCCCGCGCGTCGCGACATCCTGTAACTGCGCGAGTGTCAGATGCTCGCCGTCAATCTGAATTGTGTCCATGTGTGACGCCGTCAGGCGTGTCCGAAGGGATGAAGTATTTTTTGTATTTCTCAGGCAGCGATTTCGGTCGCCCGCTACCGTCGCAAACCACGTGAACCGTGTCGCCGGTCGCGATCAGCTCGCCGTCCTTGAAAATCTCGTATCCGAAGCGGATTGTTCGCCGCTGGGTCTCGGTCACGCGTGTGCGAATCGTGAGCAGATCGTCAAAACGCGCGGGACGCTTGTACCGGCACGAGGCCTCCGCGACGACGATATAACTGTCGTCCTCGCTTTCCATGCGCTTGTATTCAAAGCCCAACTGCCGGCACAACTCGACGCGCCCCACCTCGAACCATGTGAAATAGTTGCCGTAATACACCACGCCCATCTGGTCCGTCTCCGCGTACCGTACGCGAAGAGTCGTCTCGCAGTATTCAGTGGCCCGGTTATTTGTCTCTGAATCAGCCGTCATCGAAATGTCAGTTTGTGCCAAACAACGCGACTTGGTTTTGCCGCTAGCGGCCTGCCCATTTCGGCGGACGCTTTTCCAGAAATGATGCCAGCCCCTCGCGAAAATCCTCGGTCGCACGGATGTCCGCGTTTTCATGGATCGCATTCTCGATTTCCGTTTGCAATTGCGCCTCGCCGCTCCGCAACAGCAGGCGTTTCGTCCGCCTGACGCTCGTGGGGCTGGCCGCGACGATGTCCATCGCCAGCGCCCGCGCCTGCTCCATCAGCGCCTCCGGCTCGGCAATCTGGCTGACGAGCCCCAGCCGCTGCGCATCTTCAGCTTCAATTAAGCGGCCGCTCAAGAGCAGGTCTCGCGCGATCTTGTCGCCCACCTGGCGTCGCAGAAACACGGAGACAAGCGCCGGAATGAACCCTATCTTCACCTCCGTATACCCGAACTTCGCGTCCGGTACCGCCAACGTAAAATCGACAAGCGTTGCAATCCCGCAGCCGCCCGCAATTGCCGCGCCGTTGACCCCGGCGATCAACGGCTTTGGAAAGCTGAAGATGCGATAGAACATCTTCGCCATCCGCCGCGAGTCCTCCACGTTTTCTTCCGGAGATTGCGTCGCGATCGCGCGCAGCCCCTCCAGATCCATGCCCGCGCAGAACGCTTTTCCCGCTCCGGTGATGATTCCGACCCGCGCCGGTCCGGTCTCGATGTCGTTTAGGACGGCGAGCAGCTCCTCAATCATCTTGGTCGAGATCGCGTTGCGCTTTTCCGGCCGATTCAGCGTAATCGTCGCAATCTCACCCGTCATCTCGAATTTCAGAGTCTCGTAGCTCATTCTGTGCTCTCTCTGCTGTCTTTGCTCCTCTGCGGTAGAAAATGTCGCTCAATTCGGCTTCGAGGCCTCTTGCTTTTTCTCCTCGTGCGCGTATCGCTCTCGCAATTCGTGCGTCATCGCGCAAGCGATCGCGAGCGATTTCGTGTCGATTCCCGTGGACACCCCGCGCGACGCAAGCGCCGTCAGTACCGTCTCGGTTGGGATGTTCCCGACCATGGCGTCGCCCGCGAACGGACACCCTCCCAATCCGGTCAGCGCGCCATCGAATCGACGACAGCCCGCTTCGTACGCCGCCAACACTTTTTCCGCCGCGTCCTCGGTCCGGCTATGCAGATGAACTCCGATCTCGATTCCCGCAACGCAATCTTTCACTGCACGATACAGGCCGGCAACACTTTGAGGAGATGCAGTGCCCACCGTGTCGGCCAGCGAAACGGTCCGCACTCCGATGTCCTTGAGCCAGATCAACGCGTCTTCCACAATTTCCGGTCCCCACGGCTCGTCGTAGGGATTCCCAAACGCCATCGATATATAAACCACCAGCTTGCGTCCTGCGGCTTTCGTGTCGCGCCGCAACTTCTCGACCAGCGCGCGCGATTCGTCTCGCGACATATTCGCGTTCGCCCGTCGAAAATACGCCGAAATCGAATACGGGTAACCGACCGTGGTCACTCCCGGCGCGGCGAGCGCGCGTTCAAGCCCTTTTTCGTTTACGACAATTCCGATGATTTCCGGTGCTTCACCTGAGGGCAAACTCGCCGCGCTCAATTCCTTCATCACCGCTTCGCTATCTGCCATTTGTGGCACATGCTTCGGCGACACAAAACTCACCGCATCGATATGCGCGAAGCCCAGCGACACGAGCGTCTTCAGATACCGGACCTTCTCTTCAGTCGGAATCGTCTCCGCGAGTCCCTGCCACGCGTCTCGCGGACACTCTACGATCGTTATCGATTCGGTTGCCGTCACGATGCTCGTCCTTTGATCCACTTCACAAAATCATTCGTCAGCCAAAAGAGCCCAACCAACGAAGACAGCAACGTCAAAACGCCAATCAATCCAAGATACGTGGAAGCTGAAAACGGCCCGCCAATCTTGTATCCGACCGAGGTCAACATCAGCGCGGCGGTCATTCTCCAAGCCGCAACCCATCCCACTAATGCGAGCAGCAAAACGGGGATCGACCGTTTCCGCATCAGGTCTGCAAGACACCGGTCTTGAACTCCGAAACCTCCGGATTCAGTGCAGCCGATTCCAGCGCCTCGATCAATGCTTCCCGCGTGTGCGCCGGATCGATGATCGCATCGACCCACAATCGCGCCGCCCCATACCGCGGATCAGCTTGATGCT
>DASUJR010000101.1:0-8522 GCA_036279175.1 Candidatus Acidiferrales bacterium | reverse complement strand
CTTACCGGGATAGCTTCGGGCACTCTTCTTGCACTTTCCAGCGACACAAGCGCGGGCGGTACACGAACCCCAACCAGTCGCCTTACAGGAACGCTGGCTTGGGACATCGGAGCATACGTCGCCGACAAGTCGAACCGGCCTTCGGCTCCTTCTGGCTTGACGGCAACGGTTCAATAGGCAACCCGATCGAATCTTCCGTTAACTAAGTTGGCCGGCGGGTTTGTCGCGTAGGCGGCAAACCCGCCCATTTCTCAGACCTCGATAGTCAGTCTCCAGGCAGTCGACAACTAGCAGAAACAATCCCTGTGGAAGCGCACACGTTACAACGCAAGAGGCTGCTCGTAAAAGGCAGCGTCTTAAATCTCCTGGGCCAGGTCCTGCCGATGCTCGTTGGCATCGCGGTCATTCCGTACCTGGTGCACGGCTTAGGTGTAAACGGATACGGCATCCTGTCGATCGCATACTTGGTTCTCGGCTACTTCAGCATCTTCAATCTCGGTCTTAGCCGCGCGACCGTGAAATTCGTCGCTGAACATCTCAGTCCAGACCGCGTTCACAAAGTACCGGAAATCGTCTGGACATCGTTCCTGCTGCTCATCGGTATCGGCACGGCAGTGGGACTGTCGGCAGCTTTCTTTGTGCCTTGGGCCGTGACGAGCCTGTTCAAAATGCCGCCGTCGTTCGTCGGAGAAGCACGCACCGGGCTATTTATTCTGTGTGCCTCGATGCCGGTGATGCTCGGAACGGATGCAGTCCGCGGCGTACTGGAGGCCGCGCAGCGATTCGATTTTATTAATGCTGTACGAGTGCCGACCAGCGTCGGCTTCTTTGCGCTGGCCGCACTCGCTGTCGCCCTTCACGTGAAAGTGCCGGGCGTGATTCTGATTTTAGTGGCTGTTCGCTTCGCGAGCGGTGTCGCGTACATGCTCTTGTGTATGCGAGTATTTCCAGGGCTCCGTTCAGGTCCACGGTTCTCGAAGGCAGCGCTTCGTCCTTTGACGGTGTTCGGCGGCTGGATCATGGTGTCGAACATCACTGGTCCGGTGTTCGGTTACATCGAACGCTTCATGATTGCGTCCATTCTGTCAGTAGGTATGCTGACCTACTACACCGTGCCATTCGACGTTGTGGGTAAGGTGCTGATTTTTCCGATGAGCGTGGTCCCGTCCCTCTTCCCCTATTTCAGCTATCACGGAGAACGCGGGCGAGAAGCGGTTCGCGACGTGACAACGAGGACAGCAAAGTACATTTTGCTGGCCCTCACCCCTGTAACGGCCGTCTTCGTTTTCTATGCATATGACATCCTGCGGCTATGGATGGGAGCTGCCTTTGCGGCGCAAAGCGCAGAGGTCATGCGAATCATCGCCATCTTGTTTTTCGTGAATGCGTTCTCGATGATTCCATACACTTCGGTTCAAGCATTGGGACGTCCCGAGTTGAAAGCTATTCTGGATGTTCTCGCTCTACCGTTCTACATCGCGCTCGCTTGGTGGCTGATGCACCGAAGCGGTGTGGATGGCGCGGCGGTCGCAAAACTTCTTCTCACTGCCTTTGATTGCTTCTTCTTATATCTGTTTGCCTGGAAAATGAAGGCATTCAATGTACGGGACTGCTTCTCGGGGCCCCTCTTCCGAGCGATAGGCATCAGCGCAGCGCTTTTCGCATGCGTTTTTGTCGTTCGGTCGTTGGGCTTAAACCTGATTCCTTCTGGTCTCCTGCTGCTTGTTTGTTTTGGCGTTTATGCAGGTGTCTTTTGGATGATTGCAGTGGATACCCGCGAGCGAACCACTCTAAAGGGTCTTGCGCAGCAGGGTTTTTCCGTCATCGCGAATTGGAGGTCACGTACGGTGGTGCAGCCGACTGGTAACAGCGGACTCTAACTGAATGCGGATCACGTTCCTAATGCCAGGCTATCCTTGGGCTCCAAGCGGTGGCCCCCGAGTCGTGTACGAGTACGCCAACCGCCTCGTGGCTCGTGGACATCAGGTCAGCGTCGTCCACCCCCGTCGACTCGACAGCTCGCCGCGACCGGAAGATAGCCTGTACAGACGTTGCCGCGCCAAAGTATTAGCTGTCCGTGACCTGGTTGTCACACCGAAACTTGGCTGGCACCCTCTAGATAAGAGAGTCCAAGTTCTTTTCGTTCCAAACGCCGACGCATGCAACATACCGCAGGCGGATGCAATCTTCGCTACGGCTTGCTTCACGGTGGATTCCGTGCTCCGGTGCCCTGAAGAAATGGGAGAAAAATTCTACTTGGTTCAGGGATACGAAACTTGGATGAAGTCGAAATCGTTTGTCGACGCAACCTGGCGTATGCCGCTGCGCAAGGTCGTAATCGCTCGTTGGCTTCTCGAGAAGGGAAAAGATCTCGGAGCATCCGACGTTACGTACATTCCAAATGCGATTGATCACGATAGGTATAAATGCCTTGCGCCGGTGCGCGAAAGGCCGCGCCAGGTCGCGATGCTATTCTCTGCCGTTCCACTCAAGGGTGCCAAAGACGGCATCAAGGCCCTTGAGATGGTGCGGAGGAGCTATCCTGATCTGAAAGCGGTTTTCTTCGGTGCAGGACGCCGGCAATCATGGGTGCCCAACTGGATCACTTATTACCGCAATCCGCCACAGAGTTTTATAGTGGAGCAAATATATAATCGCTCGTCCATTTTCCTGAGTCCGAGTTGGTCTGAGGGCTTTCCGTTGCCACCTGCCGAAGCAGCCGCTTGCGGCTGCGCGATTGTTGCTGCCGAGAATGGCGGCATTCGGGAGTACGTCGAACATGGTGTCACCGGTCTGCTATCACCGCCCAAAGACGCGTCTGCTCTGGCGGCAAACTTGGGCAGGCTGCTCGAAAACGATGATCTTCGCGTCAGACTGGCAAAGGCAGCGGGTGCAGCGATCCGGCGCTTTGACTGGGAGCGCAGCACCAATCTGCTGGAGAGCTTCATCGAAGTCTCTCAAGGTCTCGAGCCCGTCGGCGTACAAACGTGAGCTTCACATAAACCAGCACCGCGTTCTCGCGGTCCGATAACGAATCACACCGCATCCCCAATTCCTCGTACGGGAGCTGAACGCAGGGCCTGCTGATCACACAGTCATAGAAAATCTGCGGATTCAAGCGGATGAGAATCACATTCTTGATGCCTTGTTATATGTGGGGACCCTCCGGCGGCTACCGCGTCGTATACGAGTACGCTAACCGACTTGTTGCCCGGGGACACCGAGTTTTCGTGCTGCACCCCCGCAATTTGAAATTCGCACCGTCGGGGCCGATGACTTTTCGCGCGCGTTTGCGAAATGCAAAAACAAGGGCGACCGAACTTGTCGCCACACCGTCAGTCGACTGGCATCCCATCGATCACAGGGTTGAAATGCTTTTCGTTCCGAGTTCCGAAGAGCGGTTTGTTCCTGACGCGGACGTAATCTTTGCCACGGCATGGCATACGGTCCAATCCGTATTGAAAGTCGGTCCGGTAAAGGGCGAGAAATGCTACTTGATCCAGCACTACGAAACGTTTCTGGGTCGTCGCGACCTGGTGGACGCTACTTGGAGAGTTCCAATTCATAAAGTTGTCGTTTCGAAGTGGCTTGCTGAAATCGGCCGCGATCTTCGCGCGTCAGAACTAACACATATTCCGAATGGGATCGATCACGCGCGGTATTTCCTGAAACAACATATCCCGGGCCGGCCTCCTCGAGTCGCAATGATGTGTTCTTCGATACCGTTCAAAGGATCCCGCAAAGGCATCGAAGCTCTCCAAATCGCGAAAAGACGATACCCCGATCTGAAGGTAGTGTTGTTCGGAAAAGAGCGGCGCAAACAATGGATACCTGGCTCGTTCGAGTACTACCGCGACCCGGCACAGGAATTCATAGTCGATGAGATTTACAACAAGAGCAGCATCTTCCTGAGTCCAAGCTTGTCAGAAGGTTTTGCTCTGCCGCCGGCAGAAGCTGCCGCGTGCGGTTGCGCGATAGTAGCGTCGGATAGCGGCGGCATCCGAGATTATGTCGAGGACGGCTTGAGCGGACTTCTGTCCCAACCCGGAGACGCGACCGCCTTGGCCGCGAATCTTTGTCGAGTACTCGGAAACGACAGCCTGCGTATGCAGTTCGCTCGCGCAGCGAATGCCGCGGTGAAGCGGCTCGATTGGGAGCGCAGCACGGATCTGATCGAAAAGTTTCTGGTGGAAACCGCAGTGCAAGCTCGACCGAAGGAAAATGTAGTTCGTCTAGGTAATCATCAGGATTCCGCTACCGCCCGGCTCGGAATGGAGACCACATAGTGCAACAACTGCAACAACACCTTGCATTCGGTGGCGGGGCGGGCCAAACAGTGCTCGGCCCGGCGGTACTGGTCGCCCTGATCATCGCCGTCGTCCTGATGTTCGTCTTGCCTCGCAAGTACGTCATCATTCCCTTTTTTATCGCATTGTTCTTGTCGCCCGCCGGACAGGAGGTGTACATCGGCGGCGTGCACCTTTTCGTGACCCGCATCCTCATCCTATCCGGTTGGATTCGTTTGATTGCCTCCAAACTTTCAGGGCGCAAGATTTGGACCGAAGTCACTGCCCTCGACAAAGTTTTTTTCGTATGGGCAGTTTGTCGCGTACTTGCCTTTCTGATCCGGTACCCCCAATCCGGCGCAGTCGTTTATCAGGCGGGCTTCTTGATTGATGCCTTGGGTGGCTTTTTCCTCATTCGCGCTCTCATCCGAGACGATGAAGACGTCGACCGCGTCATTAAGCTCTTTGCTGCTATCACGGTTGTTCTCGCCATTACGATGGGATACGAGGAACTCACGGGTGTGAATGTTTTTGGACTCATCGGCCATGTGGTGATGGTTCCCGATTTGCGGAACGGCCGCGTGCGCGCCATGGGACCGTTCGAGCATCCTCTCCTTGCAGGGGCTTTTACTGCCACTCTCGTGCCCCTTTTCTTCTGGCTATGGAAGAGCGGTCGGTCAAAATTCCTCGCAATCTTAGGAGTTGTGTCCGCAAGCATCGCTGGGCTGACAACCCAATGCAGCACTCCCATTCTTGGCTATGGAGCGGCTGTACTTGCGCTCTGTTTTTGGCCATTTCGCAAGCAGATGCGTATGGTGCGCTGGGGAATTGTTGGCACTCTCGTTGGATTGCAGATCGTCATGAAGGCAAATGTCTGGTGGATCATCCAACATTTCGACTTGATCGGTGGTTCGTCAGGCTGGCATCGAGCTGAGCTGGTGGACGTATTCCTGAAAGCATTCCCAAAATGGTGGCTCATCGGAACCAGCAACAACGCGAACTGGGGCTTCATGACATGGGACACCCTCAACCAATATGTCCAACAAGGAGAACAGGGCGGACTTCTAGCCTTCGTCCTCTTCATCGCTTTGATCTGTATCGGATTCAGTTGGCTCGGAAAGGCGCGGAAATCTGCTGGAGAAGATCGTACAAGACAGTGGTATTTCTGGGCGTTAGGTTCAGCCCTGTTTGCTCACGTCATCACATACTTCGGAGTCAGCTATTTTGACCAAACCAAGTTTGCATGGTATGCGCTCCTGGCAATAATTGTGGCGGCGACGGGCCCGCTGCGATCAGCCAAAACAGTGCCGCAAGAGGACACTTCCGTTCCAGCCGTGCGCCGGTCTTGGGTCCCGGCTGCCAGGCCCGCCGAGCCGGTAGGTTTGTTATCCAATCCCCGTCACAGCGATCAAGCAAGATCCCGCGCCTTATGATGTTGCAGCTCCGGACGCTGCCATGCGGTTGATCGAAATCCCGGAATTGAAAGTTGTCGAGTTTCTGTGAACGCTTGTAGCACGATACAGCAAGCCATTGGATCCGTTAGGGTGTACCAACTGAATCCCCTCAAAGATCAGCGATGGCCACGATTTGTGGGACGGCGACAGGACTCGTCCGTGTTTCACACAGTCGGTTGGTTGCAGGCCCTTAGCGAAACCTATGCTTATGAGCCTCTTGTCTACACCACTTCGCCTCCTGGGAAGGAGCTCGAAGATGGGATTGTGGCGTGCGACGTTCGCAGCCATCTTACGGGCAATCGTGCTGTTTCGCTTCCCTTCTCCGATCACTGCCAGCCACTGGTCAATGACGAAGACGCTTTGACGGCGCTAATCGAGCATATGAAGGTCTCGCGCGATCGCGAACATTGGAGATATTTCGAACTGCGCCCCCGCTCGTGCGCCGGCGTTCTGCAGAACCCGAAGTTGCAGTTGAGTCGCACAGACCACTATGTGCAGCACACCATCGACCTGCGCCCAACTCTCGAAACGCTATTCAGCAATTGTCAGAAAGGATCAGTACAGCGAAAGATTAGGCGCGCCGAACGGGACCATCTCGAATATGAGGAAGGCGGCTCGGAACGTTTGGTGCGCCAGTTCTACGACTTAATGATCTTGACGCGACGGCGGCATGGCCTGCCCCCTCAGCCGATGGTTTGGTTTCTGAACCTCGTTCGTTTCCTGCGCGACAAGATCAAAATACGAATGGCCCTCAAGGACGGAGTCCCTGCGGCCAGCATTCTCACGATTTCTCATCAGCGGTGCATCGTCTACAAATATGGATGCTCGGATTCCAAGTTCAGCAATTTAGGGGGAATGGCTCTCGTGCTGTGGAAAGCAATTCAGGATGGAAAGCAGTCTGGCGCGGTGGAGTTCGATCTTGGCCGATCGGACGCGACAAATGCTGGGCTGATCGCGTTCAAGGAAAACTGGGGCGGCAAACGCTCTACGCTCGATTACTGGCGCTATTCCGGCCGGCATGCAACGGTCGCGTCCGGCTCCCGCTGGAAGCGACGAGCGGTCGAAGCAGTCTTCGCGCGAATGCCAAGCCCTCTTCTGACGGCGGCTGGCAGACTCATTTACCGTCACATCGGATGATCGAATTCGTCAGAGCTCTGATTCGCAAGACACCCGGTTGGAATAATGTCACAACTGTTTCTCGACTATTTCAAATGTCCGCCTGAATTCACCTGTTTCAGGGCCAGCGGCGATATCTCCGAACGGAAGCGGTTTTTCCGATTCGGCCCTGATGTAGTCTGTTATGGCCGGTGTGATTCGCGGCATGCATCAGATCGCCAGAATGGCTCCATGGAAGATGTTCTGGATCTTGTCCAGATGGGAGATAACGGTTGCCACCTTCCATTCGATCCTGACGAAGTCATCGACAATCTGCGCCTGGAACGCTACCTCTCCGGGATGGTTAGCAGCGGCTCCGAATCGGCCACGAATGACATTATCCGCAGTGCTTATTACAGAGTTCGACCTCTCTTATCCGTCTCAATTCGCAAGCATCTGCAGCGTGTCGCGCTGCGTGGATGGGACCAAAGGCCATTTCCAAAGTGGCCCGTGGATCAGACCGTGGATTCCATTCTCGAAAAGCTGTTCGTATTCGCTTTGCAAGCGAGTAGCGCTAAAGCGATTCCATTTATTTGGTTCTGGCCGGATGGTTCCCGTGCCGCGGCGACGATGACACACGACGTGGAAACGAGCCGTGGGCGGGATTCCTGTGTTGCATTAATGGACCTGAATGATTCCTTCGGAGTGAAATCATCGTTCCAATTCGTGCCCGAACAACGTTATGCCATTCCGCAACGATTGTTCCGATTGATTCGCGAGCGGGGCTTCGAAATCAACGTTCACGACTTGAATCACGATGGTCTCTTGTTCCGCGACCACCAGGAGTTCCTGCGTCGCGCGGCGAAAATCAATCGATACGTGCGCGAGTTCGATGCGGCCGGCTATCGATCTGGAGCTCTATACCGGAACCCCGATTGGTACGACGCGTTTGAATTCTCCTACGACATGTCCTTCCCGAACGTCGCCCATCTCGATCCGCAATCTGGCGGTTGTTGCACCACGAAGCCGTACTTTATCGGCAAAATCCTCGAGCTTCCGGTCACGGCGGCTCAGGACTACACGTTGTTTCACATCCTTGAGCAATATTCGTCGGAGCTGTGGAAGAAACAGGTAGAACTTATTTCCGGCAAACACGGAATGGCAAACTTTGTAGTTCACCCGGATTACGTAATGGATGCCCGGCCCAGAAAGATATATGCGGAGCTTTTGGAACATTTATCTGACCTGCGTCGCGACGCCAAGATGTGGATTGCGCTTCCCCGCGAAATCGACGCCTGGTGGAGGGCTCGAAATCAGATGACTCTCGTTTGCGACCATGGCCATTGGCGCATCGAGGGACCGGAGAGCCATCGCGCACGCATAGCCTTTGCCAGGATCGAGAACGGCGCTCTCGTTTATGACTTGCAATTGCATTCGAACGGGCTACTTGCCCAGCCCGTATCCTGAGGGTCAAGACAATCGTGAACGCCAGACGAATACCGGGACTTGACTCGCGGCGGCAGCTTCTTTTTGCTCTGATCGTGGGTGCCTCTGTCGCGCTGTTTTGGGCCCCGCTCGTTCAGCTGGTGACGTATGCGCTTCATCACGACTTCTGCTCTCAAATTCTCGTTGTTCCGTTCATCAGCTCGTACCTGCTCTACATCGAAAGAGGTCACATTTTCAAGGT
>DASUJR010000100.1:0-24427 GCA_036279175.1 Candidatus Acidiferrales bacterium | reverse complement strand
TACTTCGGCGACACCGGCATAGACGCAGCGGCTGGAAACCGCGCTGAGCGCGGCCCAGCCCAACACTTGACGCGCAGATGGTTCCGGCGCGGGACCTGCTCCCTGTGGCGCGACTGCTACAAAGCGGCAGGACCTTAGATGCGAGGCGTCCCAAAGGTCCCATGCGGGAGCTTGCGTTTCGAATGTCGCGTTGCCAGTACGAATTCCCTCGAGATAAATTTCGCGGACAGCGGACCAATGGTCTTCCGTCATTTGCCCGATCGAGATTTGCTGGAACGCCGCCGAGAGCATCATGGCGGCATTCTAAGCTGAAACGACGGCTATCGCCATTTGTAGAGACTGGCCGAATTAGGGAGACCGCCCGCGTGAGCGATGGGTCGTGATACGCTTGCGCGACGCCGAGCCATGTGGAACGCGCTGCGCTACTACTGGATCACGACGAAGGGCTACCGCCTGTGTCCCTGGCGATCGCCATACATTCAGTGGCGCCTGGAGACTTTTTTTGGTAAAGACGCGGCCGATCTCGACGCGCGAAAATTCTTTGCGCTGATGTGGCGCGAACGCGCGCGGATGGAACGCTTTCTTGGGTGGGTTGACGAACGGCGGCATGCAGAGCGGGAAAGGAAGGGCTGAGTGCGTTCCTATCGAGTCGTTCTGATCGGGGCCGTCGCGTTGCTTCCCGCCGCACTGGCAAGGCCCGGCGCGACGCAACGTATGGCGTCCGGGCCAGCGACGGTCACGTCGGCAGTCGAACAAGCCGATCCGACCGCGCGGATCGACCAGCCGATTCTGGAATCCAGCGTTCACAAGCCCCTTCCGGAACAATTCATCTGGCTCGAAATGCCTGCGGGTACCTCGGAAAAGACCGACGAGGCGACCGCGCGACATTTCCGGACGAGCTTTGAACTGAAAAGCGTGCCGCGCGAAGCGACGCTTTACGTTTCCGGTCCCGATGACATTCGCGCGTTCATCAATGGAAAGCTAGCTGTGACTGGGGATCGCGATCCGAAAGCGAAAACGTATCCGCTGGTGCTCGTCTCACTCCTGACGAATCATTTGCAACGGGGCCGAAACGTCATCGCAATTGAGGGTACGGGCGGTTCGCCGCTCGCGGTGAAAATCGTTCCAGCGGGATGGGAAATGAACGCCCCGGCGATTCTCATCTCGGGTCCTGGATGGAAAGCTACGGTCAGTGCGCCAGAGGGTTGGGAAGCGCCGACCTTTGATGATTCGTTGTGGACCGATGCGAAGGCGATGGGCAGCATCGACACGCGCGTGGACGGGTATCGTCATTGGTACACGATGACGAGCAACCTGGAATGGAATTCCGATTCGGAGATGTACAAATGGCCCGGGTACGACGGAATTTCGCCGTACCTGGCGCATCTGCCGATTACGGCGAGGGCGGTGAGCGATGTTGGCGGAGGCAGCTTCAAGAATACAGACTCGCTGACGCAGGCCAACCCGAGAGCGGACTTTGAGGTCGGCGTTCCTGCACAGCCAGCGCGGATGCATCTGACTTTTCCTGCGAGTGCTGTGCTGGACTTCGGGCGCGAGATCAACGGGCGGGTCGAAGTTGTTTCCGATTCGGACGAGCCGATACGAATTTCGCTCCAATATGGAGAATCGAAAGAGGAGTCAATCAAGTCGCCTTACCTCGGCTTCAATGAATTGCGAGTTCCGCCCCACGCGAAGGTGTATGGGCCAAAGAGCGCATTTCGCTACGTGAAGCTCAATTTTTATCCGGGCCCACTTGGAGCGGGCATCACACAGCGGTTCAAGTCGATTCGGGTGGATGCGATCTACTATCCGGTGCGGTATCTCGGCTCGTTCGAATCATCCGATCCCCTGCTGAACCGCATCTGGGCCGTGGGCGCGTACACGGCGCATCTGTGCATGCAGGACGCGATCTGGGATGCGCCGAAACGCGATCGGATGCCGTGGATGGGCGATCTGGATGTTTCGGGTCACGTAATCGACGCAGTGTTTGCCGACCATTTCCTGATGCAAAACACGATGGACCGGCTGATCGACGAAGCGGGTAATCCCCTCACGCGCGATGTGAACGGGATCCCGGGATATTCGGCGTTCTGGGTGATGGGCGAAGCGAACTATTACCGCCATACCGGGGACAAGAAATATCTGCGGACGCTACACGACCGGCTGACCCGGCTGCTCGACTACATGAGCGGCGAGCTGGATGACAATTATTTTACAAACACACGCAAGGCCTGGCCATTCGTCGACTGGTCCCCGGAGTTCGACAAGGATACGGAGCAAGCGCGCGCGGCGACACAGTTTGAGTTCTACAAAGCATTCTCCGACGGCGCGTGGATGCTGGATGAGATGGGCGATTCATCGGCGGCGGGGAAATACCGGGCGCGCGCCGAAGCGATTCGCAACGCGGCGCGGAGCAGGGCGCTCGATAGCGCGACCGGAACGTTTGGCGATCGCTGGCAAGAGAACGCGATGGCGATTTATTCAGGCGCCGCCGACGCGAAGGAAACCGCGGCGATCTGGCAGCGGGTGCTCTCGCGTCCGCCACAAATCATGATTTCGCCTTACTACAATTATTACGCGATTTCCGCCATGGCCGAGAGCGGACACCGTCGCGAGGCGCTCGACTGGATTCGCAAATACTGGGGCGGCATGATCGACGAAGGTGCGACGAGTTTTTGGGAGGGATACGATCCTTCGTGGCCGAAGACAGATTTTCACGCGCACTTGAATGCTGATGATGGCGAGGGGTATTACGTCAGCCTTGCGCACGGATGGTCGAGCGGACCAACTGTGTGGCTGACAGAGGAGATTCTCGGCGTGCGTCCGATTCAGCCGGGTTTTCGAGAAGTGTCAATTCGTCCCGATTTGGCGGGACTCGGGTGGGCGCACGGCTCAGTCCCAACACCTTCGGGGCCGATCAAGGTAGCGTATGAAGAGCACGTCTCCGGCCTCGAAGCTCACATCAGCTTGCCATCGGAAATAATCGCGGAGGTCTCCATGCCTGCCTGCACAGGACAGAAGCACCTTCTGGTGGATGGCCGCGCTGCGGCGGGCCAAACCACAGAATCGGGCACGAGAATGCAGCTGCGGCTGGAAGGAGTCCGCGAGTACCGTCTGAACTGCAGCGAATAGAGGAAAAAGGTACTGAGTCAGTTTGAATCTTTAACTGGGTATTTCACGATCAAGAAAATTCAAACTGACCCAGTACGGAGAGACGGGAACGCGCGACCCGAGTACAGAACTACATCGCCCAGCGTACTAGGCGGCGGACGCCTTCGGTAGTGGCGGACCAAACGACATGCGACGCAAGGGCGTAGACATGCGTCGAAACCGGATACTCGGCCGGCCCTTTCGCGAGTTTGAGAGCGGGGAGGGCAATTTCGTCGGCGCCGAGGAAAACGGCCGCGCCGTAGGGAACGCCGTTGCCGATTCTCATCAGAGGGACCACTTCAGATGCGGCGCCGTACAATCCACCGAGCATCGTACCGAAAGCATAGTGGACGATGGGACCGGATTTCCTCTTTTCCTCTTTGGTGAGCGGCCTGCGGATTATGGTTTGAACGATTGCATTTGCTGTTTTTGCAGTTGGATTTTCGGCGGGATCCTGGGGCTTTGAGGCTTTGCCATCGGTAAGCGCTTTGCCCGCGGCGGTCCACCCTTTTTGGAACTCGTTCATCGTCCACGAAGCAACAAAACCGCCGGCCAGTCCGGCGACTAGTCCCCTCCACACGCTCCTGCGTTTCCATGCCATTGTTGTCGATCCTTTCTTCGGCATCGCCGCAGGCGGTTAAAGCCACAAAGACCAGCCCGGCGCTCCCGTTTTATTTGAACTTTGAATCAGCTTCTGGCAAAGCGGGGCAAACAGGCAATGGGTGCGAGCGTGTATGGCGAATCGCGAATCCCTGTAGGCAAGTCCAGGCATTCGAGGCAGATGTGGAGTACGCGATCGGCTTCGGGGGCGTGGCTCAGTCGACGTCTATGTTTGACAGCTCGGACACTTCCGCCGCGCTCAGTTGGATGGAGGCAGCAGCGACGTTCTCTTCGAGGTGTTTGGTCGAAGAGGTGCCGGGGATAGGCAGCATTACAGGCGAACGCTGCAGAAGCCACGCCAGCGCGATTTGCTTCTCGGTGGCCTGGTACCGTTGCGCAACTTGATTCAGAGCCTCATGCGCTATTTTGCCGGCTCCGAGCGGGAACCACGGAATAAAGGCGATTCGATTTTCCGTGCAGTAGTCAACGACGTTGTCCCACTCGCGATCATCGAAGCCGTAGCGGTTCTGGACAGAGACGATGGGGACGATCTTGAGAGCGCGTTCGATGTGCTCGCGCGTGACGTTCGAAAGTCCGATCATGCGAATCTTGCCCTGCTCGCGCAGCTTGGCAAGCGCTTCAACCGACGCGCCAAATTTCACGGCGGGATCAGGCGCATGAAACTGGTAAAGATCAATGCGATTGAGGCGCAGTCGCTTCAAACTGCCCTCGACGGCCTCCTGCAAATGTTGAGGACTGGCGTCGTGCGACCATTGATTTGGCCCCGGGCGCAGCCATCCGCCCTTCGTAGCGATCACCAAGTCCTTCGGATAGGGCGACAGCGCCTCCGCGATCAGTTCTTCACTGACATTCGGGCCGTAAGAATCGGCCGTATCGATGAAATTGACTCCGAGTTCGACGGCACGGCGCAGGACGGCGAGCGCTTCCCTGCGATCGGCCGGCGGACCCCAGATTCCCGGCCCCGTGATGCGCATCGCACCAAACCCGAGGCGATTGACGGTGAGTTCTCCACCAATCGAAACTGTTCCTGCGAGACTTGCGGGAGGATTCTGTACGCGTGTGCTCATCTTTAGCCCCTCAGAAGACTTCGCGAATTTGCCCTACACTCTGTTGGATGAATGAAAAGCAGGTTCCGGTGGAAGTTTTTCGACGTGCCTGTATCGCGAGTTTCTTACTGTAATCGCCGCTTCTAGCCGCCCGCGATCGCTCCCACGATCAAGAACGGCTCGTCGCCCGATGCAATTGCCCGCGGAAGCGGCGCGTCGGGCAGCTCGTGCGACCAGTCCTCGGAGCAGGCGAAGAAGCGAAGGAAAGCGCGGCGCTCGTGCGTGACGTGATCGCGAATGGTGCCGCAGAGCACGGGGTAACGCGACTCAAGAGCGTCGAGGATGGCGCGCTGGGTGATATCGCTGTTCATTTCGAGCCGAACTTCGCCGCTGACATGCGCCAGCGTTCGCAAGTGCGGGGGAAGGACGACTCGTACCTGGTTCATAGTTCTCAGCTTAGTGTCTTATCTCTGATTTAATCAATCCCTTTTCTGGCGCCAGAGCTTATTCGAAATTCGGTGCGCTCATGAAATCGTTTGGACTTCCACGGAAAGAACTGCTGGAAGATTCTCGACGATTGGAGCCCACGAGTTGCCGGCATCAGAAGAAGCGTACACCTGGCCGCCAGTAGTTCCAAAATAGATACCGCAGGAATCGAGCGAATCGACGGCCATCGCGTCGCGCAGGATATTCACATAGCAATCTTTTTGCGGAAGGCCCTTCGTGAGCGACTCCCATTCGTTGCCACCTGTGCGGCTGCGGTAGACGCGCAGCTTGCCGTCGAGAGGAAAGTGCTCCGAGTCACTCTTGATCGGGACGACGTAGATCGTCTCAGGTTCGTGTGCGTGAACGTCGATGACAAAACCGAAATCGGTCGGCAGATTACCGCTTACTTCCTGCCAGGAATCACCGGCATTGTCGGTGCGCATCACGTCCCAGTGCTTTTGCATGAAGAGCGTGTTCGGCCGAGAGGGGTGCATCGCCACGTGGTGAACGCAGTGGCCAACTTCAGCAGTTGGATTGGGAAGGAATTGCGAGTTGAGACCCTTGTTGATGGGGCGCCATGTCTTACCGCCGTCATCGGTGCGGAACGCGCCCGCAGCGGAAATCGCGATGTAAATGCGGTTAGGATCAGCGCGATCGAGAATGATTGTGTGCAGGCACATCCCGCCGGCGCCCGGCTGCCAATTCGGACCGGTGCCATGTCCGCGCAACCCTGGAAGCTCGTGCCACGATTCGGCGCCGTCGGTCGAACGAAAGAGAGCTGCGTCCTCGACTCCAGCGTAGACCGTGTCGGCATCGCTATACGAAGGCTCAAGATGCCAAACGCGCTTGAACTCCCATGGGTGCTGCGTTCCGTCGTACCACTGGTGCGTGGTCAACGGCTTGCCGGTGGCATCGGACGTGTCATAGGCAAATTTATTGCTACGCCCGCCCATGGGCGCCTCTTGTCCGGGCTTGATATCGCCGCCCGGAGCGTTCCACGTTTTGCCTCCGTCTTTCGAAACCTGAAGAACCTGGCCGAACCAACCGCTGGACTGGGAGGCGTAAATGCGGTTGGGATCAACGGGTGATCCCTTCATGTGATAGATCTCCCACCCCGCGAAATGCGGGCCGCTGACTTCCCAGTTCTGGCGCTTTCCATCCGCGCTCAGGATGAACGCGCCTTTTTTTGTGCCGACCAGCACTCGCACCTTGCTCATCAGTTTTCTCCTCCGCTGTTCTAGATCCTCGTTGCGTCAATGTCTCGTATTTCAGTGCGTTCCGTTTCCGCTTTTTGAATCTGCGGTTCCATCAGACCAGCGCGCAACGGGGATTATCAGCACGGCGAGCCGTTCGGCTGGGTCATTAGAGGCAAGGATCGGTGAACCGGGCAAGCCGGCGCCCCACCTCTTGGCCTCGCTCGATGGAACGTAAAACATCAGGTGAGGATGCCATCGCCCGGCCGCATCGTTTAAATAGCCCTGCTTCGACATCATGTAACACAAGGACCCCGGTTCGAGCGCCAGTTTCTTGCGGTCGAAAGCAGCAGCGACCGCGGCAGAAATTTGGGCTGCTGATTTCCCGGCGAGCGCCAGCCTGGTCTTCATAATCATCACGGGCAGAACCGATCGTGCGGCGGCCGGGTTGAAACAGTTCGGACCTCGTATCCTGGCATTCCAAAACTGAGGGTCGTCAGGCGCGGCGTCCCACGAGCGTTCCACGATACAAACGAAGCCGTTGGTGCCTTTGACTGCCGTCTGGAAGCCGTCCGGCTTGAGAACCAGAATTTCGGCGTGGTCTGAGATCGATTTCGGAGCCGCACTCCGCGCCAGAGCAATTTCGGCATTGCGATCCGGAATCAAATATTGGTTCACGGGTTCCATCGCCGAATAGCGCCTTTGGGCACTGCGAGCATACCCATACGACGCGACGGCCAGCAAGAGCACCTGCGTAACGCTGATTTTCAAGAGTGTTCGTTTCACGCAGCCCCCTACTCGCTTGCGAACCGGCACTGCAATTTCCAGCAGTCTCGACTACATCGGCTTCGATAAGTTGATCATCCACGAAGTACCGAAGCGATCGACAAATTGCGCGTAACGCTTCGCCCAGAACGTTTCCTGCAACGGCATCCCGACCCTTCCTCCCTCGGAAAGCGCCTTATAGATTCGCTCGGCTTCCGCTTCACTGCCGGGGTCGATGCAGACAGCGAAACCTTGCGGCTGGCGGAAATAAGCGGGAGGAGCATCACAGCCCATCAGGATCTGGTCGCCGGCATTCAAGGTGACGTGCATAACCTTTTTCGCCCAATCCGGGCCGACTTGTGCGGCCATGGGGCTGTCAGCGAAGCGAAAGAAGGTGGGCGGATTTGCGTTGAACACTTTCGCGTAAAGGTTGAAAGCGTCCTCGCAATCGCCATCGAAATGAATATATGGGCTGACCTTCATAGGCTCTCCTAAAACCGTCCTGCGCTGTTCCTCCATGAGCGACAGTGCCAGCGCACAATTCATTTCGTCTTGCTCGGCCCACCGAGCCATGGAAGAAGCGGCGTCGGGTCGCGATCCTGCCAGCGCCGTCGCGTTTCGGCCAGCACGGCATCGCGATTCCGCGTCATCTCCACAATCACGTCGTGCGGCGCGGCAGTTTTTTCGTGACTCGCACCCCACACCAGCAATTCGAACAGAGCCGGCGCCAAATCGATGCCCTTCGGCGTAAGTCGATAATTCACCTTCCGGCGGTCGAGCGCTTCCGGCTCAGTCTCAATGATTCCTGCCTGTTGAAGCCGGCGCAGCCGATCCGCCAACACATTGGTCGCGATTCCCTCACCGCTGCTCTCGAAATCGCGAAAAGTTCGAAAACCACGCACCATCAGGTCGCGAATGATCAGCAGCGACCAGCGATCTCCGATAATTTCGAGGGAGATGCTGACTGGGCATCCGGAACGATGTTGTGGCTTTCGCCGCCTAGGCACTCGGCAGACGCTATCAGGATAGCTTGCACAATGCAAGGCAGATTTGGAGCCCAAATCTGGTGCGATTAGAAGGAAGTCGATCAGCGGTAACGCAGAAGTGCTCGGCCGACGGGACCAAGCGCGCGCTTATTCGGCTTATGGATGATGCGTCTCGATTTCTTTGATGTCGAACCTCCCATCGCCCATGGTGACAACGTAGACCGCGTCGAATCCTTCTTGTAGCGACGGCGCCTGCAACTTCCTGAGAGTTGCAGCGAGAGCCATCGGAGGAATCTTCTCTTTTCCGAGGCGCTGATTGTTGCGGCGCATCGCGTCGCCGAGCGAGGTCTCGAAATAGTACGTGACAACGCGAAATCCGGCTTGGCGGGCTTCGGAAACATATCGTGCGCGGTCAATGGGCAAAGGATTTGTGTTGTCGATGACGAACGATTGTCCAGCGGCGAGGCAGGCACGAAAAAGTATTTGCTCGCGACGGCGTGTTCGCAGCATGTCGAGACTGATGCGCACGTGCGAGTTGAAGAACCGTTCGCGATAGAAGGAAGTCTTTCCCGATCCTTGAATACCAACGAAGATTACAGCTTCCATCGTTGCCAAATCAGCGACTCGCAGGCGAGATGTGAGCCGCAGCAGCCTTCGTCTTCGGCAGGCGCGGCGGACGCGAGCCGTGGAGTACCGCAGAAATTACCGGAACGTAGTTCAGTTGAACGCCAGCACGCTGGCAGCGCAACATCAGTCCGCCGCGGCTCATGTCGCCACGTCCGACGAAATCGGCCGGAAAGAGCAGGCGCTCTCCAAAAATGGTGAGCAGGGGTTCGACATATTTCTGGGTCGCGATGCTGCCGAGGAGAACTACTTCGCAGTCGCTGCTAAGACGAGCGCAGATTCGTTGCGCGTCCCGCAATAGAGGCGTGCGATACCTCACGTCGCGAGGATCGATTTCCGCGCTAGAAATCTCGCGCAAGTTTTCGATGTTGAGGATCTTGTCAGGCGAAACGAGCCCGCCCGACGCCGTAATCACAAAAATGCCCGGAACATGCGGAGGAGGAGCGGCAAACGCACGCGCGTAGGCAAGCTTGCCTCGAAAATACAGCCCGCTGATGAAGGAGAAAATCTCGCCGAGTGGCGCGCCTTCGCAGCAGATCCGGGCTACCAGTTCGGACCGCATCGATTGCTGCAGGATTGCCTTCGCGCGCGGACCAGACGCGTTGGCAGGTGAAAGCAAGAAGATGCGGTGGCAGGGCGTCTTCGCGTTGCGATTCTTTGAGCCGCCAAGCGGCGAGCCAACAACTTTACCGGCACCCAGGTTCGAAGAGATTCGACTGGCCATTCGTTGTGACTCCAACAATTCTCCATGGTACCGCACCACTGGATCTTCTCTTAAATTCGCGGGCCTTGCCCGGCATTCGAACTACTAGAAAAGCGAACAGTTCCGAATTCATGTGCCGGTACCGTAGTACCTATAGACGGCGAATCTCGGGCGTTCACTGTATTCTGTTCATACTGCCTAAAGACTTCTAATCGAGTAGTCGGGCCGCTTTGCCGCAGGTGCCGCAGTTGGGTTCGACGCGAATCCGGAACTGCCGAATTATTCAACCATTCGCATCGAGTACAAGCTATGAATCCGATCGTCTGGCCGCTGGGAGTTTATTTTCTTCTCATCATGGCACTTGCGGCTGCCATGCTGACTCTTTCCTATCTTCTCGGGCAGCGCCACCGGGAGGCCGACACCGACTTGCCGTACGAGGGCGGCGTCGTGTCTGCTGGATCGGCGCGGGTTCGCTTCTCGGCTAAGTTCTACATGATCGCGATGCTGTTCGTGATCTTCGACCTAGAATCCGTCTTCATTTTTGCCTGGGCTGTCGCCGGGCGCCAACTCGGTTGGCCCGGGTACATCGAAATGATCGTCTTCGTGGGGATTCTCATCATTGCGCTGATCTACCTGTGGAGGGTGGGAGCGCTCGATTGGGCTGCGCCTGCGGAAAAGCGCTCGCTCAAGAACAAGTTCATTTAATCCGAACACGTGGTTCAACAAACCGCACAGATGAACTGGTCTATTCACAAACCTGGACAAATCGACTCCAGCTCGCGTCCGGAGACCCGGCCGTTTGAAGAGGCGCTTCGACGCAACTTCTTTTTCACGCGACTGCAAAGTCTGGTGAGCTGGGGGCGCAAGAATTCGATCTGGCCCTTCAATTTTGGACTGTCCTGTTGCTACGTCGAGTTGGCAACGAGCATTACGAGCAAATACGACGTCGCGCGCTTCGGCGCAGAGGTAATTCGCGGCACACCGCGCGAAGCAGACCTGATGGTGATCGCGGGAACCGTGTTCATCAAGATGGCGCCGGTGATCCTGCGGCTTTACGAACAGATGATGGAGCCGCGATGGGTTGTGTCGATGGGATCGTGCGCGAATTCGGGTGGAATGTACGACATCTACAGCGTCGTTCAGGGTGTCGACAAGTTCCTGCCAGTAGACGTGTACGTGCAGGGATGCCCGCCACGCCCGGATACGTTCATAGAAGGATTGCTGCTGCTACGCGAAGCGGTAGGCGCGGAGAAGCGGCCGCTAAGCTGGGTGATCGGACCACAAGGAATGGAGCGGCCGCAAATGCCGTCCATGCGTGATTTGAAAACTCCCGAGCGGCGGAAGATTACGTCGCTGAAATCACCATCCGAAATCTGAGAAGGCGAAAGCAGAATGATTGCCGAGCAGACGGTGCTTGACGAACTGGAAGAACGATTCGGCGCCAGTGAAATTCTCCGCCAAGCCACACGCGACGAAATCGGGACTCTGTGGGTGTCGCGAAAGAACCTGCCGCATGTCGCACGTTACCTGAAGCTGGAAGCGCCGCGGCCCTACAAGATGCTGTACGACATTACCGCAATCGACGAGCGCGAGCGCGTCCATCGAAACGGTGAGCCGCCCAGCGATTTCACTGTCGTCTATCACTTCTTTTCCTTCGACCGCAACGAATACGTGCGCGTCAAGGTGCCGCTCGCGAATGAAGATCTTTGGGTCCAGACAATCACTGATTTATGGCCGTCGGCAAACTGGTACGAGCGCGAAATCTGGGACATGTTCGGCATTCGCGTTGAAGGGCATCCCCATCTGGCACGGATCCTAATGCCCAAATGGTGGGCCGGACATCCGTTGCGGAAAGAACACCCGGCACGCGCGACCGAAATGGGGCCATTCACACTTTCGCAGGCTAAGGAAGAGGCGGAACAGGAAGCGCTCAATTTCCATCCGGAAGACTGGGGCATGAAACGCGGCACCGAGGATTCGGACTTCCTCTTTCTGAATATCGGGCCGCAACATCCGGGAACGCATGGCGTTTTGCGACTGGTCTTGCAGCTCGACGGCGAAGTGATCCTAGACATCGTGCCGGAGATCGGGTTTCACCATCGCGGCGCTGAAAAAATGGGCGAGCGCCAGAGCTGGCACACCTACATTCCTTATACCGATCGGGTCGATTATCTCGGTGGCGTGATGAACAACATGGCGTACCTGATCGCCTTCGAGAAACTCGCCGGAATCACGGTACCGCCGCGAGGGCAAGTAATTCGTGTGATGTTGTGCGAGCTATTCCGAATCATCAGTCACTTGGTTTGGTACGGAACGTTCGCGCAGGACGTGGGCCAAATGTCCCCGGTCTTCTACACGTTCAACGACCGAGAGCGCGCTTTTGAAATGATCGAGGCTATTTGCGGTGCACGCATGCATCCCAACTGGTTTCGCATCGGCGGCGTGGCGCAGGATCTGCCGAACGGCTGGGAACAAATGTTTCGCGACTTCATCGCGTACTTCCCCCCGCGGCTGAAGGAATACGACCGCGAAGTGCTGGCCAACCGGATTTTCAAGGGCCGCACGAAAGGTGTGGGCGTGTACTCACTGGATGAGGCGATCGACTGGGGCGTCACGGGACCGAATCTGCGTTCGTGCGGCTTCGAATGGGACTTCCGCAAGAAGCAACCCTACTCGGGGTACGAGAATTTTGAGTTCGATATTCCTATCGCACAGCATGGCGATTGCTACGACCGCGCTCTAGTGCGTGTGGAGGAGATGCGGCAAAGCTTGCGCATCATCGAACAGTGCGTCGACCGCATGCCGGATGGCCCTTACAAGTCGCTGGACCATCTCGCTACGCCGCCAATAAAAGACCACACGATGCATGACATCGAAACACTGATCACGCATTTCCTGAACGTCTCGTGGGGACCAGTCACGCCGCCTGGAGAAGCTCTGGGCGCGATTGAAGCGACGAAGGGAAACAACGGCTACTATCTGGTGAGCGATGGAAGCACGAATTCGTATCGCACGCGAATTCGCACGCCATCGTTCTGCCATATGCAGACTCTGCCGCTGCTGTGCCGCGGCCTGATGATTCCCGACCTGATCGCAACGCTTGGCAGCATCGATTTCGTTCTGGCCGATATCGATCGTTAGAGATGCCATTGGTTTTCGTCTGCCTGCGGAGAAGCAATGCTGACGCCCGAAGAACAAAAAGAAATTGAAGCAGAGATGGCCCACTATCCCGTGAAGGAATCGGCGTGCATCGACGCGTTGAAAATCGTGCAACGGCATCGTGGATGGGTTTCCGACGACACGCTGGAGGACGTTGCGCAGTTCTTGCAGATGTCCGTCGATCAACTCGACGGCGTCGCCACATTCTATAACTTGATTTTCCGCAAGCCGGTCGGGCGCCACGTGATCTTCTACTGCGACAGCGTGAGTTGCTGGCTGCTTGGCTGTAACCGTTTGCGCGATGATTTGAGCCATAAACTCGGCATTCGGCCGGGGCAAACGACCGCTGATGGAAAATTCACCCTGCTGCCGATCGTCTGCCTGGGCGCGTGCGATCACGCACCTGTGATCATGGTTGACTCAGATCTCCATCGTGACGTGACGGCTCAGAGTGTAGGCGCGATTCTGGAGAAATACGCGTAATGCCGTTGCAAGAAAAGCCGCTGACCAAGAGCATTCCAACGGACGGCTCCGCACTGGACCTGAAAGGCTACGAAGCGACCGGCGGCTATGAAGCCGCACGTAAGGCGCTGACACTTGAGCCAGTCAAAGTGACGGAGATGGTAAAGCAATCGAATCTGCGCGGCCGTGGCGGCGCCGGATTCCCCACCGGCATGAAATGGAGTTTCGTTCCGCTCGGCAAGGATGCGCCCCATCCAAAATATCTGGCGGCGAATGCGGACGAAATGGAGCCGGGCACGTTCAAGGACCGTTTGCTGATGGAAGCCAATCCACACCTGTTGATCGAAGGCATGATCATCGCGTCCCACGCGATCGAGGCAGACATTGCCTACATCTTCCTTCGCGGCGAGTACACACTCTCGGCGCAGCGGCTCGAGAAAGCTCTCGCGGAAGCGTATCGAGCGGGCTATCTCGGGAAGAACATTTTCAAGTCGGGACAAAGTCTCGAGATGTATTTGCACCTCAGCGCGGGACGTTACATGTGCGGCGAAGAAACCGGTCTGCTGAACGCGCTCGAAGGAAAACGCGCCAATCCGCGCGCCAAACCGCCGTTTCCGCAAACCTCCGGTCTGTGGGGCAAGCCGACGATCGTGCAAAACGTTGAAACGCTGTGCAACGTGCCTTGTATCATCGCGAACGGCACGGACTGGTACAAAAAGCTCAGCTACTCGGCTGACGGAGGCACGAAACTCTACGGCGCGAGCGGAAAAGTCAAGAAGCCCGGACTATGGGAGTTGCCCATGGGCACAACGATTCGCGAGCTTCTGGAAGAGCACGCGGGCGGCATGCGCGACGGCGTGAAATTCCGCGGCCTCCTTCCTGGCGGTGCGTCCACGGATTTTCTTACCGAGCAGCATCTCGATATTCGTATGGATTTCACCGAAGTGCAGAAAGCCGGAAGCCGTATGGGGACCGGAACGATGATCGTGCTCGACGATCAGAATTGTCCGGTCGGGATGGTCGCTAACTTGACGCACTTCTTCGCTCAGGAATCGTGCGGTTGGTGCACGCCCTGCTGGAGCGGCCTGTCGTGGGCGTCGCAGATGCTCGACGCTCTCGAAGCAGGCGACGGAAAACCCGAGTTTCTGGACTACCTCGCGCACGAGACGAACTTCTGGTCGCCAGGCAATACGTTTTGTGCGCTTGCGCCCGGAGCTGCAGAACCGTTGCAGAGCGCACTGAAATATTTTCGCGAAGATTTCGAGCGGCACATCACGGAAAAGCGCTGTCCGTGGAGCTGAGATGCCAGCGGTGACGATCTACATTGATAACAAGCCGTATGAAGTAAATGCAGACACGAATGCGCTCGAAGCGTGCCTCTCGCTCGGTATGGACCTGCCATATTTTTGCTGGCATCCAGCGCTCGGTTCCGTCGGGGCGTGCCGGCAGTGCGCCGTGAAACAGTTTCGCGACGATAAGGACACCAAAGGCAAGCTCGTGATGTCGTGCCTCACGCCGATCGCGAAAGATATGCGAATTTCCGTTGAAGATGACGAAGCACGCGCTTTTCGTGCGGCTGTGATCGAGGGCCTGATGGAGAGCCATCCGCACGACTGTCCCGTGTGCGATGAGGGCGGCGAATGCCACTTGCAGGATATGACGGTCATGACCGGCCACGACTATCGCCGCTATCGGTTCCCGAAACGCACGTTCCGCAATCAATATCTTGGCCCGTTCGTGAACCAGGAAATGAATCGATGCATTCAGTGTTACCGCTGCGTTCGCTTCTATCGCGATTACGCGAACGGGAACGACTTCGACAACTTCGGCATTCGAAACATCGTATTTTTCGGCCGGGCGAAGGATGGCGTTCTTGAAAATGAGTTTTCCGGAAATCTTGTAGAGGTGTGCCCTACCGGCGTTTTCACGGACAAGACTCTGAAGCAGCATTACACGCGGAAGTGGGACCTGCAGTTTGCGCCGTCCATCTGCCCGCACTGTTCGCTCGGTTGCAACACGTCGCCGGGCGAGCGATACGGGATGCTGCGCCGCATCGTCAACCGTTACAACGGCGAGGTGAACGGATACTTTTTGTGCGATCGCGGGCGTTTCGGCTACGAATTCGTGAACAGCCCGAAACGCGTGCGCGCACCGCAAATTCGCCAGAACGGAATTTCGCGGAGGGTTGCGAGGGTCGAGGCTCTTGAAACCGTAGCGACTCTGCTGCTGAGGTCAGGGACGCGCGCGATCGGAATCGGCTCGCCGCGAGCATCGCTCGAAGCGAATTTTGTGTTGCGGGAACTCGTCGGACGCGACCGATTCTTTGCCGGCGTTGCAGACACTGAATGGCGGCTTGTGAACCGCGTGCTTGATCTTTTGCGACATAGCCCGGCGCCGACAGCCTCACTGCACCACATCGAACGTTCCGACGCCGCGCTTGTGCTGGGTGAAGATCTAACCAACACGGCTCCGCGGATGGCACTGAGCTTGCGCCAAGCCGTTCGGCGCCAGCCTTTCGAGCAGATCGCCGCCAAGCTGAAACTCCCCGAATGGAACGACCATGCCGTACGCACCGCGCTACAAAACGCGAGGGGACCGCTTTTCGTCGCTACTCCCGGACCGACTAAGCTCGACAATATCGCGACCGAAACCTGTCGTGCTGCGCCCGACGATATTGCGCGCCTGGGATTCGCTATCGCGCACGCGATCGACAGTCAATCACCGGATGCATTGCGGCTTTCGCGTGAACGCTCTTCACAAGCAGCGCGAATCGCGACGGCTCTGAAGAACGCGCATGATCCCGTCATCATCGCCGGTATTTCTTCGCAAAACGAAGCAATCCTCGAAGCTGCGGCGAACATCGCGCGAGCCCTCTCTGCTGTCGGCAAATCTGCTGCCCTCTCTTTCGCTCTCCACGAATGCAACAGCCTGGGGCTCGCCATGCTCGGGGCCCGCCCGCTTTCGGAAGCGCTGGAGTCCGCAGTAGGCAGCGACGTGGGCGCGGCCGTGATCATCGAGAATGACCTATATCGTCGCGCCTTGCCGCGGCGGATCGACGAATTCTTTTCTTACGTACGGCGCGTTGTCGTTGTTGACTCGCTTGCGCATCGCACTTCCGACAAAGCTGAAATAGTTTTTCCGGCCGGTACATTCGCCGAGTCCGACGGCACCTACATCAGCAACGAAGGCCGCGCGCAACGGTTCTTCGAAGTGTTCGTTCCCACGGAAGATGACATTCAGCCGAGCTGGCGATGGCTTCGCGACATCACGATCGCCACCGGCCGCAGCGAAGCGCGCGTTTGGGGCAAGCTCGATGATGTGCTCGACACAATTTCGCGGATGCATCCGGAGTTGGCCCCCGTCCGAGATGCGGCGCCGCCTAGCGGGTTCCGCGACGCGGGCCAGAAAATCCCGCGTGAGCCGCACCGCTATAGCGGTCGCACTGCAATGCTGGCAAACATCACGGTTCATGAACCTAAACCTCCCGACGATCCTGACTCTGCGCTTTCGTTTTCGATGGAAGGCTATTCGGCGCCAGCGCAACCTCCGCCTCCTCTTATCCCGTTTTTCTGGACTCCCGGCTGGAACTCGATTCAAGCGGTTAACAAGTTTCAGACAGAGGTTGCCGGCCCGCTGCGTGGCGGCGACCCCGGTAAGCGCCTGATCGAACCAGCGTCGCTCAAAAGCTCCGACTATTTCGGGGCGGTCCCACCGGCCTTCGAGATACGTTCGAGCGAATGGGTTTTTCTGCCCGCACAGCATATTTTTGGCTCTGAAGAGCTGAGCCGTCACGCCCCAGGCATCGCCGAGCTCTCTCCGAAGCCATATGTTGGCATCGGCCCTGAGGGCGCATCGCGCTTGAGAATGAACGAAGGCGATCAGGCGGAAGTAAAGCTGAACGCTGCAACGTACAAGCTGCCCGTGCGAGTCATTGCGGGCCTTGCTGACGGGATTGCGATGCTTCCGGCCGGTGCACGCTTTCTCGAAGGAGAAGAATTTCCGGCACGCGGAACGATCCATTCAACGAACCACACCACGACATGATCAGCCCTTACCCATTCGCGTCTATCTTTGGAATCCTGATCGTGGTGCTATCGATCTCGGCGGGACTGATCTGGGTCGAGCGCCGCCTTCTCGCTCTGTGGCAGGACCGGTATGGCCCAAATCGCGTCGGTCCGTTTGGTCTGCTTCAAGTCCTCGCCGATATGATCAAAATCTTCTTCAAAGAGGATTGGATCCCGCCCTTCGTTGACAAGCCCGTTTTTATCATCGCTCCGGCGGTGATTCTCGTCACCACTCTTCTGACGTTTGGCGTTCTTCCGATTGCCCCGGGCATCGTCGTGACGGATCTGAATGTGGCTCTTCTTTTCTTTCTTGGAATGTCGTCCCTCGGCGTGTACAGCGTAATTCTTGCAGGCTGGTCTTCGGACAACAAATACGCGTTGCTGGGCGGCTTACGTGCTTCGGCGCAGATGCTCGGTTACGAAGTCTTCATGGGCCTTTCGCTGATGGGCACAGTGCTGCTCGCGGGGTCTTTTCGTCTGTCGGATATCGTCGCCGCGCAGCGGCATTTGTGGTTCGTAATTCCGCAATTCCTGGGATTCGTGCTCTTCCTGATCGCCGGCATCGCGGAAACGCGCCGCCTGCCATTCGATTTGCCGGAGGCCGAAAGCGAACTCATCGCCGGATTCCATTCCGAATATTCGGGGATGAAATTCGGACTGTTTTTCGTCGGCGAATACATCGGCATCATCCTGATTTCGTCAATGATCGCGATCCTGTTCTTCGGTGGATGGCTTGGGCCCGTATTGCCGGGCATATTGTGGTTTTTGATCAAAATATTCGCGTTCATCGGCTTTTTCATTCTGCTGCGCGCGTCGCTACCGCGGCCGCGTTTCGACCAACTGATGTCCTGGGGCTGGAAGTTGATGCTTCCACTGGCGCTGGCAAATCTGGTGGTCACAGGAGCTGTCGTGATGGTGTGGAGATGATCGCTATTTTGGATGCCAAAAAGACGAGCTGCACTGCGGCCCGGCTCTCGGGCTTCAACATCGTCGCGGAACAGCAGCCGGAACGAAAGTTTTCCGCGAAAGCAACCTTTCGACGACGGTCCGATGCACGGCCAGCCGATCAGCCGAATGGGAATCCGCAATGCTAAGCATCCTCCGCACACTGTGGGACGTTTTCCTTCACACGTTCCACCCTCGCGTGACGAAACAATATCCCGAGGAGAAGGCCTATCTTTCCGCGCGCTATCGGGGACGCATCATTCTTTCGCGAGATCCCGATGGCGGCGAGCGCTGCGTGGCCTGTTATTTGTGCGCGATCGCATGTCCCGTTGACTGCATCGCCCTTCAGGCGACTGAAGATGAAACCGGCCGGCGCTACCCGGAATTCTTCCGCATCAATTTTTCACGCTGCATTTTCTGCGGCTATTGTGAAGAGGCCTGCCCCACATACGCCATTCAATTAACGCCCGATTTCGAGATGTCGGAATACCACCGACAAGACATGGTCTACGAAAAAGAACATCTGCTGATCGATGGACCCGGGAAATATCCGGGCTACAACTTCTGGCGGGTTGCCGGAGTGAAGATCGGCGGAAAAGACAAAGGCGAGGCGGAAAACGAGGCCGCGCCTACCGATCTACGCACCAATTTACCCTGAGAATATCGTGCTTCCCGCTTTCTACATCGCCGCAGCAATCGCAGTGATCGCAACAATGCTCGCGGTGACGCGCCTGAGCGCCGTGCACGGCCTGCTGTATCTGGTCGTGTCGCTTCTCGCGCTTGCCGTGGTCTTCTATCTCCTCGGGGCGCCATTCGTCGCCGCCCTCGAGATCATCATTTATGCCGGCGCGATCGTCGTGCTGTTTGTGTTCGTCGTCATGCTGCTGAATCAGGGCCTCCGCACGATCGAGATCGAAAAACGCTGGCTTACCCCGCGAATTTGGGTCGGTCCCGCGATTTTGGCGTTCGTCCTTGCTGCTGAATTCGCATGGACGATTTCCAGTTCGACGGGCTCGCAGGCAGGCACGGCGACGGTGAACTCGCAGCAGGTGGGCCTGGCGCTTTACGGACCCTACTTGATCGGAGTTGAACTCGCATCGTTCCTGCTGATGGCCGGTTTGGTTGGCGCTTATCACCTCGGCCGGCGAATTGCGCAAAAAGAGGAGACAAGTCATGGTGCCGGTGCCGTTGAGCTACGGCTTGATTCTGGCGGCGATCTTATTCGCGCTGGGGCTGATCGGAATTCTCGCGCGACGTAACCTCGTGTTCGTCCTGATGTCGATCGAGATCATGCTGAACGCGGCGGGGCTCGCATTCATCGTAGCCGGTTCGCGCTGGGGCCAGGCGGACGGCCAAGTAATGTTTCTCTTTATCCTTGCAATGGCCGCTGCGGAAGTTTCGGTCGGCCTGGCGCTTCTGCTTCTGCTCTATCACCACAAGAAAGTACTTGACGTCGACACTGCCAGTGAAATGAAGGGCTGAAATGCTTTATCTGCTCTGGCTGATTCCCGCGCTCCCGCTCGCCGGATTCGTGGCTCTGGCGCTCTTCGGCCCGTACATGAAACGGGTTGCGATCTCTGCCGTGGGTGTGGGTTCCGTCGGAATTTCGGCGCTGATTTCCATTTTGATCACCGCGAGCTTCCTTGGATCCACTCCGGCGAACGGATTTTACGACGAGCGTTTATGGAGTTGGATCAGCATCGGCGACTTCCATCCGCAAATTGGGCTGTATCTGGATTCGTTGTCGCTGATCATGATGCTCGTAGTTACCTTCGTCAGCTTCCTGATTCACTTGTATTCGGCCGAATTCATGGAAGGCGACGAAGGCTACAGCCGCTTCTTCGCGTACATGAACCTGTTCGTCGCGTCGATGGTGATCTTGCTGCTTGGCGACAACCTGCTGCTTCTTTTCGTCGGCTGGGAGGGCGTGGGACTGTGCAGCTATCTGCTGATCGGGTTCTGGTACACCGATCCGGTGAACGGCCTCGCGGCGCGAAAAGCATTCATCGTCACGCGCGTGGGGGACACGGCGTTCATCATCGGCCTATTTCTTCTCTTCGAGCATCTGGGCACATTTCACATCCAGGAATTGATGCATCAGGCCACGCTGCAATGGCACAGCGGCTCTCCATATGCGATCGCCGCAGCTGCGCTCCTGCTTGGCGGAGCCATCGGCAAGTCCGCGCAGTTGCCGCTGCAAACGTGGCTTCCCGATGCGATGGCCGGCCCCACGCCCACCAGCGCCTTAATCCACGCGGCTACCATGGTGACTGCGGGCGTTTACCTGATCGCGCGGACACACGTGCTATACGAACTCGCCCCGCCAGTGCAGTTGGCCGTTGCCGTTATCGGGGCAATTACGCTTCTTGTAGCGGGCTGTAGCGCGCTCGCACAAACGGACATCAAACGCATCCTTGCCTATTCGACTGTGAGCCAGATCGGCTACATGTTTCTGGGCTTGGGCGTGGGGGCGTGGTCCGCGGCGATCTTCCACTTCATGACGCACGCGTTCTTCAAGGCTCTGCTTTTCCTGGTGGCCGGCGTAGTGATCGAAGGACTGCATCACGAGCACAACATTTTCAAAATGGGCGGATTGCGCGAAAAAATGCCGGTTGCGTTTTGGGGGTTCGTGATCGGCGGAGCGTCCCTGGCAGGCGCTCCGATCGTCACCGCCGGCTTTTACAGCAAAGGCATGATCGTTTGGGCGGCGTGGAGCGCCAGGCTGGGGAGCGGCTGGTTATGGATTGCCGCTCTCGTGGGCGTCTTTCTCACCTCAACCTATATCTCCCGGCTGATCTTCATTGTCTTTTTTGGCGACCGCAAAACCGAAGCGGCGAAGCATCCCGGTTTGCGCGAAATCTTTCCCATCGTGGCGCTTTCGCTTCTCTCGATTGTAGGCGGCTTTGTCGAGTTGCCGGCTTGGATGGGCAATTATTCCGGATTTACGAATTTTCTTGCGCGCGTGCTTCCCGGTGTGAATCAGGCGCGCTCTGGAGGAATGAGCGAGCTCGGATCCGAAGGGCTCCTTTTCATCGCATTTTTGGCCGGGATCGCGCTCGCATACGTTCTCTTCTATCGCAAGCGCGAACTCGCTGAGTCGCTGACATCGAACACGATCGGCAGGGCGATTCGCGAGCTTTGGTACAGCGATTGGGCAATGGACTGGCTGTACGACCATGCATTCGTCCAGCCGGTGAAATGGTTCGCGCGCGTTGACAAAAACGACCCCGTCGATTCGTTCTACGACGGCGTAGCTGCCACTTCGCGCGCTTGCTGGCGCGGACTTCGCGTTACGGAAAGCGGCCGGGTGCGCTGGTATGCCGCAAGCATCGCCATCGGCACGGTGTTGGTCATCATTCTGGTGATCTTTTTATGATTCTGCTCGCTTTCATCTTGATCCTGCTCGGCGGTGGTGTTCTCGCAGCGTCACTTTCGAAACTCGGTCGAAACGTCCCACGATGGATTGCGCTTTCCGCTGTAACCGCGGATTTTGCGCTGGGCCTCGGCTTTTGGGTGCGCCATTACGGGCAGATCAGCTTGCTCCATCAGGGGCGCTGGCTGGATGAACTCAACTGGTCCTGGATTCCTCGCTTCGGCATCCATTTTCATCTCGCGATCGACGGCCTCAGCCTGTTGCTCGTGATGCTGACGTTCTTCCTGGGCATCGTTTCGATCCTGGCGTCGTGGAAAGAAATCCAAATCAGCGTCGGCTTCTTCCATTTCAATTTGCTTTGGGTGCTTGCGGGCGTAACGAGCGTTTTTCTCGCGGTCGATCTCTTTTGGTTCTATTTCGCCTGGGAAGTGATGCTCGTTCCGATGTATTTCATCATTGCGATGTGGGGACACGAAAACCGTGTCTACGCGGCGGTCAAATTCTTTCTGTTCACGCAGCTCAGCAGCCTGCTGATGCTGATCGCGATCCTGATGTTGTATTTCGAGCATCACGCTGCCACTGGCGTGTACACGTTCGAATATGACGCGCTGCTCGGAACGCCTCTCAGTCCGCATGTTGCCCTGTTGCTGATGCTTGGCTTCTTCGTTGCGTTCGCGGTGAAGTTGCCGATGGTTCCGCTGCACACATGGCTGCCGGACGCGCACACCGAAGCGCCTACCGCCGGCAGCGTGATCCTGGCCGGCCTGCTGCTTAAGACGGGAGGCTACGGCATCTTGCGCTTCGTCGTGCCTCTGTTTCCGGGCGCAGCGCACGCATTCGCTCCGTACGCGATGGCGCTGGGAGCGATCGGAGTGGTTTATGGGGCGATCCTTGCGTTTGGCCAGACGGATTTGAAACGACTGGTGGCTTATTCCAGCGTGAGCCATCTTGGATTCGTGCTGATCGGGATTTTCGCGTGGAACGCGCTGGCGCTGCAGGGCGCCGTGATGGTGATGCTGGCACATGGCCTCAGCACCGGCGCGCTGTTCGTGATCGTCGGCGCACTGCAGGAACGGACCGAAACGCGCCAGATCGATCGTCTGAAAGGCTTGTGGGCCACGGTTCCGCGGCTCAGCGGAGTTGCGCTCTTTTTTGCACTGGGGTCTTTAGGCCTGCCGGGCCTGGGCGATTTCGTCGGGGAATTCCTGGTTTTGCAGGGGACTTATCGCGAGCACTTGATCATCATTGTCTTCGGCGCGATCGGCATTCTGGCGTCGACGCTGTACGCGTTGCGCTTCGTGCAGGGCGCCTTCCACGGGCCGAACGTCCATGACTGGAAATTGCCCGACCTGTTCGCGCGAGAAGTGGTTGCGCTTGCTCCAATGATCGCTCTGCTGCTCTGGCTGGGCGTATATCCACAGCCGATTTTCAACACTTTCCGTCCGGCGATGAACGCGATGCAGAAGAACGTCGCGCTAGTGACGCCGGTGCCGCACGGCATTCTTCCGGTCGATGAACAGGTGAAATAAGTATGCATGGGCGCGACTATCTAGCGATCCTTCCTCTGATCATCACCGGCGGAACATCCATTCTTGTGCTGATCGGGATTGCCATCCGCCGGAGCCATCAGCTTGCCGCGCTGATTACGCTGGCGGGCCTGTGCGCAGCCTTCGCAACATTGTGGAACGTTGCCGCAATCGTACCGCGACAGGTAACGCCGCTGCTCGTCGTTGACCGCTACGGAATTTTTTATGTGGGGTTGATGCTGGGGGCGGCGATCTTCGTCACGTTGATTTCGTACGAATATCTCGACCGGCAGCCGGGATTCCGCGAAGAGTATTACGTGCTACTGCTGCTATCCGCGCTGGGCGCCGAAACCATCGTTATCAGCAGCCATTTCGCATCGTTCTTCCTGGGGCTCGAGCTGCTCAGCGTCTCACTGTATGCGCTGGCGGCATACTTGCGCGGCCGCGCGCTGCCACTCGAAGCGGGTCTCAAGTACCTGATCCTTGCGGCGTCCTCGGCGGCGTTCCTGCTTTTCGGCATGGCGTTGATCTACTCGCAGACCGGTTCGATGGAGATCGGGCAAATCGCTGCGTACTTCGCGCAGGGCCGCGCCTTTTCGCCTTTGATCGTGTCCACTGCAACGGCGCTCTTTATCACCGGGATCGGATTCAAACTTGGCATAGTTCCCTTCCACATCTGGACGCCGGACATTTACGAAGGCGCGCCGGCGCCTGTCACAGCGTGGGTGGCAACGGCGTCGAAGGGAAGCATATTCGCGCTGCTGGTGCGGTATTTCTACGGTTCGTGGTGGCATCACTGGTCGGGAACGTACATCGTCTTTACGATCCTTGCGATCGCGTCGATGTTCGCCGGGAATATCCTCGCGCTGCTACAGTCGAACGTGAAACGCGTGCTCGCGTACTCGTCGATCGCGCACCTTGGGTATCTGCTGGTGGCATTCCAGGCGGCAACGCAGGCGTTGGCGGTCGAAGCGGTTACGTTCTATCTGGTCGCGTATTTCATCACCACGCTGGGCGCGTTTGGGGTGATCACGATGCTTTCGCCTACGGGACGGGACGCGGATTCGATCGACGACTACCGCGGGTTGTTCTGGCGGAGGCCCGCGCTGGCGCTGATCTTTACGGCTATGCTACTGTCGCTCGCTGGTATTCCGCTGACGGCGGGCTTTATAGGGAAGTTCTACATTCTGGCGGCGGGCACGTCGTCAAACATATGGACGCTGGTGCTGGTGTTGATCGCGACGAGCGTGATCGGGCTCTATTATTACCTAAGGATCGTGGTCGCACTGTACGCCACGCCTGAGACGACGAATGCTGCTGCCGT
>DASUJR010000099.1:0-6355 GCA_036279175.1 Candidatus Acidiferrales bacterium | reverse complement strand
CTCCTCGCTCCTCGGGATATTCCTTGTGAGTCGCGGGCATGACAAGCTCCTTCTGAAGATTATCGCCGCCGCCACCATCGTTAATGTTGGGCTGAACGTTGCGCTCATTCCCCGAATGCAGGCGCTCGGTTCGGCATGGGCTACGGTTCTGTCGTACGTGTTCTTATTGCTGAGTCTGTTGCTATTTTTTCCGCGGTGCCGAGACGCAATGGCCTGAGGCGTCGTTACCGGAGGATGGACGAAGTTGTTGTTTTTGGGCCGAGTGTTTCCGAAAAAAGGCGCCGTACGGAGTATGCGTGTCGCTTGTCGTCGATTTATGTGGAACGTTGGTTCGCGAGGATACGACTCGCGCATTCGTCAACAGCTTGGAACTGAAGGGCTGGCGACGAGCAATGCTGCGTCTCGCGAACACCGTTTTGGTTCGAAAAGTCTCTGTATTTTTGCGATGGGATCTTTCACGCCGCACTGTTATTTATGCGCTCCGGGGCCTGACAAGGTCCGTACTCGAAGCCGCCGCAGAGAAATATGTCGAGATATGTGTTAGCGAGAGGCTCGACCCCATCGTGAAGGCCGCTGTTGTGAGTGAAACAAAGTCCGGTGGTTCGGTCTTTCTAGCGACTGCGTCGTTGGACGTCGTTGCAACCGAGGTAGCCAGACGACTTGGAATAACCGGTGTTGTCTCCTCCAAGCTCGCTTACGGTTCCGGGGAACGCTGTATAGGCAGGCTTGCTTTAGACTTGACCGGCAAGAAATGGATGCACCTGGTAAATTCGTTTCCTGTCCTCCTGGTCGATCGGCCAACTGTGTACACCGACAATCCGGAAGACGGCGATTTGATTGAAAAGGCAACGCGGGTCTGCTTCATGAGTCGGCCCGGAGTGCCTGTGCCGCAGCGGTTCCGGGATTTGGCCCACGTGCGGGTCGTAGAAAATTGAGCGAGTCCTTGGGCAGACCGTTGTGGTCGTACTACATCCCACTTCTTTATACGTACTTCTCGCGTCTCAAAACGGTGACGGGCGGTGCCGCGTTTCTGTCAGTGGACGCCGTCATGCTCGTCTTGGTGTTGTCAGTGGGATATGGGGAAAATCCGGTTGTTGTGGTCCTAATGGAAGTGGGGTTCTGGTCGCTTTACGAGATCGGTTATCTGATAAATGACTTGGCCGACGCGGGAGAAGACAGGCGGATTCCCGCGAGCGTTTCCGCCAGACTCAGAATGCCCCCTTTCTGTGCTTGGCGGATATCCATCTTTTTGTTGATCGTGGCACTTTGCTCCATTTTTGAGGGACGGAGTTTCGGACTGTCGTACGGGGCCGTTTCGGCCTTGGTGTTGGCATTGTTGATCTTTCATTCGTCTGGAACCGTCAGAGAAAGACGGTTTGGAAGTGTTCTCACTTTCACGGTGCTTGCTACGTACAAATACCTTCCCGTAATGGTCCCAGTGGTTGGGTGGCATGAGGGAATGAGGCTTGCGGCTACTCTATTTTTCAGCTTGGGCTTGTCACGCGTGACGGCATACACGTTGAGAAAATACGGGCCGCCCGACATCGCAAAAGATGGTTCCCGTTATGAACTTATTGTCCAGATCGCGTGCTTGACTGCCTTTACGCCCGTGATCCTCTTGGCTTTTTATGGGGACCGCCCTGATCACGTGAGCGGACCTATCGTTGCTTGGACATACTCCGGTATCATCGCACTAATTCGGTACGTAGGCCGCTGGCTGCGGGCTCCGGTGGCTGAACGGGCTGGGTAAGCGAGGCGTGCCAATGCGCGAACATATTTCTCTTATTGTGGCGACCTTAGGTCGTACCGCTGAACTTCGCACTTTGTTAACGTCGCTGCAGTCACAGACGTCCAAGGACTTCGAGGTGATTATTGTCGACCAAAATGACGATAATCGCGTGAACCTCGTCATCGAGGCCCAAACGCAGCGTTTGATGGTTCGGCATTTGCGTTCCGAGCGAGGGCTCTCACGTGCGCGTAACGTAGGCTTGCGGCAAGCTAAAGGGGAGATCGTCGGATTCCCCGACGACGACTGCTGGTATCCGCCTGGTTTGTTAGCCAAGTTGATAGATATGTTTAGAGCACGCCCTTCACTGGCAGTGGCGGTAGGCAGATGTGTAGACCGGAACGGAGTATCTGTCGCTGGAGACAGGGAAAAGTCAGGCCGAGTCGGCCGGTTTGGTGTGTGGGCAACGGGAACCGTTTCGCCAGCGATTTTTGTTAGGAGGTCTGCTCTCGAAAAAGTCGGCGGTTTTGATGAGGGCCTAGGCGTCGGCGCGGCATCGCCTTACCAGTCTGGAGAAGAAAGCGATCTACTCGTGCGCATACTCTCGACCGGCGGGGATATCGCCCGCGACTGCACCATAGAAATAAACCACCAAGGGTATGCGACGGAATTCGGCGCCGCGACTCGGCGGCGTGCGCGGGCGTATGGGTGCGGGTTGGGTCATGTCCTGCGAAGGAGGGGCTATCCTGCTTGGTTCGCGTTCTACATGGCCTCAAGATCCCTCGGCGGGTCTGCGCTATGTTTGGCGAAGCTGAATGTACCGAAGGCTGGGTACTACTGGAATTCCTTTGTCGGGAGGATGTCCGGGTGGTTAGGGAGCGAGTAGCCAAACTCTGTTTTCTCCTGGCCCTCTTTCTGATGCCGTTCGCCCGAACGGTCAAGCTAGTGGATGATCCAAGCATTTCCTGGATCGACCCGACACTCATGCTCTCGGTTGCGGCATTTTTCCTTGTCAGTTGGAAAATCAAGGTAAGGCCGGGCATTGGCCTCATCGCGCTTGCATCCGTGAGCGCCTTCTTGGGGGTGCTGCTACACAGGGTCGATCCCAGCCGACCACACGCGGCTTGGTACATCATTCTCCGCGACCCGCTCGCGCTTGTAACCAGCCTAGTTTGGTTTTGGGTCTGTATCAGGTATTTCGCTCGGCTGGGAGCACTCGCCGCGCGTTGGTTGGCGGCCAGCGTGATCACTGAAATGGCGATAAGCGTTTATATGTATGGCGCGGCGTTTCGGTTGTTGCCTGCGCCGGAAGGCGTGCAGGGATATTTGCGCGACTACGTCGCTCGTCAGGTGGTTATCGGAACCGGGGCGCTTGGCGTGATCCCGCGAATGGGTGGCACCTACGAGGAAGCTCCGATGTTTGGACTTTTTATGCTTAGCTCGCTGGTCGTTTTGGTGCTGGCGCTACGCCAGCAGTCGCTACACGGGCGCCGAGATTCTCTACTAGTAATTGGAGCGATCGTTGCAGCCGTAGGCACATTTGCGTCTCTCTCGGGCCAGGCCGCTCTCGGCGCTGTGGTGTTCTTGGCCGCAATGTCGTCGACAAAATTGCTGCGAAGTAAAGTACTGCGCCGTGTTGCTGCCCTCGCAAGTTTGGTTTTGGTCGGGTTTGGAATCCAGCAGCTTTACGCGAGGATGAAATACGAGCAAGCGGATAGTTCAGGAACCGTGGTGGGTCGTACGTTCGTCGAAAGAGAGTTTCACGCAGAGTATGCGATGAAGATCCTGGGAGACGAGCCGATGGCACTTTTTATGGGGATCGGTCCAGGTCGGTATGGCGACTACGCCGCGGAAACTCACCTGTTTCCGAGTTCGGTTGTTCCGGGGGTCATTCCTGTGGAGTGGCTGGTGGGCTACGGCGTAATTGGGCTAATTGTTATTTGTTTTTGGTTGCGAAAAATTGCGCAACGAGCATGGCAGTCCTTCGGTCGTGCGGGGCTGGCCGCTTTTACCGCACTTCTTTTGGTGATCATGTTTCAAAATTCATGGTTTTGGGCTCCCTGGTTCATGGCCTTGGGATTTCTCTATGCCGCCCGGCTTTCGCCACATTCCACTCAGTCGGCAAATGCGCGGATGGCATTGGCTAACAATGGTGTCGGAGAGTGCTAATGGAAACCTCATCTGGCGACTGCAGCGCAAGATCGAAATGGAATGACTTTGCCGAAGACGACGCGTTCGGCTACATCATGACGGACTTGGCTGGCGGCGATCCGCGATTGTTCTGGGAGAGCGGTCAGAAAACGGTGAAAGAAGAACTGCTGCCTATCGTCCAAGAATTTGAAGTGAAACCGACGGTCGGGCTCGAAATTGGCTGCGGCGTTGGACGGCTCGTGCTTCCTCTTTGCGCCATATTCTAGAACATGGTTGGCGCGGACATCTCGGAGGGTATGATCCGGCGAGCGCGAGGATTCGCAGCCGAGCGGGGCATTTCTAGAGCTCGATTCGTTCGTGTTGCTAAACCAGCGGGGCTACCGAGCGTGCTTGCGGACGTAGCTGGCCAAGTGACGTTCATCTATTCGCTTCTGGTCTTTCAGCATATTCCCGACTTTGGGATTATCGATTCATATCTCGAAGCGGTCAGCCGGTTGCTTTCGCCTGATGGGGTCGCGTACCTGCAGTTTGACACACGCGATCAGACTTTTCCCTATTGGGTCAAGATGGCTCTCCCGGATTCCCTCCTGCCGAGGTTTTGGCGACGGGGGGTGCGCCGGATACGGAGAAGTAGTTCTGAGATCGAATGCTCGCTTGCGAGGAAGGGACTAAAGATTATCGGTGAGAAATCGCCGCGGAGCGCGTATCACCGGTACGTCTTGAAGTTGATTTGAGGCGGAAAATGGAATCGAGCCTTCGCGTTGCGATTGTTCATTATTGGTTGAACGGGTATGGGGGCGGGGAGAGAGTTCTCGAAGCTCTTGCAGATGTTTTCCCGAACGCGCATTTGTACGCGCCGGTCGCTTCGGAGCACCGCATTCCAGCCAAGTTGCGGCACATGCCGCTGACGACGTCATTCCTCTCGCGGATTCCCGGAGTAAAGCGATGGCACAGGCACTTCCTCCCGCTTTACCCTTATGCGCTTGAGCAGTTTGATCTCCGTGGGTACGACCTAGTTATCAGTTCGGAATCGGGGCCTGCAAAAGGGGTCATCACAGGGCCGCGAACCTGCCACGTTTGCTACTGCCACACACCGATGCGGTACATCTGGGACATGTATCACGATTACCGAAAAACGATGAATCCGGTAAATCGTGCGGCGTTTTCGTTGACGGCGCATTATGCGCGGATTTGGGATGTAACCACGGCGGCACGCGTCGATTACTTCGTCGCGAACTCGCGCTACGTCGCCTCGCGCGTTCGAAAATACTATCGGAGGGAAAGCAGTGTCATTTATCCACCTGCGGACGTTACAGGTGGCTTTATCTCGCCGACCATTGAGGACTACTACTTGGTGGTGAGTCGCCTTGTTGCTTACAAGCGAGTTGACCTCGCGATTGAGGCATGCAATCGGCTGAGGCGAAAACTGCGTGTGGTTGGTACCGGACCGGAATACAAAAGGTTGCGAAAACTTGCCGGGCGGACGGTGGAGTTTGTTGGCAGGCTGGACGGAGATTCGCTTCGTGAGGGGTATGCGCGGTGCCGGGCGCTGATCTTTCCAGCACAGGAGGATTTCGGGATTGCTCCTGTGGAAGCGCAGTCATTTGGACGGCCGGTAATTGCGTATGGGCAAGGCGGCGCTTTGGAGACAGTTATGGGGCTTTCCCTGGAGGCAGGGCGCAAAGCGGAGCGTTCGACCGGCGTCTTTTTTGACGCTCAGTCACTTGAATCCCTTGCGAATGCGATCAAATGCTTCGAAGGCGACGAGTCGAAATTCCGTCCGGAAGTCATTCGCGCTCACGTGGCGCAGTTTGGGTCGGAGAGGTTCAAGAGCGAATTTTCGCAATTTGTGACGGAGAAGGTTCGAGAGTTTACGGCGACGAGCAGAGGCGAGGTGAGCTGTATTTCGACGGCCTCGGACGTTCGCCAAGAGCCGATACGAGTATGGTGACGAAGGCGCAGGATGTGCAGGCGATCGAAGCGGACGGCGCGAATGTGGCGGCGGGGCCGCGGATAGCGCCCGGCGTTCGCACTACGATCGGGCGAGCCGCGTGGGCGCAATGGCTGAAGCACAAGACGGTGCAGCGCGCGCTGTTCGCAACGGGTGACGCGGCGGCTCTGGTTGTATCGCACGTCGTATCGAAGATCGGCGTGCAACACTGGCTTGGCGTGTCGGCCAAGGGAATGAGTCCACGCGACTACTGGGTTTTCTATCTGCCGTTCCTTCTAGCGGTGCTGTATTTGCTGGACCGGAACCACAGTCCAGACGCGCGGCGGCCGGAGAAGGAACTCGAGCTGGCCGTGAAAGGAATTTCGTTCGCCTTCCTCCTGCTCGTATGCGCGAACTTCGTCGTCTTCAAGACAGCGGTGTTTTCAAGATACCTGATGATGACGTGGTATGCGACGGCGTTGGTGCTGGTGCTGGTATCACGGTTCGGCCTGAGGCACCTGTACGGCGCGCTGTGGATACGGGGACTG
>DASUJR010000098.1:0-14944 GCA_036279175.1 Candidatus Acidiferrales bacterium | reverse complement strand
GGCGGGCTAACTTACCGCGCCAACGAAAACCAGATTTATGTGCGCCGTGCCGGCCGCCCGACCGAGCAAACCGTTGCGCTTGACCAACGGGTGCGGGTGTTTCCTGGCGACAATATTCGCGTATCCGAGCGCATGTTCTGAACGCCCCCGTTTGCGTGTACCGGGGCATTTCAAATGTCGGATGTGTCAGCACCAAGCCGAGCCTTGGAGGCGAATTCCGCCTTGCCGCCGCGGTGCTGCCGGAAAGCGGTCAAACGAAGCGCGGATGTGGACGGCAAACAACGACTCGTCGAATTCGGTCGGTGCGGAGTGCGAAGGGGCGATCACGTGCGATGACGTCGGCCGTCAAGACGCTAAGCGTGTGCGGACGCTTGTGGTTGGGGTCGGCGTTTGTCGTTTTCGTGATCGCCGGATCGACCTCGCGTTCAGAAGCGCAAGCTATTCCGGAGTCGCCTGCGCTTTGGACGCCGCCCTGGAATGCACTCCACGTGTTCGATCCAACGCCGTTGCCGCTGCTGAGCGACCCCGGCACGCGTGAAGCCGTTGCGCCCGAAGACACCCCGGTCCGGAGCAGGCACTGGCCTGAATATCAATCGCCCGGCATCCGCTACGGCGCCTGGATGTTCAATCCGGCGGTGAGCGCGGGCGGCTTCTACGACAGCAATGTGTTCTCGTCCAATACCGACAAGGAAGCGGACCTGGCCAGCAGGCTAGGCGCCAGCCTGCATGCTCAGAGCTTGTGGGAGCGGCACGGCCTCGATCTAAAACTTTCCGCGCTTTCCACTATCTATCGCGAACACTCTGGCCTCAACCAGAATGATGCAAGTCTGAAAGGCCAAGGTCATTTCGATATCGATCACGCGACCTCGATACTCACGACATTTGAGGCCGCCTACCTCCACGAAGCTCTTGGCAGCCTGACTTCGCCCGCTAACGCCGTTAAGCCGACCCCTTACAGCCTGGTGTCCGGCGACACGACATTGCGCCATGAATTCGGCCGCTTTACCGGCTCCGTCGGCGCCAGCATCGCTTCCTACGACTACGGCTCTACCGTCGCGCAGAATGGCTCGACCATCAATCAGGATTCGCGCGACGGCCAAGTCTACGTCGCACACGGGCGGCTCGACTATGCTCTTTCTGAGAAGACAGCGGTTTTCACCGCGCTTGAAGGTAATGTGCGGCGCCTGCGTGGTACGCCGGACCAATCTTTCGACTCAGAGGGCTATCGCGCGCTCGTCGGTATCGATGTCGAGCTCACGCATTTGATTAAAGGCGAGTTCGCTGGCGGTTATAGAAACCAGCGTTTCGAGGCGGACTCGATCGGCACTCTTCAGGGGCCGACTTACAGGGCGATGCTGACCTGGAGCCCCTCGCGGAGGCTCGATATTTATTTCAACGCCGAGCAGGCCGTTGCAACTTTCGATACCAGTTTGACCGCTGTCCTGGCTGATGCCGCACAGCTGGGCTTCGACTACGAATTGCGCCGGAATGTCATTTTCTCGACTGCCGCCGCTTACGAGAAAGATCATTTCAAGACGCAGCCCCGTGAAGATAATGTTTACGTCGTCGATGCGCAGCTAAAGTATTTGTTGAATAACATCAGCTCGATTTCTCTGCAGTACCGCTTTCTGCGGCGCGACAGCAGCCAAGCCGTGTCCAGCTTCGACAAGCACTACATCGGCATTACCGCTAAAGCCGAATTCTGACGCCGCGCACGTTGAACCACCCAAGGTTCCAGCTTTTTTCTGGCCGATGGAACCGGGCGGCCGAAGCTCGTAGGCTTCCAGCGCTTCACTTCGCCAGCAGGAGGTTTCCATCTCAAGCGACGCCACGGATTCATTTGTGACGCTTCGCGTCTCGCACGCGGACCAAGTGAGCTTACATTAATCCTTGTGAAATCCTTGTGATAAGAGCGCGCGTTGCCTCATTTTTCGCAACATGACGTAATGATCTCATGTTCGTGCACAGCAACATTTTCATTGTGCGAAGCGGAACCCCCGCCTGCGTCGCGCGTTGAAACCGCCAGTTATGTCCAGGCGGCATGGAGAGAAAACGTCTCGGGGAACCGCAGTTAGATGGTTCGCCCGCGGCGTGTGGTCCACGTGGTGGCGAAGAGTTTGGGACGCGTTTGGCAGGCAACGGGGAAGGGATCTGATGGTGAAATCAAATTGAGTCTGGCTTTTCCGGCTCTTCGCCATAAATGGCCGGGAGCATCAAGATCGGCAGGTGGGTAGCGAACCGCGACAGTTTGTCAATCAGTAAGTTGCAGTAGGGATTCGAGGTCGCCAGCAAAATGCTACAGCCCGCCTCTGATTTCCGCCATTCCGGCAGGGATCTTATTGAAGCAGTGCCGGCCGTACCGGATGGTGGTCGGGGAGACGACTCGTTCGACCTGCGTGAAATAATCAAAATCCTGCGGCGTCGTCGAGGCGCCATTATATTGGCGACGCTTATTGCGCTGGCGGCCGCTGTTATTTTTTTGCTTCTTGTCACGCCGCGGTATACCGCGACGGCAACGATCCTGATCGATCCTCACCGCAGCAACGTTATTGACAGCAATCCCAATCGACAGCCGCCGGCGTCGAGTTACGATTCCGACAATACTTACGTTAACAGCCAGGTGAATTTGATCCAGTCGGATGGCGTGCTGCAATCGGTCGTGAACAGCCTAAATCTCGCTCACGATCCTGAATTCGGCCCGCACACCAGCCTTCGCAGTCTGATTCTCTATCCAATTAAAAAGCTATTGATACCCGCGCGTCCGCGGGTCCCCGGACAATCAGCGGACGATATCGCGAAAGCTCAAACGCTCGGCTTCTTGCAACAGCGCCGACTGACGGTGAAACGCCAGCAGACGACATTTCTTATCGACATCAGTGTTCAATCTGAAGACCCGACGAAAGCCGCTAAAATCGCCAACGCAATCGTCAGTTCGTACTTCAAGGAGTTGGTGCATGGAAAATATGACACAAATAAAATCGCATCGTCCTGGTTTAACGATCAGCTCGATCGGCTGAGGTCGAAAGTGCTGGCGTCCGACCGGGCGGTCGAGGAATTCCGGGCCGCGAACAACCTGACACTGGCTCAGGCTGCCAGCGTTGTGCCGGGCGCTACGGTCAGCGATCAGCAACTTACCGATCTGAACAATAAGCTTATCGATGCGCACGCTCAAACCGCGGAGGCGCGCGCCAAATTCGAGCAGGTCCAGGAAATCGCGAAGGGCAAAGTGGACCCGGGAGCCTTGAGCGACGCCTTGTCATCGCAGGTCATCACTCAGCTACGGACGCAGTACGCGCAAGTGGCCAAGAACCTGGCCGATGCATCAAGCAAGTACGGCCCTCAACATCCGCAAGTGGTAAATGCAAGAGCTCAGCTGCGCGAGACGCAAAAGCTCATTAACCAGGAAATTCAGCGGATTCTCGAAAGCGCGCGCCAAGGCTATCAAGTGGCCAAAGCACGGGAAGATGCGCTTCAACAAAGCCTCGATAAGCTCAAGCATGTTTCGGATGAGACCGGAGATGCGCGCGTTCGCCTTCGCGAGCTTCAACGCGAGGCAGACACCAGTCGCTCTCTCTACGAGTCGTTCCTCGCCCGATATAAGGAGACGAGCGCGCATGAAACTGCGGATCTGCCCGACTTCCGTATCGTGTCCAAGGCAGATATTCCGGTCAGTCCCTCATTCCCCAGGACGTTCCTGATACTGCCGGGAGCCTTGCTAGCAGGAATTGGGTTGGGATGCCTGCTGGCCATGGCGCTCGAATATTTCGACCGCCGGGTAAAGTCGCCGCGGCAAGCAGAAGAGGTCACCGGTCTTCCAACGCTTGCTTCGATTCCGCTGATCGGTTCGCGCGAACTTGCCAGCCGCGCGAGCCGCGGTCGTCAGGAGTTAAGCCGATACAACCGGCGCGCTGTTGAGATGCTGCCGGCGGCGATGCAACCGCCGCTCATGCGGTATGTGCTGGAAGAGCCGACCTCGCTGTTTGCCGAGTCGGTGCGGGCGGTTCGGCTCGCCGTTCAGCGCGCGTCGCGTACGGGGTCGGTGAAAACCGTCGTGGTATCGTCCTCGGTCGACGGGGAGGGAAAGACCACGCTTGCCGTCAATCTCGCGCTGTCGCTTGCGACGACCGGTCTTCGCACAATCCTGATGGAGGGTGACCTGCGCAATCCAGAAATGAGCCGATCTTTGTGTCCATCGGCGAGTGCCGGCGTGATCGAGGTCGCCTCGGGTCAAGCGCGTTTCGAGGAGGCTTTGTTTGTCGACCGTTCAACAGCATTGGCGATTCTGCCGTCACCGCCGCAGCGAAACCCGGTCAACACCAGCATTAGCGAGTTCGTGTTCTCCGACGCCATGAGCAATATGCTCAAGCAATTGAGAGACCATTTCGATTACGTCATCGTCGATGCGCCCCCGCTTGTTCCTCTGGTGGATGCACGCGCGCTGTCCGAGATCGCCGATCGTGTGATTCTCACAATTCGGTGGGACAGCACGCCCAGAGATGTTGTCGTGCAAGCGCTTGATACGCTTGCGCCCGATTCTAGCCGCATACTGGGAACGGTACTGACGCGCGTCGACATGAAGCGATTACGTTTCTACGACTATTATCGAAGCTCGTCTTACATGACGCCGTACTCTTATCTCGGGCAACCGCGCGCCGGATATGCGTCGCCGTCATGAAAATAACGAAATGAAAAGCTTCACTGCTTCGGTGCCAAGAGGCGCTGACCGCGGGGTGTCGAACGGATGCAAGCAGTTCGTGGATTCATTCCCGCCGTCGACGGCCAACGAGGCTTGACGGCCGGCACTCGCTGGTACGCTGCGCAGACGCAGCCTCATGCTGAAGGGCGCGCCGTAGTCAATCTCGAGAAGCAAGGCCTTCTTGCTTTCTGCCCACGATTTCGCAAATCGCGACGGCACGCGCGACGACTTGAAAGCGTGCTGGTGCCGCTGTTTCCGAATTATATTTTTGTGCAGCTCGACCTCTTGCACGACCGCTGGCGTTGCGTGAATGGCACACGCGGCGTGACACATATGATTACGCAAGGTGAGATGCCGTTAGCCTTGGTCCCCGGTATCGTGGAGTCTCTGCAGCAACGAACGCGAGCGGACGGATCAGTCGATTTGACGCCCCGATTGGAGGTCGGTCAACGCGTTCGCGTTGCCGACGGACCATTCACTGATTTGGTGGGCACGCTCGAGCAGTTGGATTCCGCCGGCCGCATCCGCGTGCTTCTCGGCCTGTTGGGACGTTCCGTTTCGGTCACTTTGAAGGGCGAGGCTGTACTGCCAGCAGCGTGAACATGCTGGCACGCGGAAAATCTTTAATGGCGGGTGAAAACGCAGTTTCACCCCCAACGGCGGTAGCGTGGCTGCTCACAGCACAGTGAAATTAGATGATGCCGTCGCTAGTGTCGCCAGTGGCGTACGCCACGTCTGGCGCGAGGGACTGATTATTTCTTTGTCAAGCTCTCGATTGTCAACGTCCGTTGATCCGCGACTCCACCGCCTTCGCGCTTTGGACGGCTGGCGTGGCATAAGCATTCTACTTGTCTTGGCCGGACACATGCTTCCGATAGGTCCGAAATGGCTTCATTTGAACGTCATGGTCGCGGCTGCGGGGCTCAGCATATTCTTTTGCCTTTCAGGATTTTTGATCGTCTCCATGCTGTTGCGCAACAGCAGCGTGCTCGCTTTCTTTGTCCGCCGATTCTTTCGTATTTTGCCGCTCGCGTGGCTGGTGCTGCTTGCGATGCTGATAGTGGTGCAGCCTGCGGCCGGCGTGTGGTCCAGCAACCTGTTCTTCTATTCGAATCTTGTTCCGCATGCGCTTCTGCCATACGGAAAGCAGTTGTGGAGCCTGTCGGTCGAAATGCAGTTCTACCTGTTTGCGGGGGTCGCGGTTGCGGCGTTCGGAACCGGCAGCTTGCTTCTTCTCGTCCCGGCAGCGTGCGTCGCGATCACGCTGGCCCGGGCCATCTACGGAATGGAATTTTCTATTGTTACCTGGTTTTGTGTTGATGAGATTTTGGCCGGCGGAATGTTGGCCCTCTTCGTAAATTTGTCGTCATTCGCTCGTGTGGGTCAAAAATGGCCCCCGACCGTGACGCTCGTGCTGATGGCGGCGCTGTTCCTGACGTGTCATGAGCAACTTGGGCCCGCAAATTATTTCAGAGCCTATGTTGCGGCGCTGCTTGTATATTCGACGATTTATCCGCGCGAAGGATGGCTTCAAACCGCTCTCTCAAGTGCGCCATTGAGTTATTGCGCAAAGCTCTCATACGCATTGTACGTGATCCATCCGCTGACGTGCGCAGGCTGGCTGGGGGAAGGCGACGTCGTTACGAGGTATAGCAAACGACTACTGAGCTTTACTCTGGCTTTCCTCGCGGCGCACATCAGCAGTACGTACTACGAGAAATACTGGAATGATTTTGGCCATCGGCTCGCGTCATACATCGAGCGAAAGAAGGCAAAGCAGGACAGCCACCTTATCAATCGAAACACACAGTCCGTTTCGTGGAAGTCCTGACGTTCATCTTGTTCTTGACGCGGTCCAGCATGGATCGCGTGTTTGACGCCATGCGCATCCACGTCGCCGGCATGGAAATGACCGCCGGCGCATTTCTGAATCTGGGCATTCTTGGCCTCGCTGCGCTGCTGACGTTGAGGCGGGCTGGGTCGATTTCCTTTCCTTTGCGCATCTGGGCGCCATTCATTCTCGTCGCGGGGGCATCGATCGCCTGGTCATCCGACAAAGCAGGGGGCATTCGGGCGTTTCTCGTGCTGCTTACATACGTCAGTTTTCTTGCCATGCCATTTCTTGTCCGGGCCGCTTTTCGCCACTCGGGGTATTTACTCAAGGCGATTGTCTATTCGTCGGCCGTCCCGGTGGCGGTGGGCCTGATCGAATTGGCACTGTCGCTCGGTTCCGGTAACCGGTTGCAATCAACTTTCATCCACCCGAACGGATTCGCGTTCTACCTGATGGTGATTCTGGGCGTCATATTTTTTCTCCTGTCGTCGTCTTCCGTCCAATTCACGTCCTTCGTCCGCAAGCTGATCATCCCTTATTCCGGGCTGCTGCTGCTCTTGCTCATCTTGACGCAAACCCGCTCCGCATGGGCAGGAACATTCCTGATTCTCGCGACGTACGCGATTTTCATCAATCGGCGTTACCTCTTATTCCTGCCGCTGCTGCCCCTTCTCCTGTTTATCCCCACCGTCGCCGGCCGCCTTTCCAATCTTGAGCACGGCACAACGTACACGGGTGCAATGGGCAGCAGAGCGGACCAGCTTAACTCTTTCGCCTGGCGCGAGCTCATGTGGGAGAGCGCTTTTGCAGACGTCGCAGACTCGCCTGTGTTCGGAAAAGGTCTTGCCTCCTTCGCGCCGAACTCGCTCAACTTCTTTCCGCTCGCGAATGGCGGTCAGGAGTACTATCGCGGCGGCATCGGCGCGCACAGCGTGTACGTCCAGACATATTACGAGACAGGCGGGGTGGGGCTGCTTTGCTATTTGCTCATTTACGTCAGCCTGTTTTTCCGCGTGGTGCGCCATTTCAAATACGACCCGCGAGGCGCTACCATGCTGGCTTCGATCATACTGGCCTACATGGCGGCGAACTTTTCCGACAACGTTCTCGATTACGGTTCAGTCAATATCTACTTTTTTGGCTTTACCGGAATTGTCCTTGCGAAGTGGGCGCAGTGGCGGCCGGCGGCCGTCGCTTCCCGCTCACGTCTCGCCGTTCCTTCACGCCTGGCCTATCGGCCTGGCGTGGGCGAGCTCAGGCCCTCCGCCTGACCAGGCTGTCATGACCAAGACGCCCGCTGACGCTTTCGCCTCGGGGGAATACAACCCGTTGCTTGTGAGCGTCTATTTGCCGACCCGCAATCGCGTGGCGAATCTGACCCACGCGGTCGAATCTGTCCTTTCCCAAACTTATGACGTGCTCGAGTTGATCGTCATTGATGATGCGTCAACGGACGACACTGCCGAGTTCTTGAGGCAGCGCGCGGGCGTAGATCGGCGGTTGAGGGTAATCAGGAATCCAACGCCGCGCGGCGCGCCTGCTTCTCGGAATACCGCAATCGTGAACGCAAAAGGTGCGTTCGTTACAGGTCTTGATGACGATGATGAATTTCTGCCCCCCCGCATCGAGGCGTTTGTCGAATTCTGGAATCGGCTTGCGGCAAAAGGCATCAAGCCTTCGTGTCTCTATGCACAAGAAGTTTGGACGAAAAATGGAGTGCCTTATCGTATTACGCGAAAAAGGTCGGTCGTTACGGCGTCGGATTTGTTTGAGGAGAACTTTATAGGGAATCAGATATTCGCGCCGAGAAGCCACTTTATCGAAGCGGGCCTGTTCGATGACAAATTGCCTGCTTGGCAAGACCTCGAGTTTTTCATGCGCGTGTTGAAGCAACACGGCCGGGCCTACCTCGTCGACAAGGCGACGTATTCATATGATGCCACCCCGCGCGGCGATCGCATCTCGGAGCAGCCGAACCGTGTACGGAAAGCCTTTGAGCTCATCGCTGCAAAGCATGCCGCCGGCGACGTCACACGCGCGCGGGCACTTTTTCTGCTGATCTTCCAAAGCGGCTACAAGATCCCGCCCGGATTTGCGGACTGGACCCGGTTTTTACGATGGGGCGGCCGGCCCAAAGGCATCCTTCGTCTCTTACGGGCGACGGTCGGCAACCGGCTGCGGCGCGTGTTGGCGCAGGCAGATCTGTAGAAAGGCATCGCTGAACGATGGGCTGTTTTTTAACTTGATGGGCTTCTGCTTGCACGACAAAGGCCCCAGTGTTCGCCATGCCGGTAAACTGCTGTCGATCCAGTACCTGCGCGGTGCCGCTGCACTTTCGATTGTTGTTTATCATGCATTCACTCAGCTTCATCGGTTGGGATTTCGGGGGGAAAACCCCGATATATTGCTTGCCGGCCTTGATATTTTCTTTGTCATTAGCGGGTTCATCATGTGGTACACGACGTTTTCTCGCGACATTGGGCCGCGAGAGTTTTTGCAGAACCGGATAGTGCGCATAGTCCCGCTATACTGGGCAATCACAAGCCTTTATCTATTTATTTTCGTGGCTCATCCTGAGTGGCTACAGTCTACTCAATTTGAATTTTGGTATGTCGCAAAATCGTACTTGTTCATTCCGGCACAAAGCCCTGCGGTGCCGCAGATAATGTGGCCGCTTGTGGTTCCGGGTTGGTCACTCAACTATGAGATGTTCTTCTATGGCCTTTTTGCTTTTACATTGTTCTTCGCCCCGCAGACGCGCCCTGGACTGCTGAGTGCGGTCCTGATTTTTTTCATATGTTTGCAGTTTTTCAATCCGCCAAGCGCCTCTATCGTTGGTTTTTACTCGTCGAACATTGTTCTTGAATTCGCTTTCGGTGTTGTCTTGGGTTGGTTGTATACGAACTCATTGTTTACTCCTTCACCTCCGGTTGCCATTTTATTTGTGATGCTGGGGATTGGCGTCCTGCTGATGCATAGGTTCATTCCTGATGTGCCGCGAGCGCTCGGCTACGGCGCTCCGGCCTTGCTTATCGTCGCCGGCGCCGTTTTTTATGAGCGCAGCGGGCGAATACGCAAATTTAAGCTGCCGAAAGTCATCGGCGATGCATCGTACTCGATTTACCTTTCACATGCCGTTGTTTTATCGGCGCTCAGCCAGTTGTGGGCTCGGGTTGAAGTGCCGTCCGCCGAGCAGATCGATGCTTGGTCGTTTTTTGTGACGTCTGCAGTTGTGGCATCGGCGATCTGTGGAGTGTTGGTTTATCGGTTTCTCGAGCGGCCGGTGCTGCAAAAGCTGTCGAATCAGCGGATGCATCTCAGGCCAGCATAGAATGAGATTGAAACATTTAAGGTTTGGCGCCACAGCGCGCCCAAGTGGCTTCGGTTTTATTGATGGCTAAACGCACCGTGTTCGTCTATCGGTCGGATGTCCTCTCGTATTCCGAAACCTTCATTAAAGAGCAGGCCGGTGCGTATCAGGAGTGGCACCCTATCCTTGTTGGCCGGAAAATCCTGGATCAACTGAGTCTCGACGGTGTGGAGGTCCACCTGCTGTCCGAGAATAAGGAGGCATTGTCTGCGCGCGTATTTGCAAAGCTCGGTCGGTATTTTGGATATTGTCCGGAATCGAAGGTTTTAGGCCGGAGTAACGCAAGTCTGCTGCATGCTCATTTCGGGCCAGACGCCGTCGAGGCCGAGGCGCTGGCTCAAGTACTCAATATTCCCCTTATCGTCACCTTTCATGGGTACGACATCAACATTCATCGCGAGTGGTGGGAGAACGGCAGGGGTGGCCCGAACATGAAGCGCTACCCCAATCGGCTGTTGAAGCTCGCGCGGGCACCTAATACGCATTTCATCGCGGTGTCTGAAGCGCTGAGAGAACGCGCAATTGCCTATGGCATTCCGGCGAGCAAACTGAAAACCTTCTATATTGGCATCGACGCCGAGAAATTCCGACCCGGGCCGATCCCTTATCAAGCCCGGCCGGCACGTATTCTGTTTGTCGGCAGATTGGTCGAGAAAAAGGGGTGCGAATATCTGGTGCGGGCCATGCCGCTTGTCCGGTCACGGGTCCCCGAAGCGCACTTGCACGTTATTGGCGAAGGTCCGCTGCGCAGTCGATTGGAGCAGCTTTCTTGCCAACTCGGAATCGGAGCACGATTTCTCGGTTCGCTTTCGGCAGAGGCCGTTAAAGCGGAGCTGGACAACGCCCGCGTTCTGTGTCTGCCGAGCGTACATGCCGCCAATGGCGATGCCGAAGGCTTCGGTCTGGTGCTCTTGGAAGCTCAGGCCGCCGGCGTACCGGTCGTCACGTCAGCGTTTGGTGGTGCGGAAGAGGGGATTTGGCAGGGGATAACAGGATTTCGCTTTGAGGAAGCGGATATTTCCGGCATGGCCGCCCGCTTGATCGAAATACTGTCAGATCCGCGCATGAGTCTGCGCATGGGAATGATGGGACGTCGATTTGTCGCCGAAAGGTTTGACATCCGCCAGTGCACCAGCCGTCTGGAAAAATTCTATAACGAGGTCGTACGCGAACAGCCGGTAAATTGATCATGCGGGGAATTGTGGAGACTGCGATGAGGAGTTTGCGGCAGGAGATCGCATCGATCCCAATAATCGGGCCCGCGGCGCGAACGTTGTCGCGATCACTCGCCCATCCGAATAAGCGCGGTGAATTTCGCTCTTCTCAAAGCTACTGGAAACACCGTTACGACAACAACGGAAATTCCGGCGCTGGCTCTTACGGACGATTGGCTGCTTTCAAGGCTGAAACAATCAGCGATTATGTGGCGCGTCATTCGATCGCCAGCGTGATCGAATTCGGGTGCGGCGACGGCGCTCAACTCTCACTGACTGATTATCCGTACTATATCGGCGTGGATGTCTCGATGAAGGTCATAGAGCTCTGTGGCAAGAGATTCGCGAACGATCCCAGCAAGAGCTTCATGGTGCTCGAAGAATTCGACGCGACGCCTGTTACGGCGGATATGTCCATGTCGCTCGACGTGATCTATCATTTGGTCGAGGAGCGCACCTACCACGATTATATGCATCGATTGGTGCAGTCAGCTGAACGATCGATCTGCATCTACAGCAGCAACGTTCAGCTGCCTGGACATGTTTCTCACATCAGGCATCGCCGTTTTACTGATTGGTTCGACACTAATGCGCCGGAATGGAAGCTCGTCAAAACTGTTCGCAACCGGTATCCGTATGACTTTAACAATCCTGATGAAACGTCTTGGGCCGATTTTTATTTCTTTGAACGATAAGATTTGATTGCATTAAATTGCGCGCTGGAAGGTAGGCTCTGCCTAGCGTTTCGTGAAACCATTATCAGACAGAATAAATCCGGATTGCTACAGATCTGATGGCGTTCCGCCTCAAGCATCTGTGACGCTGATTGGGTCGTCCAGAAAACTGGAGCTGCCAAACGACTTCAGTCATCTTTTTAGCGACGGCGTCCTCGTGGACCCGAGGAATGGCACTCCGATGGAAATGGACGCCTACAGCGCCTATCTCGCGCTAAAAGCCATAGAGAATATAAGCGGCGCAGATTACTCCAGAGAACGCATGACTTTGGTCAGCGCTGTTATCTCCCGCATGCAGGAATGTGGCGGTTTTTGGCAGCATGGCGCCTGGACTGGGTCCAATCGAGAAAGTCACATGCGCTTTTCGGCCGCAGCACTGCGTCTGCTCTGCGAGGCATTAAACGATCGAATCATTGTGACTGCTTCAGTTGTTACTGAAGCACTAAAGAAACATCTTTCATATGCAGACAAGCTGGAGCAAGGAACGTGGTTTCTGCATGATTCATTGGAAACTGGTGAGAGCGGAATGACGCATCCGCACAGACCTTTGAAAAACACAGCGCTTGGATCATCGACCGGAAACTGCCTCGTACTTAATACACACGTCGATACATTATGCACACTGATTTACGTATTAAAGAACGTAGCAATGTCCGATGAGAACAAATCGTTTTTTCAATCACAGCTTGCATCCGGTCTCTCGGCCTTAAAGGCCGCGCTCGACGTTAAGAAAGCTATTCTGTGGCGATACTTTTCCGGTTTCGATGTGATCGTCAGGAAAGTTCTTTTTGGATCGTATGTTCAACCGCAGCCGGCCGCACATTTCTCTGTGATCAGTAAAAGGTTCTGCCGCGCAGCGATTATCCGCCTTTACTTTCCGATACGCCATCGCATCCGGTCGCGGCTATACGGTTTTGTCTTTCCGGACGGCTACATTGAGCGCGATATCGCGCTCGACGGGACTGGATTCGGATATCACAGAGTGAATATCTATGACCTTTCGCGGCTCCTGATTCAGGTCAACGAATTCAAATTTGAGTTCGACGGGAATTTGATCAAACAATGTGGACGTTTGATTGACAACGGGATCGACTACGCGATTCAGAAGCCGTATTGGAGCTACCTGATTGCAAGCACTAAAGATAGTGGGGCCGCGATACTTCTTTGCGAAACGATTCTAGCCCGACTTGCCACAAGAACAAATGACGAGCCTGTGCCCCAGAGCTGGATCCATGCATATTGTGTTCTGCGGCGGAAGATAAAGAGCCCGTCAGCGGCCATTCTCGGATACGATCCGTTTATAGTGGAAGAGTCAAACAAGGATGGAGTCGTTAGAGAGGGCTGGGATTGTCTGAAGTTGCGAGATGGACGAGGCATTGCAATCAATTTGGCTCAGGAAACGTTTTTCGTTTCGTAACGGTATGCGGCGCGCTGAAAGAGCTCGCTGACGTGTTGCAAGGTTAGATCGCCGAGAGCGTGTTCGGAGCCGTGACGCTTGGATCAAAAGTCAACCTTTACCGAATGTCGGCCTGTAGCTAAGTCGCCATCATCGGTTCCGTGTAAGCGAGAACGTATGCTAGACGCGCCTACGGCAGGCCGTGACAGCCGTTTATTCGAAACGGAGAGCTTTCGAAACGATCTTCGTCGCCGCAGTGTCCGCGGCGCGGCTGTCACAATGGTCGGCCAAGCCAGCCGTCTTGTCATCCAGGTTGCCGGAGTTGCTATCCTTGCGCGCCTTTTGGTGCCTGACGACTTCGGCGTCTTTGGAAAGACGATTGCGCTGACCGGCTTTCTCACTGCGATCCAGACCGGCGGGTTGTCGCTCGCAACCGTGCAGCGCGCCCAGATCACTCACGAGCAGATCAGTATGCTGTTCTGGCTGAACGCAGCGCTCGGCATGGTGGCCGCAGGCATGATTGCTGCCGTCAGCCCAGCAATAGCGTGGTTTTACAATGACCCGCGCGTACTGTGGTTGGGGCTCGCGTTCGCAGGCGCGGTTGCCATTGCCGGGCTGACCGTCCAGCATGACGCACTGATGAAGCGTCAGATGCGTTTTACTGCAATTGCAGTCATCAATATCATTACAGTCGTCTCAGGCTTTGCCGCAGCGATCCTCAGTGCCTGGCGGGGCGCAGGCTATTGGGCCCTGGCAGTGCAGCTGTATGCCAACAGCCTGACGTTGCTCATATTGTTGTTGGTGTTCTGTCGCTGGCTGCCCGGCCTGCCCCGTCGCGGCACCGGTGTGAGGCCGATGGTCAAAATCGGCGCCAATCAGACGGCTTTCAACCTTCTCAATTTCGCCAATCGCAATTTCGATAATGTTCTGATTGGCCGCTTTGTCTCCGATGCAGCGCTCGGCTTCTATACACAGGCTTACAGGCTGTTGCTGTTGCCTCTTCAGCAGATCAACCGGCCTATATCTTCCATCGTTCTATCGGCGCTGAGCCGCCTCCAAGACCAGCCCGAGCGCCATGCTCAATTCTACTATCGCGCCGTCGGCACTCTCACCTTCGTCAGCATGCCTATCATTGGCTTTTTGCTTACCGACGCATCGCCCGTCATCTCGCTGGTACTAGGATCGAAGTGGCTGCCGGTTGTTCCGATATTTCGGGCGCTGGGTATCGCGGCGTTTGTTGGCACATTTAATGTCGCTTGGATCTGGGTTTATTGTTCGTTGGGTCGAACGGATCGCCAATTGAAGTGGAGCCTGATTGAAACACCGATCACGCTCATATCGTTTTTCTTGGGGTTGCCTTGGGGGGCATTTGGCGTTGCCGTTTCGTTCAGCGCTGTGCAACTACTATTAACGATACCCAGCCTGATGTATTGCGTCCATGGCACCGCAATTCACATTCGAACGTTGTTGCTGACGTTAGTGCGGCCTGCGGCAACCGCCGTTATCGCCAGCGCAGCGCTTTTCATAATCCAGTCGAGCGTCTCGTACTGGCCTGCCCGTTGGATTGGTCTCGATATATCGATTTACGGCATCGCCTATCTGGCAACATGGCTGATCATGCCCGACGGACGAACGCAGCTTCGCCAATTCGTTGCCCTGCTAGATGAATTTCGAAGCTAGATGGTCATAACGATCGTCAG
>DASUJR010000097.1:0-5734 GCA_036279175.1 Candidatus Acidiferrales bacterium | reverse complement strand
TTCCTGGCGGAGAACGCGGCGTTCGCCCGCGCGTGCGCCGAAGCGGGGACTGTTTTCATCGGGCCGACGGCAGAAGCGATGGAAATGCTCGGATCGAAGACGGCCGCGCGGCACGTGGCAAAGCGCGTCGGCGCACCGACGGTTCCCGGAACGCTTGATCCGATCGGCAGCTCCGAAGAGCTTCTGCGAGTCTCGCGCGAGATCGGATTTCCGGTCGTGCTGAAGGCCGTGGCGGGCGGCGGCGGCAAAGGCATGCGTTTGATCGAGCGCGAGGAGGATTTGGAAAGCGGACGCCGCAATGCCGCGTCTGAAGCAGGCAACGCGTTCGGCGACGACCGGGTGTATCTCGAAAAATATCTGCTGAAGCCGAGGCACATCGAAATCCAAGTTCTCGGCGACCAGCACGGCGGGATGGTTTATCTGGGTGAGCGTGAATGCTCCATCCAGCGGCGCTATCAGAAAGTGATCGAGGAAGCGCCTTCGGCGATCATGACGCCGGAACTGCGGCGCGCAATGGGCGAAGCGGCCGTCAGGCTGGCGCGGGCGGGTGGTTACACGAACGCGGGAACCGTTGAATTTCTGGTGGACGAAAACCGTAATTTCTATTTCCTCGAAATGAATACGCGACTGCAGGTGGAACATCCCGTCACGGAGATGGTTACGTCGCTCGACCTGGTGAAACTGCAAATCCGGATCGCCGCGGGCGAACGGTTGCCGTTTTCGCAGGAAGACGTTTCGTTTCGCGGGCACGCCATCGAATGCCGCATCTATGCGGAGGATCCCGACAACAATTTCTTTCCATGTCCGGGGAAAATACTCGAACGCCGAGTGCCAACCGGGCCAGGCATTCGCCTCGATGAAGGAATGTATGCCGGCTGGACGGTTCCCAACGAATACGACCCGCTGCTCGGGAAGCTGATCGCGTGGGGCGCGGACCGCGGAGAAGCGGTCGCGCGTTTGCAGCGTGCGCTGGACGAATATTACGCGACCGGCATTCGCACGAACGTCGGTCTCTTCCGGCGAATCCTCGCGTCGCCGGATTTTCACAACGCGGCAATCCACACGCACTGGTTGGACGAATTCCTCGAACGCAAACAGGCGGCAAGATCCGAGAACGCGGACGATCAAGTGCAGGAAGAGGCCGCTGCGATTGCGGCTGCGATGTGGCACGCAAGCCAGGCTGCCGCTCGCGAAAACGGGAATGCGAATGGGGTTAAGGTTGCCGAGCGGTCGCGTTGGGCCGCAGAAGCGCGAACCGAGGAATTGAACCGGAGCACGGTCGAATGAGCCGTCGAACTGCAAAGGGAGCAAACGCCAAAAGCAGATCCCTGCCTAAGGCAGGCCTCACCCTGATCCGCAGCTACAGCGGCTCGGTTCGGGATGACAGCGCAATAGGCGCAAAAAAAGCAGGACAGGGACAAACTTGAAGATCGAGCTTAAGAGGGGTGGCAAGCCGAGAACCGTCGAACTGGTAACGCGTGACGCTGGCCGCGAATTTATTCTCGACGGGAAAACTCGAAACGCCGATTGCATCGCGATCGCGCCGGGATTGTACTCGGTCCTGCTCGACGGGCGGTCGTTCGAAGCTCATGTGCGCGAAGCGGCGGGCGAGCTGATCGTCAAGATTCAGGGGAGAGAGTTCGCTTTTCGCGTCGAGGACCCGCGCCAGTGGAGAAAGCGTGGCGGTGCGCTGGAAGCGGAAGGCAAGCAGCAGGTGATTGCGTCGATGCCGGGGAAAATTGTGCGCGTGCTGGTTAAGGCGGGCGAGGCGGTGAGCGGCGGGCAAGGCATCGTCGTGGTGGAAGCGATGAAAATGCAGAACGAGCTGCGGTCGCCGAAAAGCGGCAAGGTGGAGCGCTTGCTGGTTGCCGAAGGGCAGGCGGTGAACGCCGGCGACATTCTGGCGGTGATTGGATAGCAGAATAGCGCGTGCGCGGAGGTTAATCGGCGGGGAGCTTGCCGCCGGATTCGAGGATTTCGCGAGCGAGATAGTTGATGATATGTGCTTGGTTGCGCGTTTCCGCCAGGTAGGCGGCGCGCAGAAGCTCTTCGTCGCGGTTGCGCAGCGTTTGCCGAATTCCCTCGCTTACGTGTACATCCGATAGCTCGCGCTGGCCGGCGGGTTCTTTCCCCAGCAGTTTCAGGATCACGTAGCGCCCATCCTTCAGATGCAACGGCGCGCTAACCTGCCCCACTTTCATCGAGAGCACGGCGTGCTTGAGCAGCGGATCGGAGCGGCTGAACGAAGATTCGGGGTTGTAGCCGAGATCGCCGCCGGTGGATGCGCTGGAATCTTCCGAGTAGTCCATAGCGAGCTGCGTGAAATCCGCGCCGTTGGTGAGTTCCTTTGCGAGCATGGCGGCTTTCGATCCGGCGGTAGCATCGCTGATCGCTTTATCGTTTTTGCGATTGTGCGCAGGGGTATTCGGGTTCGGCGTGATCACGATTTCAGCGACGTGATACTCGGGCTCCGGCAAGTCGAACTGCGACTTGTTCCGGCCATAGAAGCCCGCGATTTGCGCGTCGCTTATGTTGATTTTCGCCGTCACTTCACGATTCAGCAGCTTTTGAATGGAGAGCCGGCGGCGAATTTCGCTTTTCAGGTCGTCGACCGTCAGGCCCGATTGCTGGAGCTTGCGCTCGAACTCATCATTGGAAAGCGGAGTCTTGGTCTTGGCGAAATTCTGTTCCACTTCGGCGTCGGTCGCCATCAAATTCACCTCGCGGGCGCGCTGCAGCAGGATCTCGGTGTTGATCAACTCCTCGACGATGCGCAGTTTCATCGAGAGTGCTTCGGCCTGCGAGGGCGGCGGAGAATCTGCGGGCATGCTCGAACGGTAGGTTTTCTCCACTTGCTGGCGCATGATTTGGGTGCCGTTCACCACGGCCCAAACGTCCGGTGAGGGCGCGACTTCCTTGCTACAAGACGCCAGAACGCAGGCCAGCACGATCGGTAGGATCGAATGGCACAGCTTCAATCGGCGCTCCTTCGGGGGGAAGAAATCAAGCCGCTTTTTTGACGCGGCCCGACCGAATGCACGAGGTGCAGACGCGGACGTGTTTCCGCGAGCCATTCACAACGGCTTTCACGCGCCGAAGATTCGGATTCCATCGCCGCCGCCGCGTATTGTTCGCATGGCTGATCACGTTGCCGTAAGAGGGCTTCTTGCCACAGATTTCGCAAGCCAGTGCCATATTCTATTGCTCCAGGTTCAGGAATTCGCGTTAACGAAACTCCAATGCTAGCAGAGAAATGCGAAGCGGAGAAGCGATTTGGGTTCCATAGCCGCCGAATCGCGCCTGATTCAGGCGTCGCCGCGTTTCGTCTGAACCGGCATGTAGACCGGGTCGATTGCCGGTCCCTGGACCGGCAGGGTGGACGACAGGATTCGCCGCGTGTGCATCACGCTGAAGAATTTCAGCCGGCAGGGATCACAACGATATGCTGGAAATCCAAGCCATCGCTTCAGGGAGACCGCGGTCCCCCACGTAACCCGCTCTGGAGCGATGCGTTCCAGATCAAAATTTCCGCATCGCGGACAATGCGCGTAATGCCAGAACGGCAGCGCCGCTCGCGTGCCAAAAAATCGCTTTTCGCACGTGTAACAGCGCCATGGCCGCAACGCCACGATCGTCATCACGTGATCGAGCACACCCGTTCGGTGCGACCGAAAGCAATTTGAGCTGCGACAGACCGGGCAGATCATTGCACCGACGAATGTACGAGCAGTTACGTATCGCCTAAAAAGACTACCGAATGGGGCCCTATGGCGCAAGTCTGCAAATGCGGCAGCGGCCGTTTGATGCCTGCGCGTTGGAGGCGAGGACGAGCCGCCTACCAGGAGCGGGCAACTGCGCCAATGATTCTTGCCAACGCGTCAACGTCGCGCGTGTCGATCACCTCGCCCGGAGAATGCGAGTAACGCAAAGGCCAGCCCAGAGCGATATCCACGGAGCCGTATCGCAGAAATGCCGAACCGTCGTTTCCGCCGCCGGTGACTCCATACTGAACGGGAATCTGGTTTTCTCTCGCGAGCTTCATCACCTTTTCGACCAGATCGGGACGGATGATGTTCGAATTGTCCACCGCGCGAATGACGAATCCTTTGCCGACGATCGCATCGCCGAAACGCTTCGATTCGAGCGGCGAATCCGAGCTGACGAACGTGTCGACGGCGAACACATATTCGGGGACGTGTCCCTCTCCCGCAAGCCGCTTCGCTGCTGCCGCTGCGCCGTCCAGGCCGATCTCCTCGCCCGTCGAGAAAACGAACGTTACGTCGCGGTCTTTCAACGGCCCGCCCAGCGCCCACAGCGCCGAAATCAGCGATGTATCGCCAACGCGGTCGTCGAAGCTGCGCGCATTCGCACGCGTGCCAAGCAGCGTCCGATAGGCCTTTGGAATGGTGATTGTGTCGCCCACCTTGATGCCGAGCTTGTCGACTTCATCGGGTGTACGCGCGCCTACATCGACGCGGTACGTCACAGCGCGTCCGCGAGGCCACTCGAACTTCGGTTCATCCCAGCCCTTCGGCAATTCCATCACGGCTTCATGATCGCCATTCGCCGAATGCACTAGCGCCGGGTGGCCGAGATAGAAATAGGGCAATCCGCCACCAACCATCGCGACTTCCAGATGGCCGTCGTGCGCGATGGATTTCACTTCGTAGCCGATTTCGTCCATGTGCGCCACAACGAGGATGCCTGGCGTTTTCGCGCTTGCGGCTGCCGTGCCCACGTGGACGACGAGGTTGCCCGCGTCGTCCTGCTCGGCTTTGGCCCACGGCGGCAGCAGTTTTCTGATTTCATCGCGGACATGTTGTTCGTGCTCGCTGATGCCGTACGTGGTCGTAAGCGCGGCGAGGAGTTGCGTAATGCTCGGGCGAGCGTGAGCCGCCACAGCACGGTCGCCGCTTTCGCCACTGCCCACGCTGCCTCCGAAGCCGCCCGTTGCGGCTGCGCCAACGTAGGCGCCGAGTAGTTTGGTCAAGCCATCGAGGTCGGCTGAACTGACCGTCTCGGCCGGCGTGTTCGGCCAAGCCGTCGCGATTCCGACGTGAGCCCATTTCTGCGGGAATGATGGAGCCGCAACGTAGCTTCTCGGAACGATGCCGGCCGAATAATCCGTCGCGAACGGAATGTGATTGCTCGTTGCGAGCTGTTGCAGATCTGCCGCAAGCCCTTCGAGTTGCCCGTTCGTTTCCTCCACTCCTACCAGGACGCCACTGCCCGGCTGACGCCTAGGCGCGCGCCGCATTCCGGCGACTTCGGCGACGGGTCCGCCCTCCAACATGCGGCCGACGTAAACCATTTCGTCGTACTGTCCGGTGGCCAGAACCCGTTGCAGCCCTCGCGCGCCCGCCCACTGCTGCACGACGAACGCGACCGTCAGCGTGCCGTTCAGTTTCGAGGGATCAATCCCGTTCAGCACATCGACGAGCGCTGCCGCGCCAAAGCGATCGCCAACTGAAACTCCGGCGAATTCTTCGCCGCCAAGGTCGAACAGGCGCCGATTCATCGCAATCGGGCTCAGGTTATCCACGCCCGCGGCGCGCACTTCCGCTGCAGAGTTTGCGCCGATGTCGATGTAAATGTTTTTGAGATCGGTCGGATCGGGCGCGTCCGTCCGTCCCGGTTGAAGATGAATCGAAAGTCCCGCGACGACGCCATTGATCCACTTACCGCCGCGCGTTTCAACCTTCACTGGCTCCGCAGCATACAGTTCGTTGTAGAT
>DASUJR010000096.1:0-18133 GCA_036279175.1 Candidatus Acidiferrales bacterium | reverse complement strand
GCACGGAATCTTCGCGAGGCAATTCTGCGCAATTCGCTCACAACGCTCGGGATCGCGGTTGGTGTGGCGTCCCTTGTTGCTATGCTTTCGCTCGGAGTCGGCCTGCAGCAGTTTGCGAACAGCCGGCTTTCCAGCAGCGGCCTGTTCAATGCAATCTTTGTCAGCCCGCATCAGGAAGACCGCATCGAAGCCGAGCAGGCTTCCTCAGCCGCCCCCAAAACGTATCCCGCTCTGGACCAGAAGGCGCGCGAGGAGTTCGCGAAACTTCCGAACGTGGCCGAAGTCTATCCGGACATTCGCTTCAACACTGCGGTGATGTACGACGGTCATCCTTATATGTCCTGGGTGGCAGGCATTTCTCCGTCGCAGCAGAACGGCGGCGCGTTCGACGGCATGACAGGGAGATTTTTTTCCAGCGGAGACGCGCATGAGACGATTCTGCAAATCCAGTTCGCCAAGGAACTGTCCAAGCAGCCCGATTCGCTGATCGGAAAGCAGATCACCATCCGCTACGCCGAGCGGCAAACGCTTCCGGCGGAACCGACCGCAAGCTCGAATGCGGCCGCAGACTCACGCGCGAAGCCTTCCACCGATTCTTCCGCTGGTTCCGATCAGGGTTTCGGCCTGTCTCCCGGGTTTTCAGTGGTTCCACAGCAGATGAAGCTTCAGATCGTCGGCGTAGTGCAGACGGATCCCGCCGGATTCGGGGGCTTCGGCCGAGCGCGCGTCCTGATTCCTGAACAACTCGCTGAGACGCTCAGCGCGACGCAATTCAATGATTTGCGGGCCATTCTTCGCGGACAACGCGCCGCGCGCTCGTACGACACACTTACGGTGAACGTTCACCGAGCATCTCAGGTGGAAGCCGTCGAGAAAACCATCAAATCGATGGGTTTTTCCGCCTTTTCATTGATCGACGCGAGCAACAACATCCGCTTGGTTTTCGGCGTTTTCGACGCTTTTCTCGGAATTTTCGGAAGCCTGGCGCTCGTCGTAGCCTCTCTGGGCATCGTCAATACGCTTGTCATGGCCATTCTCGAACGCCGCCGCGAGATAGGCGTGCTGAAGGCGCTGGGCGCATCGGACCGCGACGTCCGTCAACTGTTCTTTGCCGAAGCGGGCGTAATGGGATTGTTCGGCGGCGCATTCGGCGTCCTGATCGGCTGGCTGATTGGGCGCGCGATCAGCTTCGGCACGAACATCTGGCTTCAATCGCGGAGTCTCCCTTCGATCGAAGTTTCGGCTGTGCCCTGGTGGATGGTCGGAGGAGCAATCGTTTTCTCGATCATCGTCAGCCTGGCCGCCGGCCTTTACCCCGCCTCGCGCGCTGCCCGCCTGCACCCCGTCGAGGCGTTGCGATATGAGTGACCGGTCGCGAGCGGCGGGACTGAATCACGCAAGGTTTGTTCACAGGGGCGGGTCTGAGACTGCCTGGCGTGGCGGGGCTGCTGCCGCTTTCCTTCTGCTGCTCGCCGCCACGTTTAGTGTCGCGCCGCCTGCACGGGCGCAGCGTGCCGAATGCCGCAACGCCCCGAGCAAAATTCTCGGCCATCCAGTCGCATATTGCGTAATTCTTCCGCCTTCATACGATGCCGGCAAAAACACCCGCTATCCCGTGCTCTATTTACTGCACGGCCTTGGCGGGAACGCACAACAGTTCATCAACGGCGGCGGACTCGATATGCTCCAGGATCTGTGGCAGCAGAAGAAGATCGGCGAGTTTCTTGTCGTTACGCCAAGCGCAGACCGCACGTTCTACGTGAACTCGTTCAATGGCCGCGTGCGCTACCAGGATTTCTTCATCCGCGAATTTCTGCCCTACTTCGAAACGCACTATCGCGTCATTCGCGACCGGCATCATCGCGGCATCTCCGGCATTTCGATGGGAGGGTACGGCGCACTTCGTTTTGCGTTTCTATACCCGGAGACTTTCGGTTCCGTCAGCGCGCATAGTGCAGCGCTCGTCCAAAACCCCCCGCGCGCGAAACTCTCCGGAGCGCAGGACATGGCGATCACGCAGTTTCTCGGCTCCGCCTTCGGTGCACCTTTCGATCCCGCTTACTGGACCCGCGAGAGCCCCTTCACGATCGTTCGCGACCATTCCCGTCCGCGCAATCTGCTCATCTACTTCGACTGCGGCAGCGACGATGATTTTGGTTTCTATCGCGGCGCAAAGGCGTTCCACGAACTGCTTCTCTCACGCCGCATTCCTCACGAATTCCATCTCTATCCTGGCCGGCACGACTGGTCGTACTTCGCGCAGCACCTGCCGGCTTCGTTCGAGTTCCACTCGCGAGCCTTCGGCTTATCGAAATAAGAACGGCTGGCATGCCGGGTACGGGGGAAACACGCTTCATGACTGGGGAGTGCTCGGACCTTCCAGATAAAGCAAAAAGCGCGGTGTCGAATCTACCAGAAAGTGTATCGATCAAAATTCGGACATTTCTGCATTTTCTTTTTCTTGTCTGCTCGGCACTCGCAGTCGCAGGATGCTAATTCGTTTGAAAACCGTCGAACCACGTTAGGCCACCGACCAGCCCCAAATCGTCAGGGCCACCACCAACATCAGAACCCCCAAGCCCACCAGGCTCAACACCTTCCCCTGCCCCAGAAGTGAGTCGCGTGTTTCCGACTCCATGCACACGAGCGCGATCACCACTAGAACTACGCCCCACGCCAATCCCAGCGGCAATCCCGGATGACTCTTAATCATCGTCAGAAAATTTTGCGGAGGTTGTCCTGCTGGAACCCACGAAGGTATAAACGGCGTCACGCCGGCTACTAGAGAAAACGTAAGCAGTTTGCGCGCGAGCCAGCCACGCACTTTGGGTCTCCTCGACTTCTGCCAAACAAGAAGATCCCACGCTAGAATCCCGAGAGCCAGCGGCACCCACCCGTAGAGCGCTACCTTGTCATCGAGCCACAACCACGCGGCAAAAATCGAATGGGCACGCCCGATGCCCGCATGACGCGGCAAGAGCGCCCATCCCACCAGCGAATTGCAGACAAACGCCAGCAGCAGCGTCGTTAAACCGATCAACTGCAGCCAATAGCGCGTGCCCGCTGCGCCACATCGCGTGCAAACAGATTGCTTCGGCAGAAAGTTTAGTCCGCAACGCTCGCAGAACACGGTTTTCTCCCGACGGCAAGATTTGTCCTTTTCTAAAGGCTAGTTCAGCGATGAGAAGCAATCTACTGTCCCAAAGTGCAGAAAAAGTCGCAGAAACTACGAAGGAAATGCGAACGCCAGGCCCGGAAGTCGTGGATACTGGCAAAAGTTAAGCGAAACCAAACAGCATGATCGCGGTTAGCTTCGGCGGGTTACCGTCAGCGACTTGCAGGCCGTTGCTTCCTGCCGTGAAACTGGCGTCGAAGGCCGCGGCATATGGGGGTCGATTCGCTCAGAGGAAAATTCGCTGGCAACGGTGCGAAAGTTGCGACACTCTTCACCGCTTTGTCCGCAGCGCTTCTTCCTCTGAGCGCAGGAAGTGTAGGGGAACTCGCCGACAAAGTGATCTTAACGGTGTCAACTGTTTGTAACGATTTCGTTTGGCTGCGATCGCACAACGACTAGCGGAAGAAAACTGCTACGCTCTGCGCCGCAGTGCTCGCACCTTGTGTCGCGGGAGACTGCCCTCCCAGGGAAGATAGACGTGCCCGGCCTCCGTCGACCGATAGCATCCTAGTCGCAATTGAGGGCGCTCCTTCCTGAAATTTGTCTATAAATTGTCACAAGTACGTCAAGTTTCGGTCACAACCGGCTTTTTTGCTTAAAGTTACCGTACATTGGTTGCTTGCCACCGGGAAGCGATCTGTCGAGCAGGCTCATGGAAAAAACGGCGCCCCTCAATGATAATGGCTATTAGCTTTCAGCCACGCCGGCAACTCGCTTGTTCTTCGCCACTGTTCGCCGCCGTGCGTCTGGGCGGAGGAGAAATCATGAAAAGCGCGGGCTTCAGTTCCCTGCGAAGTTCTGCCTGTTTTGTGGTCTTTTTGCTGGTGGGGACCTGTTTGGCCTGTACGACGGTGGCCGCCCAAGACGGTGCGACACCCTCTCGTCTCGATGAGAGTGCACGCATCGCAGCTTTGGACAAGTCTCTAAGCGAGACCAGGGCTGAGCTAACCGAGACTCGGGCTGAAATCAGACAATTGCGTGCATTGCTCGAAGCGATGAACAAGAAGATATCCGGGTCTTCTTCGGAAACAACCCCCGACAATTCGCAAGCAGCAGCGCCAACCGAAGCAGCGGCACCGGTTTCACAATCGAGCCAGCCGGGTCCGCCTTCCGCCAAGATCAGCCAGGATGATTGGCAAGTTTTGAAGGCGGAGGTGGAAGCGCATGAGCAAGAGAAAGTGGAAAGCGGCTCGAAATATCGCTTAAAGCTCTGGGGATTGGCCCTTTTCAATGCGTTTGACGTGAACGGGCGCGTCGACAATCTCGACGTCCCCACAATGGCCCTGAGTCGATCTGCAGGCACGGCCCCCGGCAGCCTCGGCGCGTCGTTCCGACAGTCAATTTTCGGAATCACTGGGACCGGCCCGGACCTGTTTGGTTGGCGCACTTCGGCGGACCTTCAAATAGACTTCTTCGGAGGCTTGCCGTCGGGTTATGGCGGTGGATCGTCAGGGCTTCTGCGTCTGCGTCTGGCGCGCATCCGGTTCGACAGAGATCGCACGTCGATCGTCGCCGGCTTGGACACGCCTTTCTTTTCGCCCGAGACGCCCACTTCGTTTATGTCGTTGGCGGTCCCGGCGTTCGCGACGTCGGGCAACCTCTGGAATTGGTCGCCGACCATCCGCGTCGAGCGCCGGTTCGACACGGGCTCCTCTCAATGGAAGGTTGAAGCCGGAGTACTGGCTCCGTCGGAGTACGCGACAGCGACGTCCGGTGTTCGGCAGCCCACGCCGGGGGAAGCTTCGCGGCAACCTGTATATGCCGTGCGCGTGTCGGCGAATGGAACGCACGGCGATCGTCCAAGCACAGTCGGGGTGTCAGCGATCTACTTTCCTCAACGATTTCTGGGCGGCGCGTTCGTTTCCGGCTGGGGGAGCGTTGCGGATTGGCGGGTCCCGCTATTGTGGCACACCGAGTTCAGCGGCGAATTCTTTGCGGGTCGAGGTCTTGATTCCTTCGGAGGCGTACCGGTTCCGCTGATTCAATCGCAAGTGTACGCTCAGTACGCCGAATCGGCCGAGCCTGCGATCACGCGCGCTATGATGCTGGGAGGATGGTCGCAATTGAAATTTGTAGTAAACGCGCAAAATGAGTTCAACGTAGCGGTCGGCGCGGGCAATCGGGATTCAGACGATATCGCCCGGGCGGCGGTGTTGTTTCCGGCGCTCAATTATCTTTCGCCTCGAAACCAAACGATTTTAGTGAATTACATTTTCCGGCCACGATCCGACCTGCTTTTCTCACCGGAATATCGCCGCTTACGCACATATTCCCTTACCGGCGCGCCGGTGAAAGCATCTCAGGTTGGCTTGGCGGCGGGGTTCATTTTCTAAGACCATGAAAATCTTACTCGAAAGCCTCACTGCAATTGCGCTGGCCGCTTCCGCGTGTGGTTTCGCGCAAGCCCAAGCCAAACCTCCGTCCCATGGCGTTAGTGCCGGTATGTCGGGGTCCGATGTTTCTGGTCAGGTTCGGCTCGTCGAAGGCAAGAGCGGCAAAGCGACGAGAGACCGTTCCGGCGTGGTTTTCTGGCTGGAACCGGCCAGTGGTATCAAGCCGACCGGCCTAACGAGCAATCGAACGATGTATCGCATGGTGCAGCACAATAAGCAATTCGAGCCGCATCTGTTAGTTGTGCCCCTCGGCAGCGTAGTGGCGTTTCCCAATCTTGACCCTTGGTTTCACAACGTGTTTTCGCTTTATCGTGGCAAGCGGTTCGATCTGGGTCTCTACGAGGCAGGGGCGCAAAAGGCGGTGAGATTCGATCGGCCTGGCGCTTCCTACATCTTCTGCAACATTCATCCCGAGATGATGGCCGTCGTTTTGGCGCTGGACACTCGCTTTTACGCCGTGTCGAACTCTTTCGGGGACTGGTCGATTCCGAATGTGCCGCCTGGCCGATACAAGCTTCACGTCTGGTATGAAAACGCCACGCCGGAGACTCTCAACGCGCTGGAAAGCGAGCTGGCCATCGGAAGCGACCATGCAGTGGTTCGAAAGATGACTGTGGTTTTTACACCGCACAACTGGTTGCATCACCCGAATTTGTATGGACACCAGTACGATCCGAAAGGGCTGACGCCAACATATTGACGTCGCGGCAACCCGAACTTTGGCCGGCGCTGGACATGCGATTCGGCGCTGTTGAGACAGGGCATGGAGGCAAAGTCACATGGAAACGATCCTCGTAGTTGAGGATAACCGCTCAATGCAACGAACGCTTCAGCGGCTTTTGGAAATGGACGGCATGCAAGTGCGAATCGCCGGAGACGGTGTCGCCGGGCTGGACCTATTCCGCGAGCAGGTTCCTTGCGCGGTAATTCTTGACCTGAAGCTTCCGCGGCTGCCCGGAAAAGAGCTTTGCCGATCCTTCAAGACAATGGCCCCATCGGTTCCGATCGTGGTGCTCAGCGCCAACTCGGAAGTTGAAGATAAAGTGCTGCTGCTGGAACTGGGCGCTGATGACTACGTCACCAAGCCGTTTAGCCCAAAGGAACTTCTGGCGCGGTTGCGCCGGGCGATGCGCCGATCTACGGCAACACCCGTCCAGGTAACGAACGCGCCGTCCTCGTCGGCACCGCATGAAATCCTGATTTTGGGCGAGGCAACCGTGAATTTCACGAGCATGGAAGCTTCCCGCAACGGCAGCCCGATCAGCTTCACGTCTCAAGAATTCAAGCTGCTCAGGTTCCTGGCCGGATCACCAGGCCGCGTTTTTTCGCGCGAGGAGCTGCTAAATCAAGTATGGGGATATGAAAACTATCCCACTACGCGGACAGTCGACAATCATATCCTCCATTTGCGCCAAAAACTGGAGACCGATCCCGTGCGGCCGCGCTATTTCGTGACGGTGCACGGCACGGGCTACAAGTTTGTGGCCGCCCGATCCATTTCACCTGCCAAAGAGACGGTAAGAAGGTAATCATGGCACCGTTGCGCCTTCGAACGCAGCTGGTGATCAGTACTCTTCTGATCATCGTCGCGCTGATAGGTGCGACTCTTTTCGTGGTCAGGCATACGGTGCAGGCGGGAGTGTCGCACGATGTGCGTATCGGAACCGAAGCGTCTCTCCTTGCGTTCGAAAACGTGCAGCACGAGCGTGAGATGGAACTTTCGCGCACCGCTGCGATGCTCGCCGAACTCCCCACCCTCAAAGCTTTGATGACCAGCGATGACCCTCTCACCATCCAGGACGGCTCAGAGCCCTTCTGGAAGCTGGCCGGCAGCGATTTGCTGTTGTTGACCGGCACCAACGGCGGCATCCTGGGATTCCATGTGAGCAGATCCGGCTGGTCGAGCCGTTTGGTGCAGAGGGATCTGCAACGCTCCCTTTCGCGCGGCGAGGAATCGGCGTGGTGGTATGCAGGGGGACAGCTCTACTGGGTTTTCCTTCATCCGATTTCCGCCGGCGGTGAAGGTAATGTGAAGCCTCTCGGCATCGTTGCCGTTGGATACCAGGTCGATTCTTCCGTTGCTGAACAACTCGCCTTGTTTGCGCGGAGCCAGATCGCGCTCGCGACCGGAGGCAAGGTCATCGCTTCCACACTTTCCGCCAATGAAGAAGACCAGTTGGCAGCGTGGGTCTCCAAACAGGGGGCAAATCCATCGGTTGATTCGCAGCGAATCGTCCTGAGCGCCAATCCCTACCAGCTCGCGTCAGTTTCCCTTCGCAAGAACTCGCAGGCACCCGTCGTTTGCTACGTGCTGTTGTCTCTCGCGCAGACCGATCACTTCCTTCACGAATTGAATCGCACGGCGCTCCTTCTTGGCGTGAGCGCGTTTGTTTTTGCGGGCCTGCTGCTTAGCTTCGTTTCCCGCAAGATCACCCGGCCGCTTGAAGATCTTGTCGCCGGCGTTCGGGCGCTTTCATCCGGGGACTACGAATATGCGATCACGCCACAAGGCAGCAGTGAAATAGCTGAATTGGGTAAAGCGTTCGCCAAGATGCGCGGCGACCTCCAGGATTCGCAGCGGCGGTGGCTGGCAGCTGAACGCAGTGCTGCGTTGGGCCGTGCGGCAGGATCCTTATCTCACGACCTCCGGCATTACCTCGCAGCCGTGGTTGCGAATGCAGAATTTCTGTACGAAAGCGACAAGCTGAAGGTCGATCGTGATGAAGTCTACGGCGAAATACAGGCCGCCTCAGCCCAGATGACTGACCTGCTTGACTCACTTCGTGAATTGTCTCGCGAAGGAGCCGCTATTTCACCCGGCGTCGGAATCCTGGACCAGTGTGTTCGCCGCGCCGCCGATTCGGTACTCGCCCGCCCAGAATTCCGCGAGTGCACGATCGATATCAGCGGGTCCGGCGATATGATAGGGTTCTTTGACACAAAGAAGATTGAGAGGGTGTTATTTAACCTTCTTCTGAACGCTTGCGAAGCATGCGTTCCCGCGGCGTGCCGGATCCAAGTCGAAATTCATTCATCCACCGAATGGTATGACATCCGCATAAAGGACAACGGGGTGGGTGTACCGGCCTCTATTCGCGACTCCCTGTTTGACCCGTTCGTCAGCGCGGGGAAAACCAACGGTACGGGAATGGGACTCGCGATCGTCAACAAGATTGTCGCGGACCACGCGGGATCGATCGTCCTCGAACACTCTTCATCCCAGGGAAGCACCTTCTTTCTTAGAATCCCCAGGTCTCTAACTCAGATCTCCGATCCTGCCGCGGTCGTGCCGTCCGTCTTTATCAGCGACATTCCGCTTGGAAAACGGCCGCGCGGCTGATCGGGCTCGCCACGGTAGTGGATCTGGTTGTGGTAGTCCGCGACATTCTGAAAATAGATTCCCGAGCAGCAGGTGTACGTGTTGAGGCTGTAGATCTTCACTCCGGCGCCGACGCGGTAATCCGCGTAGTAGAAATGCCGGATCCCGTCTCATCCGAGACCATGCCGCTGTACAACACATCGATTTCACCGCTGACTTGAACGTTTTTGCGCCGCGATTTGGACCGAATTCTGCTGTATCATGCCCCGCGCGCATTCGCTCAATCAGGCTGCATCTCGACGACCGAAGAAACTCCCGGCGAGTCGAAACGCTGCCGCAAATATTTTGCTTACGCGGAGCTCCGCGCGCGGTATAAAGGACCGCCCGATTGTCTGCTTCGGGTGACGTCATCGTAAGGAGGCTCGATGTCGCAGATAGACGTGCCGTTGGCCGGTTCGGGTTTCGGACGGACGCGGCGCAGAGATTTATGGTGGGTCCAGCCGCTCGCAGTGTTTCTTGGCTTGTCGGCGTTTATCGTGTACTCCACGTGGGCAGCGCTGCAGGGCAATCACTACAGGTTTGGGCCTTACCTTTCGCCGTTTTACTCGCCCGAATTGTTCGGCCCTGTCCACGGATGGCTTGGCACCATGCCGAAATGGATGCCGGCTTGGGTTACGGCCGCCGTTCTCATCCTTTGGGCTCCCGGTGGTTTTCGCGTCACCTGTTACTACTATCGCGGCGCATACTACAAGGCGTTCTGGGCCGACCCGCCTTCGTGCACGGTTGGTGAGCCGCGCAAGAAATATCTGGGCGAACGCTCATTCCCTCTCATCCTTCAAAATATCCACCGCTATTTTCTTTATCTGGCGCTGGTATTTCTCGTGATTCTCGGACACGACGTCTGGGACGCTCTCTGGTTCAATGGTCATTTCGGCATCGGCGTTGGCACGCTCGTGCTGTTCGTCAACCTGGTGCTCCTCACTCTTTACACATTTGGCTGCCACTCTTTCCGTCATCTCGTGGGCGGCTTTCGCGATCGACTCTCAGGAGCGCCTGTCCGGAAAGTCGCTTACGACTGCGTGAGCTGCTTAAACGGCCGCCACATGCTCTTTGCCTGGTGCAGTCTGTTCATGGTGGCGTTCGCCGATCTATACGTGCGGATGTGCTCGATGGGCATTTGGACCGATTGGAGGCTCTTCTGATGTCCGAGTACATCCAACATGAACACGACGTTCTGATCATCGGCGCGGGAGGCGCCGGCTTGCGTGCGGCCGTGGAGGCGTCGGCGGCCGGCGCGAAAGTTGCCGTCATTTCGAAGTCGCTGCTGGGCAAGGCTCATACCGTGATGGCGGAAGGCGGCATTGCAGCGGCTATGGGAAATGTCGACGACCGGGATAACTGGCGCGTCCATTTTTCCGACACGATGCGCGGCGGACAGTACCTGAATAACTGGCGCATGGCGGAATTGCATGCGAAAGAAGCGCCCGCACGCGTCCGCGAACTCGAAGCCTGGGGCGCCCTGTTCGATCGCACCAAGGATGGCCGAATCCTTCAACGCAATTTCGGCGGCCATCGCTACCCAAGGCTGGCACACGTCGGCGATCGTACCGGCCTTGAGATGATCCGCACACTGCAAGACTACGGCATTCATAGCGGCATGGAAGTCTTCATGGAGCACACGATCACCACGCTGCTGAAAGACGGCGATCGCGTCTCGGGTGCGTTCGGGTACGACCGTGAACGCGGCCGGCTTCACGTCTTCCGCGCCAAAGCCATTGTTCTAGCGACCGGCGGCATTGGGCGAGCGTACAAAATCACAAGCAACAGCTGGGAGTACACAGGTGATGGCCACTCGCTGGCCTACAATGCCGGCGCGACGTTGATGGACATGGAATTCGTTCAGTTCCATCCCACAGGCATGATTTGGCCTCCGAGTGTGCGGGGTATTCTGGTCACGGAAGGAGTTCGCGGCGAAGGAGGCGTCCTCCGGAATCGCAACGGCGAGCGCTTCATGTTCAAGGATATTCCGGGGCTCTACGTGAACCAAACGGCGACCTCGGAAGAGGAAGGCTGGCGCTATACGCAAGGCGACAAAGAAGCCAAACGGCCGCCCGAATTGCTTACGCGCGATCACGTCGCGCGCTGCATCCGTCGCGAGGTGAAAGAAGGGCGCGGAAGCCCGCACGGCGGAGTGTTCCTCGATATCGCCTGGATCAAGGCGAAAATGTCGAACGCGCCGGAGCACATCAAAAAGAAGCTCCCGAGCATGTACCATCAGTTCAAACAGCTCGCCGATATCGACATTACACAGGAAGCGATGGAAGTCGGCCCTACAACGCACTACGTTATGGGCGGAGTGCGCGTCGATGGGGATTCGCAGATGTCCGATGTCCCCGGTTTGTTTGCCGCGGGAGAGTGCGCCGCTGGTTTGCACGGCGCGAACCGCCTGGGCGGAAATTCGCTCTCCGATCTATTGGTTTTCGGCAAACGGGCCGGCGAATATGCCGCGGGGTTCGCGAAGAAAAATCCTCTTGGCGCGATACGCGCCGAAGACCTGAAGGCGGCAGAGAAATCGGCGCTGCTGCCCTTCGACGGCGGCGGTACGGAAAATCCATACACCGTTCAACACACTTTGCAGGATGTAATGCAGGAACTCGTCGGCATCGTGCGCCGTGAGGACGAGATGGTGCAGGCTCTCGATCGCATCCAGGAATTGAAAGCTGCCAGCGAGCGAGTGTCGGTGGACGGAAACAGGGAATACAATAACGGCTGGCACACCGCGCTTGACGTGCGGAATCTGGTCGCCGTCTCTGAAATGGTCGCGCGCTCCGCTCTCGAACGCAAAGAAAGCCGCGGCGCTCATTTCCGTGATGATTTCCCGTCGAAAGATGAGGCGTATGGAAAATTCAACATCGTTGTTCGAAAGGGCGCCGGCGGCGAGATGTTGTTCGCACGCGAGCCGATGCCGCCGATACGCGACGATCTGAAGCAAATCATCGAGGAGATGAAGTAATGCCAACCGCAACGTTTCGGATATGGCGCGGCGAGCGGAGCCAGGGAGAATTTCGGGACTACACAACGGAAATCGCCTCCGGCATGGTGGTTCTCGACGCGGTTCACCAAATTCAGGCGGAACAGGCCGGGGACCTGTCCGTTCGCTGGAACTGCAAGGCCGGGAAATGCGGCTCTTGCTCCGCTGAAATAAACGGAATGCCCAAATTGATGTGTATGACGCGCCTGAACACTCTGCCCCTCGAAAAGCCCATTACAATCGAGCCGATGAAGGCTTTCCCTCACATCAAAGATTTGGTGACAGACGTTTCATGGAACTACGAGGTGAAAAAGCGCATTCCAAAATTCACGCCGCGCCCTCCTGACGCTCCCGATGGCACTTGGCGCATCGCCCAGCAGGACGTCGAACGCGTGCAGGAATTCAGGAAGTGCATCGAATGTTATCTCTGCCAGGATGTGTGTCACGTCCTGCGCGAACATCACATGCACGACCAGTTCATCGGCCCGCGCTTCCTGGTTTACGCCGCCGCGCTGGAGATGCATCCTTTAGATGTGGGCGACCGCCTCGGGGCTTTACGAAACCAGTTCGGCATCGGCCTCTGCAACATTACGAAGTGCTGCACGAAAGTGTGCCCGGAGAACATCACCATTACCGACAATGCAATCATCCCGCTGAAGGAACGCGTCGTCGGTCGCTTCTTTGATCCCCTCTCGAAGTTGTTTCGTGTGTTTCGCTCCAGCGAAACGTAGGAGGTTTTTGTGCAGTACGAATTAAAGTCCATTTCCAAAGAGGGTATTCCCGAGGCGCTCGCGAAAGTGGAACGTTATCGACTCCTGAACGAGCCTGCTCTTGCCGAGAGCATTTGTCTTGATATCCTCGCGATCGTTCCCGACAACCAGCAGGCCCTGATTTCGCTTCTCCTCGTGCGAACCGACCAATTCCAGTCGAACTTGAATGCAAAACCAGCTCAAGACGCGCTCGCTCGAATCAAAGGCGACTACGAGCGCGCCTACTATACAGGGATTATTTGGGAGCGTCTCGGTCATGCGCGCCTTCGCCAGAGCGCCGGAGGAGCAGCAGCCGCCTACCACGCGTTGCGGGCGGCAATGGACCACTACGAAAAAGCGATTCAATGTGCTCCGCCGGGAAATGACGACGCGATCTTGCGCTGGAACACCTGCGCACGCACGATCATGCAGAACCCCGACATCCGCCCGTCGCGCGACGAAGAATCCGCCGACGTTTGGCTGCGTGACGAGGCCGGATCGAGGATTGCAGACGCTTAGCCCGCGTCGTGTGCGGATCGTAAAACTGACCTGTTCGTGAGAATCAGTTCAGGCCAACGAATCCCTCGCCGCGGTGATACACGATCTTGCCGTCAAAGATCGTATAGACCACGGTCGTCTTCAGGATGTCCGCAGCGGGTTCTGTCATCAGATCGCTGTCCAGCACGACGATATCCGCGAGTTTGCTGGGGGCCAGCGTTCCCAACTCCGATTCCTCGAACATGCTATAGGCTCCGTTGTAGGTATAACTGCGAAGCGCTTCCATTCGCGTCATTGCCTCAGATGGATAGAACGCGGGCTGGCCTGTGTCAAAACGTTCCCGGCGCGTTACGGCGCAGAAGAAATTGGGCATCGTGTCGATTGGAATCACCGGTGCGTCGGTGCCGTTGGCGATAATGGCGCGGTCGGAGATCAGCGAGTGCCACGGATAAGAGTAGGCGGCGCGCACTTCGCCGATGCGTTGGACAACGTACGGAGCGTCGTCGCAAGCATGCCCAGTTTGCATCGAGGCGATCACGTGCAAAGCGTCGAAGCGGGGAATATCGGACGGAATTAAATGTTGAGCGTGATCGATCCGCCATCGGAGATCGGTGTCTTCGGGATGTTCAGCCATCACCTCCTGGTACACGTTTAGCGTTTCGTGATTCGCGCGCGTCCCTATCGCATGCACCGACATTTGGAATCCGTCCGAAATCGCCACTTCGGCCGTGGCTTTGATCTCACCCATCGGCGTCACGTTGTAACCCTTGCTTGAGGGTAAATCTAAGTAGGGATCGAAGAACCAGGCCGAGTGCGTGCCTAGCGCGCCGTCGGAAAGAATCTCGCCGATGCCGCGCACCGTCAGATGTCCGTATTTTCCGTAGCGCAGGAGGTAATAGTCCTTCAGGTGCGCCTGGAGGGCGTTCACAGGTTCGCCGTTAATCCAGGCGTACAGGCGAATATGAAGTTTGCCTTGCGCAGCAAGTTCCTTGTAAAAATCGATCGTATCAAACCGCGCTCCCATGTCCTGCCAACTCGTCACGCCGTGCTCGAGCGCATCTCGTGTTGCGAGATCGACTTCTTTGAGCAGTTGCGCCTTCTTTTCTGCCGGACTCTCCGACGCGCGAGATTTCTGCAGCGCTGCGTAGACCAGGCCCATTGCTTTGTCGCGCAGCATTCCGATCGCGCGACCATTCTTGTCGCGCACGATCTCACCCCCCTGCGGGTTCGGTGTGTTCGGACCGATCCCGGCCAGCTCCAACGCCTTCCGATTTGCGAAAATAGCATGCCCGCTCGCGTGCTCAAGAAGTACGGGATTGTCCGGCGACACCGCGTCGAGTTCCTTCCCAGTCGGCAAGCCCTCCACATTCGGCTCCGGCGGGTGCAGCCAGTGATTCTGATGCCACCCGCTGCCGATGATCCAGTCACCGGGCTTAGCGTGCTTCACAACCTCGGCCACTTTCGCAACAACCGCGTTCCACGTTGGCGCCTGCAGGGCGCTCACGTCGAGCTCGTCCAGATGCTCGCCTGTTCCCAAGAAATGAGCATGGCTGTCGACGAGACCCGGTAAGACAGTCATTCCGTGCAGATCGATCGCCTGAGTATGCGGCCCGATCCAAGCCTTGACCGCCGCATTCGACCCTACCGCCACGATGCGATTGCGTGCTATTGCAAGCGCCTGTGCTTCCGGCTGATATTGCTCGACCGTGATGACCTTCGCGTTATAGAGCAACAGATCCGCTGAGTGATGTACGGGCGAACTGGATTGGGCCCATGTGAGCATAACGACAGTGAGGCAGCACGCCAGGCCGAGCAGCGGTTTTCGCATCTTTGCTACAAGCATCATTACCCTTTCCAAGGCACACATTGTCATTCAGGAGAAAGCGTTCGGTCCCATCGCGCCTGACGGAATCGCGCACCTCGCAAGTAAAGGACCGGCAATTTTCCTGAAGCGCCGTGGCGTCAAACGATCACTTTATGCCACTTCGTGCAGCGCTTCTCCCTGCGCCCGCTAGATTCGTCAGCCTCATTTCCGCGTATTTTCGTGAGACCACGACGCCAGGGGCTCCAGCCTGAAACGCAGCCAAAACCGCTGCCTTCACGTCAGCAGGCTGAGTCCGCTTTTCATCGAGCGCGGTCGGGATGTCAATATCAATCCCCGGATAAATCGGAATCGCGCCGTCAACTTCGGCGAGCGCGCGGCGCGTTTCTCGCGCAACATACTCGGCCGACATTCCCGTCGTCGGCAGTTTGTCCAACGACGCTTCATCCTCATATCCCAGCAGCCGGTAATGCAGCGAGACCACTTCGTCCGCGGTTAAGTCGCGGAATACGGTGGAATGCACGTTTTCGATGTACCGCGCAAACCGAGGTCCCGCGCAGTTATTGTAAGCGCAGGGTTTCAGGAAATCCGCAGACTTGGCGAGCCGCGAGTAGTCCTGTTCTGCCTGATAAAATGGGCTCATGGTCACAAGATGCATGATGTACCAGCCGACCTGCGCCTTCGGGTTGATCCCTTTAATCGTGTGGTACAGCAGCGCGTAGACCTCTTCTTGACTGCGAAACCAAAACTTCTGCCACGCAATAAGTTCGGGATATTCCAGCAGCAGGCGCCAGCAGGTTACATTCGAAGCTCTCCAAAACAAGAACCGTTACCAGATCGCTGGTCTTGCCGCAGCCTATTCCGTCCTGGGTAGAGCCTATCTCAGCATGGCGGAGCACAACACATCCACGCCCGAAAAGACGGCAAATCTGATGACAGCGCGCGCGTGGCTTAAAAAGAGCCTGCGAAATTCGCGCCAACTCCCTAATCCCGCCATTCAGGAGTTTCCCTATCTTGCGTTCAAGGATCGCACGGGGCGCGATCTCGCAAAGTGCAACGCTGCTTTGGCAAAAGTGCAAGCCTACGATCCGAAATAACGTCTCGTGCCTTGAATACAGAACACACATAATCGCTACGTTCTGTTAACCGAAGTTGTACCGAACGTTCGGAATGGGTTCGAGCGAAACTATGCTTTTGCGGACTCAGCGGCAGCCACTTGCAAAACCATTTTTCCTCGCTTGTGGCCCGTTGATGCTTGCTCAAACGCTTCGCGGGCTCTCGCAAGCGGAAGCACAGCTCCCACGACGACGCGAAGTGTACCTTTGTCGATCAGGTCACCCAGCTGGATGAGTTGTGCGCGGTTCGGCTCAACGATGAAGAATGCTGCTCGAAGACCGAGCGAAGCTGCCTTCTCGGCCGCCACCGGACCCACAATGCCGATCAGAATGCCTCCGCGTCGCAACACGCCCCAGGACCGCTGCTCAGTTTCGCCGCCGACGGTGTCCAGCACCACGTCCACATCTTTCACTTTTTCCTCGAAACGCTCGTGGCTGTAATCGATTACTTCCGAGGCGCCGAGATCGCGGAGGAAATTGTGGTCCTTGGCTGAAGCCGTAGCGATCACCTCCGCCCCCTTCCAGTTCGCCAGTTGGACCGCATACGTCCCCACGCCGCCCGCTGCGCCGTGGATCAGGACCCGCCTTCCTTTTTCAATTTGCGCATGATCAAAAAGGGCTTGCCACGCGGTAAGGCCTGCAAGCGGAACCGCGGCAGCCTGCTCGAAGTCCAGCGAATGTGGCTTGGGCGCGAGGTCCGCTGCGCGGATCGCGACGAATTCGGCAGCGCTGCCATTGCGGCAAAATGACGAAAGTGCATACACCGCATCGCCTACGCTCACACCCGCAGTCTCAGGGGCCAAACTATCGACAATCCCGGCGAATTCGTGTCCCGGAATGGTCGGAATCCGCGGCTGGCCGGCGCAATCTGTATAGGTTTCGTCCCAGGTTAATTCTGTCTTCGTTATCGACGTAGCGATGACGCGAACGAGTGCATCTCCGGGCTGGAGAGCCGGTCTTGGAGCGTCTTCGTAAGCTAACAATTCAGGGCCACCTTGCTTATGCAGGCGAATTGCTTTCATGGATCGGACTCCGCGGCTTTTGGCCGAGACGCAAATTTTACACCTTAACGGGCAGGCAGAGGCACCTACCTTGGGCTGTTGAATTGGCTAGGGTTTCCCTGTGCTCCCCCCACTATTTGCGCTACGATTTGCGATACGCGCTAGCGGAATGCACCGCAAGCTGATGAAGTCAGGTGCCCTCAGAATTCCCGAGCACTGAACCGATATGATCCAGTCGCGCGAGGGGGGTAATGTGACAAGGTCGGATGACGGCGAGGACAAGAGGATCGAGGAGTTGAAACGGCGTGCGCAGGAGCTTTGTGGCGACGATCGGATGGAATCGACCGTGAATGATGATTGTCCGGCTGATGCGGAAGAGGCATTCTGGAAGCAAGTGGTGAACTTCGAAGAAAGCGCCGTGGACGACTAACTTTAATCAATTGGAGAGTGCGGGAGTCTCACTCCCTCCGCCGAATTCGCTCGACGATAGCGAACTGACGGCAAAACTCTGGGAGGTAATCCAAAAGCTGGCGTTGCTGCGAGTATTTTTGTCTCAGACGGATCATCTCAGCGACCGCGAGCTCTATACACATCTCTGGACCGATTCTCTGCGGGAGGAAACCAAGCTGTTGCCGCTCAATTCAGACTCCGCGTGCCATGTCCAAATGCTCGGCGGTTGCAGCGAGGAAGATAATCGACTCTACCTTAAGTATTACGCAGATGAAGATTCGCGTCGGCGTTGGCATGAGGATTTTCCAGATGATCCGCTTCCCGCGCACAAGGATCTGCCTTACGACCGTGACCGCCTGTTGCCCCAAGCGGAGTACGGTCCACCAATTAAAGACGAACCTAACTGATTCCTTCGATGTTCCGATGCGGTAATCACCTTGTGAGCGACCTGAGACATAGGTGACAGATCGTACCGGACACATAGGTTACACTTCCTCCCCTTTGCAGGGAGGGAGTGATGCCTTGGAAGGAGTGTTCGGTGATGGACGAAAGGCTGCAGTTTGTAGCTCGCCGGCTAGCC
>DASUJR010000095.1:0-15174 GCA_036279175.1 Candidatus Acidiferrales bacterium | reverse complement strand
TCGGTCCCGGTTGAGGGCCATTCGATTGCGGCGGGCGCACGGGATACGGCTCCTTCACCTCCGTAAGGGTGGGACGAAACAATTTCCGATTCACCATTCCTTGCTCCTTCGGAATTTCTTGCACGGGATGCTAGTGTTATGACTACTTTGCGTCATTTTCGGTTGCAGAAGATGTGAAAAAAACCGCAAATAATTTTTGCGCTGCCGTCAGCGTACTCCCAGAGACACCAATACCGCGTCAATTCCCAGCTGCCGCGCGATGTTTCGTTTCAAACGGCTTTCAATCCGATCCACGCCCCGAGTCGCCTTGAGAATCCATTCCAGGCTGAGCTGCTTGCCGAGCGATTCGAGCTCTCGCCGCAGGTCTGGGTTGCGTGGAAGACTGCTCTGTGAACCCTGGGAGATTTCGAGCAAGTCCGTAAGCAAACTATAAAATACGGTGAGGATATTTTCAAACGATTCCTTCTCTTGCTTCGCGAGCAACGCCGTCGCGGAGAAAAGCTCTCTGTAGCTTGTGCCCGCCGCGGCTCTTTGCAGCAAACTCAGGATGCTCTTGCGCAGCCGGATCGAGTCCACAAGGTCGATTGAAAGAGCGATGCCAGGACTGCCATCGGCGAGTTGCCCCGCGAGTTTTCGCTCAGCAGGCGTTCGCTGGCTCCGTGTTTTCAGGAAATCCTCGATCTGTTCCGCCGCAACAGGGGCGAAATGGAACTGCAGGCATCGCGAGCGAATGGTTGGAAGCAGGGAATCGGGCGTCGGCGCAAGGAGAATCAGCGTAGCGCTCTCCGGCGGCTCCTCGAGAATTTTCAAGAACACATCCGCATCGTTCCAGCGCATGGTGTCGGCGCCATCCATGATGAAGACGCGGCGGCGACCCTGCGGCTTGAAATAAGCCGCGCGCTGCACGGCTCTCAGTTGTCCCATTCGAATCATCGGCCGCGCCACAGGAGTGTGCAGGCGCACTGGATCGGGGACGAGCAGCCACACATCCGGGTTCGTTTCGATGATCAGCGGCACGCGTTCGACGGTCGACGCGTCGGCGCTTTCACCTCGCTCGATCAGGCCCGCTTTGATGAGAGGTGTTGGATCGGCAAGCCGGGCGATTTTAACGCACGAAGAGCACTGGCCGCAGAAGTCGTCTTTGAGGTGCTCGCAATTCGCCGCTTGGGCGAGCATGCGTGCCAGGGGGTATTTGCCAATTCCGCGTGGGCCAGTGAAGAGCAGGGCATTGGGAACCCGCTCGCGCCGGAGCATGCCGCGCAGCGCGCTAACGATGCGTTCGTTGCCGAGAAATTCGTCGAATCCCATTCTATTCGCCTAACGCGTGACCTTTTTCTGAGCTGCCAAGCCCAACTGCAAGCGGGGGTCAATTACTTCCAAAATTTCGTGATGAATTGCCGCGGGCGTTCGCAAAGATGCTGCTGCGGCGCCACGGCCGGAGCTTTTCTCGACGCAATCGATGCATATCCAGTTTGGCTGGCGAGCAAGTTGGTCGTACAGCGCGGCTGCTTGTCTTAGATGCGCGAGGTTCGATTCTTGCAAGTCGCGCTTTCGTTTCGTGTATTGACGAGCGGATTTTTTACCGACGAGGCGGTGCGCTTCGCTGACCGGCACGCGAAGATAGATCACCAGATCCTCCCGTGGCAATCCATAAACGTCATACTCAAGCTGCTTTAGCCACTTGAGGAACGCGGCGCGTTTTTGCCCGTGCACGCGCGCGCCCTGATGGGCCAAATTCGAGCCAATGTAGCGGTCGGCGAGAAGAATTTTCCCAGCCGCAAGCTCTGCTTCTATTTCGGGCTTCGATTCGAGGCGGTCGCCGGCGTAGAGCAGCGCGGAAAAATGCGGATCGACGTCAGCGAGCGGGCCAAACTCGCCATTCAGGAATTGCGCCACTAATTTGCCGAAGAATCGGTCGTAGCGCGGGAAGCTGACGCGTGCGTGCGCGGTTTCGTGCGCGTCGAGCGTGCGCGAAAGCATTTCGATCTGCGTGCGCTTTCCAGAACCATCAATTCCTTCGAGAACGATCAGTTTTCCGCGCGGCGGCATGGCGAGCCGGTTCAGTCTAGCACGAGTGTCCGCATGCTAGAATCGCCTCGATGCCGGGACGAACTGCGATCGCGACGAATATCGCGCGCCTACGCGAACGCGTTGCGCGTGCCGCCGAACGCGCCGGCCGTCGCGCGGACGCGATCACAATTATCGCTGTGTCGAAGACGTTTCCTGCCGATGCGATTCGCACTGCCTACGATGAAGGGCTTCGTCATTTTGGCGAAAATCGCGTGCAGGAATGGGAATCAAAGCGTACTGCGGTTGCGCAACTCGACGCGACCTGGCACCTGATCGGCCACCTGCAAAGCAACAAAACGCGTCGCGCAGCATACCTATTTAACCGCATTGATTCGGTGGATGACCTTGCCCTGGCGAAGCGGCTCGATGCAGCCGCGGCCGCGGAAGGCAAGAATCTGCCTGTGCTGATCGAAGTTCGGTTGAGTGACGAAGACACGAAGAGCGGTATTGGTGAAAGCGAATTGGTTTCGCTTGCCGCGTCGATCGCTCCTTTCGGGCACATCGACTTATTGGGCTTGATGACGATTCCTCCGCTCTTGGATGATCCAGAACGCGTCCGCCCCTATTTTCGGAAGCTGCGGGAACTGCGGGATCAAGTTAGCCACCAGATCGGACGCAAGCTACCGGTGCTGTCCATGGGTATGAGCCATGATTTCGAAGTGGCCATCGAGGAAGGCGCAACAGAAATTCGCGTCGGCACGGCGATTTTCGGCGAGCGAGCATATCAGCCCGCGGCACAGGAAGCCTGAACGTGGCGACGCTTGACCATGTGAGCCTCGCGGTGCGCGACTGGCGCGTTTCGCGCGATTGGTACATGCGATTACTCGGGCTGAAGCTGGAATTCGAAGTGCCCCAGGGAGGAGCCGCTGGGCTCGGCGTGGCAGCCCTTCAGGACGCTGCAGAATTGACTCTCTTCCTCGAGCAGGTGCCTGGCGAGGTCCACGTCTGCGGCTGCACCCATACATTTCAGGTAGCGGACGTAGAAGGACTGCACGCGAAGTTTTCTGCTTCGGGCATTCGCTTTTTGAAGCCGCCGCAAAAACTGTTTTGGGGCTACGGAGCGGAAATTGCGGACCCTGATGGCCACATCATCCGCCTATGGGACGAAAAGTCGATGCGCGAAAAGGGCGGGAGATAGGGATGTTCAAAGGCATCCCCGTCAAGCTGGAGGACGGATGTGCGATTTTTAACGTACGTGTTGCGCCGCGCGGCAGCCGGAACGCCATCGAGGGCGAACACGCCGGAGCGTTGAAGGTCCGGCTGACTGCGCCGCCGATCGAAGGACGCGCGAACGACGCGTTACGACGGCTGCTCTCCGATCACCTGAATGTGCCTCTGAGCGCCGTGCAGCTCATTTCAGGTCACTCGAGCTGCATAAAACGGGTTTCTATCAGCGGTGTGTCGCCTGCGCAAATCCGAGCGCTTGCAGCACCGCGGACTTGAAATACAAACGCGCGCTTATCGTGGCTCGTTTGCTGGGGGTTCGCTAAGCTCGCGGTAGAAGCGCGCGATGCACTCGCCACAAATGCGAGTGTTTCCAGTCCCCTCGAATGTGGCAGCAAGCGTTTCGTCCGGCCGTCGACCCGCAGAAGCTGCACCGAGAATCAGCAAACGCTTCTTCCAAGTACCGCGCGACGTCGTCCGCAGTGAAGCGGGCATGAATCCACCGGGTCGATGAGCCCGGATAGATTCGTTCGGCCGTGCGCTTCGCCTGTTCGACCGAGTCCATCGCGGCTATCGCAATTGGTTGCCATTCCTCGTCACAGCAATAGAACGTCACGCCGTGTGATTCTTTATCTTGAGAAATCGCAAGGCAGGGAACCCTGCCAACTTCCTTACCTCCAACAAACAAGGTGTGATGGCCCTCGCGCAAGGCGACCGAGTCGTCTAGCAGTGCATATTCAAGAAGCATGCGATCGTTGACGCAAATAACAGATGGCGGCGTGTGCTCGGGCCTGGTCATGCTATCGTCCGACCATTTTCATCATGTGCTCGGGGTAGCGCGGGCCGGCGGCGGCGCCCTGCGGAAACACCTCGTTCAACCGCCGCAAATCGTCGGCGCTTAGATTGATTTCGGCCGCTGCGGCGTTTTCCTCAAGATACTTGCGATGTTTGGTGCCAGGGATCGGAATGATGTCCTCGCCCTGCACCATTACCCATGCCAGCGCGAGTTGTGACGAATTGCACGACTTCTCGCGCGCAATTTCTTCGACCTTGTGCACGAGATCGAGATTTTTCTGGAAGTTCTCGCCCTGAAAGCGCGGCGAATTGCGGCGGTAATCGTCAGCAGGGAAGTCGTCGAATTTTTTGAAGCGCCCGGTGAGGAATCCGCGTCCAAGCGGGCTGTACGCGACGAGTCCGACGCCGAGATCGCGGCACGCGGGAAGGATTTCATTTTCCGGGTCGCGGGTCCAGAGCGAGTATTCGTTCTGTAGTGCAGTGATTGTGTGCACTTTCGCGGCTCGCCGCAGTGTTGCAGCGGACGGCTCGGACAGCCCGACGTAGCGGATCTTGCCTTCGTCCACAAGTTGCGCCATCGCGCCGACCGTTTCTTCAATCGGCGTATCCGGATCAACGCGATGCTGATAATAAAGATCGATGGTCTCGACGCCGAGCCGCCGCAAGCTGCCTTCGCAGCTCTTTCGGATGTAATCCGGTTTACCGCTCACGCCGCGCAGATTCGGCTGGCCGGGGTCGCGCACGATTCCGAATTTGGTGGCCAGGAAAACTTGGTCGCGCTTGCCGCGAATCGCTTTGCCGACTAGCTCTTCATTCTTGTACGGTCCGTACACGTCGGCCGTATCGAGAAAGTTCATTCCCAGTTCAAGCGCGCGATGAATTGTCGCGATCGATTCCTGATCGTCGCCTTTGCCGTAAAACTCTGACATTCCCATACATCCGAGGCCAATTGCCGATACGGTTGGTCCGTTGCGTCCCAATTTGCGAGTCTTCATGATCAATTCTCCCGAATGAACTTTCGCGCGAGCCTTTCACTACCATTATACGGCGCGTCTGTGGGTGGTGCTTCGGCCGAATTCGAATTCTCAGGAGCGTGCGGTCCCAATCGATCTTGGTCGCGTAGGAGGCTACGGGCGGTTCCCGGACCACGACGCTTTACATCGCCCGAAGGGAATGGTATGTAGCTTCTCTTTTCCAGAGCAGTAGGTTGTGTCTGCAAGTAACAGCAATAATTCTGTGGCATAGGGGGCGGAATGTCTTTGACCATTGAACGGAATCGACGTGCGCGCCTGCAGGCAGTCGCTTTCATCGCGGTTGTTTTCTGCTTGTTGGCGGCTGCGGCGCCGCTTTTCGCCCGCGATCACGACACGCCGGGCCGAGACCCGAAGCAGCCAATCGACCAGAGCTACACAGCGAAAATTCAAAAGTACACGACCGAGCCGTACTTCACCTCGCCACTGGTGAACTATCTGCCGGCGTCGAAGACCGTGCCTACGCCTGAAGCTGTGCTTGGCGACGTGGCCGGAGCGCCCGGCATTCTGCCCTATTCGACGCAGGTTTATAAATACATGCGCATGCTCGAGAAGGCCAGCCCGCGCGTGAAAGTTTTCTCAATCGGCCACACGGAAGAAGGCCGTGAGATGGTCGCCGTAGCAGTGTCCTCGGAAGAGAATCTGGCGCATCTCGATGAAAACAGCGGCCGGCTCGCCAAGCTCGCTGATCCGCGCACGATTCATATGGATGACGCCGAAGCCGACCGGCTCGTTGACGCGTCCGTGCCCGTCTATTACATCACCGGTACGATTCATTCACCTGAGACGGGCGCGCCAACGGCACTGATGGAACTCGCGTATCGGCTGGCAGTCGACGAGAGCCCTTACATCCAGGATATTCGCAACAACGTGATCACGCTGATCACGCCTATCGTCGAAGTGGACGGCCGCGATCGCATGGTCGATGTCTACCGCTGGCATCTGGCGCATCCACATGAAAACTGGCCCTCGCTGATCTATTGGGGCCACTACGTAGCGCACGACAACAACCGCGACGCGATGGGCATGACGCTGAAACTGACGCAGAACGTGCTAAGTACGTTTGTCGACTGGCACGCGCAAGTGCTGCATGACCTGCATGAATCCGTGCCCTATCTCTACGACAACACCGCGGGCGATGGACCGTTCAACGCGTGGCTCGATCCGATTCTGACCAACGAATGGGAAATGATCGCGTGGCGCAACGTTGCGGACATGACGGAGTTCGGCATGCCCGGCGTCTTCACGCACGGCGATTTCGATACCTGGTCGCCGGGATATTTGATGTTCATCGCAGCTACACATAATGGCATCAGCCGGTTATACGAAACGTTCGGTAACGGTGGCGCGGACACCGTGGAACGCACCCTGCAGCCGGATGAGTACTCGCGGACCTGGTATCGCCAAAATCCGCCGCTGCCGAAGATTCTGTGGTCGCAGCGCGACAACAACAACTATGAAGAAACCGGCCTCCTCACGTCACTGCACTATTTCCAGCAGAACAGAAAGTTGTTCCTAAAGAACTTCTATCTGAAGTCGAAGCGTTCGGTGCTGAAGCCGAACGAGGAAGGCCCAGCGGCGTACGTCTTCCCGGCCAACGATCCGCGTCCCGGCGCGCAGGCGCAACTCCTCGACATCTTGCGCATGCAGCGTTGCGAGATTTCGCGTGCCAAACAATCGTTTTCCGTGACCGTAAAAGTGCCGGCGAAAGCCTCAAGTGAGAGCGCGAAGGGCGAGCAAGCCGGCAAGTCCACTGGGGACGCGAATGCGAAGAAGAAAGAAACGGAGAAGACTGTCGAATTCCCCTCGGGCAGCTATATCGTTCGCATGGACCAGCCGTACTCACGGATTGCTGACGCGCTGCTCGATCATCAGTACTGGAGTCCCGAAGATCCACAGAAGACGCCGTATGACGACACCGCCTGGACATTTCCCGAGCTGTTCGACGTTCAAGCCACGCGCGTAACGGACAGGAAAGTGCTCGACGTGCCGATGGAGCTTGTGCCTGAAATCAAAGCGACGGGCGGCGTCAACGGAAGCGGCTCGGTATTCGTGATTAATAATAATGCGGACACGGCGCTCGCGACTTTGCGTTACCGGATGAAGGATGCTTCGATCGATGCCGCTGAGGCCCCATTCGAAGCAGGCGGTCACAAATTCAACCGCGGGTCGTTCATTATCAAAGACGCGAATGCATCGGACCTGCAGAAACTTGCGTCCGAATTGGGGCTCAATGCGTACGGTGTCGCATCCGCTCCTTCGGTTAATTCACATCCGATCCGGGCGGCACGAGTCGCAGTCATGCACACGTGGCTTGCCACGCAGGGAGAAGGCTGGTGGCGCGAAGCGCTCGACAAGATGCAGATTCCATACGCGTACATCAGCACGCAAACGGTTGCGCATGACGCGGACCTGCGGTCGAAATATGACGTGATTCTGTTCGGGCCGGTGGGCCGTGGCAGCCCGACGGCGATCATCGACGGGATGCCCACAGGGTGGGGAAATCCGCTGCCGTGGGAGACCACTTCGTTGACGCCGAACATCGGCAAGATTGACTCGACGCCCGACATGCGCCCCGGACTTGGCTGGGATGGCGTGGCCCACTTGCAGGAGTTCGTCAAGCAAGGCGGCGCGCTTGTTACTACGATGGGAACGTCAGATTTTACTGTGGCGCTAGGGATGACGCCCGGCGTTTCCGTGGCTCGCCCGCGGCAGATGAAGATTGTCGGTAGCGTCTTGAAGGCGCAGTTCGTCGATTCGGCAAGCCCAATCGCTTACGGATACAACGGACCACTTTCAGTCTATTGCGACAACGGGCCCATCTTCGACTTGTCTGACATGACGTACGGCGGACGTTTTCGCCAGCTTGGCCCCGAAATGGGCCGGCGTCCGACAGGCCGAGGTTCGCTGGGCGATCCCGATTTCGTGCCCGGCCGCCAATCCGTCGCTGCTCCCGAGCGGCCGCATGTCGAAGTGTGGCAAGCGGAGCCGCCGACGGACGAGCAGTTGCGGAATGGAATCAACGTGATTCCACCCGCAATGCGCCCCCGCGTCGTTCTGCGCTATAGCGACGCAAAGGATTTGCTCGTCTCGGGGCTGCTCGAAGGTGGGAACGAGATTGCGGACCATGCGGCCGTTATCGACGTGCCGTCAGGCGAGGGGCACATCATTCTGTTTTCGAACAACCCGATCTATCGCGGCGAAACGATTGGCAGCTATTCGCTGGTGCTGAACACGATCCTGAACTTCGACCACCTGAACGCAGGCCGGAAGCTGGACCCGAAATGAGCGTCTAGCATCGCGCGGTGGACGTGTCTCAGGGAAACAGTTCGCGGCTATTTCCAGCCGGACGTGATCGCGTTATGCAGCCGCCGACGGCCGTTGGATTTTCAGTGCTTCCGCGATCACGTCGACGTACTTCAAACCGGCGCCGGTGTTGAAAAGCACGACGCGATCGCTTGGCTTGAGAAATCCGTTCGCGATCAGACGATCGTAGGCAGCAGTGGCCGTCGCTCCTTCGGGCGAAAGAAAAATACCTTCGTTCTGCGCCCAATCTTTCAACGACGAGAGAATTTCGTTGTCGGGAACGGCGAGGGCTGTTCCGCCGGACACACGAACATCTTCCAGAATGATGTAGTCGCCATACGCTTTCGGCACGCGCAGGCCGGATGCGAATGTCGCGGCATTCTTCCATGCTTCGCTTGTTTGCGCGCCCTGGTCGAAGGCGCGCGGAATTGGCGCGCATCCCGCCGACTGGACCGCGATCATCTTCGGCCGCTTGCCTTTCACCCAGCCTAATTCTTCCAGTTCGCCAAACGCCTTCCACATGCCGATCAGGCCGACTCCGCCGCCCGTGGGATAAAACACGGCATCCGGATACTCCCAGCCGAGTTGCTCGACCAGTTCGTACCCCATCGTTTTCTTTCCTTCGACTCGGAACGGCTCTTTCAGAGTGGAAATATCGAACCAACCTTCTTTCTCCTTACGCTCCGCGACGATGCGTCCGCAGTCCGAAATAAGGCCGTCAACCAGCGTGACCTTCGCTCCGTACGACAGGGCTTCGACGTAATTCGCGAACGGGACGTCGCGCGGCACGAAGATATGCGCTTCGATTCCGGCAGCAGCACAGTATGCGGCCAGCGCTCCCGCGGCATTGCCCGCAGACGGAATGGCGATTTTGCGAACGCCATAATGTTGCGCCATCGTCACGGCAAGGCCCAATCCGCGCGCTTTGAACGAACCGGTGGGATTCGCGCCTTCTTCCTTCACGTAAAGATTGGGATGGCGCCGGCTGCGCAGCATGGGCGTCCAGCCTTCGCCCAGCGTGACGGGCTGAGCATCGGGCAGCACCGCTCGATAGCGCCACATGCCGAGCCATGGCGAACGCGAATCATCCTTCGCAATCGCATCGCGGGTCGATGTGCCGCGAACGCCGCTGAGATCGTAGCGGACGTAAAGTGAGCCCGCGCATTTCGGGCACAGCGTCTGTGGTCCGCCCGCGGGAATCTTTTCTTTGCATCGAGAGCATTCGAAGTGATCAATTTTTGGCATTCGCGTAGTTTACTCCGACCACGCGTGCGGCAAGGGCGCGAAAAATGTTTTTTTCAATCGTGCAGCGGGGTGTGCCGCTTCGCGCGTAAACTCTTTGACTTCGATTCTTCAAGCAGATAACGTTTTGGGCCCGGAACGATGTTGGCCGAATCTCCGAAAACGAAACGCGTCATTGCAATCTCACTTGGAAAGAAGCCGCCATCCCAGCTCGGAACGCAATGTATGGTGCGGACCGCACACAGTTGTGCGTGAAAGGAGGGCGATGAGATTCCGACGACTGCTCATCAACCGGTTCGCACTCCCTCTCACGACTCTTGTTCTCGCGTGGGTAGTTTGTGCGGTCGCTCCGGCCCAAGCACAAGCGCAAACAAATAGTCCGCCGGAATACGGTCCATACAATGCGACATTTCTCTACGGTGGCGATGGTCTGACGAAAGATATCGTGCAGAACGATACGGTGCTGCTCGCCGATTCTCCATCGTCGATGTACTGCTGGGTGCGGTTCGATGAATCGCTCGAAAATCCGACTCTTATCGCAGGGATGGGCGATCCGAACGAAGAATATCCTCGCTATCTGGGCGCGGACTCGCGGCATGTGTTCTATTGGATGGGTAAGGACAACGAAATCACCGCATCGGTGGCGCTCGCGCCAAAGACGTGGCACTTGCTCGCCGTCACCTTTGATGGGCAACAATTTCATCTGTACAGCGATGGTGAGCCGGTAGCGACCGGGTTGCTCCTGCTGGGTACGGTCAGTCCCGTTTTGGAAATCGCTCCGCCCAAAACTCCAATCGCAAATGCCACGCATTTCGGCGGAAGAATCGCGGGCCTCACAATCGTGCGACGCGCACTGAGCGCCGAGCAAGTGAAGCAACTTTATAACAAGCGCGAAGATTTCGCTTTGCTCGAGTTCGAGGACGGTTCAAAGCACTGGCCAGTACAAACGCGCGGTCAAGCCGGCTACGACGCTCCGCAGAATCCTGAGACGCTGCCGAAGAGCAAGGTTCCGTTTGCAAAGCCGGTTGCGCAGCCCGTGCCCGTTCTTCTTTCTCCATGGAACCCTGAAGGCGATAACGGGTGGCAAATCGTGGGGGGCTGGCGACTGAAAGCCGCTCCGGAAGTGAGTGTCAGCGACTCGCGCGTTTCACAGATTGGATTCCAGGCGTCGAATTGGCTGCCGGCAGTCGTTCCAGGAACGGTGCTGACCACGCTGGTCGCCCGCGGTGTTTATCCTGATCCCGCGTACGGCCTGAACAACATGGCCATTCCTGAGACGTTGAACAAGCAGGATTACTGGTATCGAGTTGAACTGAAATCGCCGCCGGCTGTGCGCGGGAAGCGGCTCACGCTCACGTTCGACGGAACCAACTACGCAGCGGACGTTTGGCTGAACGGGCACCAACTCGGAAAAATCAAAGGGGCATTCATCCGAGGCAATTTTGACGTGACTGGAATCTGGAAAACCGGTGGTGAAGAAAATGTGCTAGCCGTTCGCGTCTCGCCTCCGCCGCATCCCGGAATACCGGAAGAGGAATCGATCAAAGCCGGGCCGGGCGAAAACGGCGGAATCATGGTGCTCGACGGGCCCACATTCATGGCTACCGAAGGATGGGACTGGATCCCGGCTGTCCGTGACCGCGACACGGGAATCTGGCAGCCGGTTGTGCTGCGCGCGACTGGCCAGGCGGAAATCGGCGATCCGCAAGTGATTACGAAGCTGCCGCTACCTGACGTAAGCCGCGCCGATGTGCAGATCAGCGTTCCGATCGAGAATGTCTCGCACAACGCTGTCCGCGGCACGCTCAGAGCATCATTCGAAGGCGTGAACGTGACGAAGACGGTTGATCTTGCGCCCGGCGAAACAACGGTGCAGCTTACGCGGGAGGAATTCAAGCAACTCGCCGTCGAAAACCCGCGGCTGTGGTGGCCGAACGGCTACGGCGAGCAAAATCTGTATCACCTGAAGGTCGCGGTGGATGTCGCGGGGCAGGAATCAGATTCGAAGGAAGTGCAATTCGGAATCCGCGAGATTACGTATGAACTCAGCCTGCTCGACGGCACGGGACAGCTGCGCCGAGTGGAAGTCGATCCGACGCTCGGGAAAGCCGGACTTCAAAATGTTGTCGATGTGAGTCATCAGGGCATTCGCGAAATTCCCGCAGCCGATCCCATGCCGCCAGACCTCCCAAAACAATGGCGGCCGTTTTGGCACTCATGGGTCGAATCGTTTGCGCCTGATGGCGAATCGTCTCCCGCGGTGCGGTCCAGCGATGACGCGGGCGCAGCTCCCTATCTCGTCATAAAGGTGAACGGAGTGCGCATCGCGTGCCGCGGCGGCAATTGGGGGATGGACGATCTCATGAAGCGCGTCTCGCGCGAGCATCTCGAACCATACTTTCGACTGCAGCACGATGCGGGCCTCGACATCATTCGGAACTGGATGGGCCAGAACACGGAAGAGACGTTCTACGATCTTGCGGATAAATACGGGCTTCTTATATGGAACGATTTCTGGGAAACAACGCAGAATTACAACCTTGAACCTGAGGATCCGGCGCTTTTTCTGGCCAACGCACGCGACGTGATCCTGCGCAACCGAAATCATCCATCGATTGCAGTCTGGTGCGGGCGCAACGAAGGCGTGCCACAGCCGGTCGTTAACGAGGGGCTCGCGAAATTGGTTGATACGCTGGACGGCACGCGCTATTACTCGCCCAGCTCGAATCAAGTCGAATTGCAGAACAGCGGTCCGTACTCGTACCAAGATCCAAAGCTGTATTTCACGCGCCTGAACCGTGGCTTTTCGGTTGAGACCGGCACGGCTTCGTTTCCGACGCTTGAGTCATTCGAAAACTTTATCCCGAAGCCGGATCAATGGCCGATCGACGATGTGTGGGCTTACCACGACTGGCACCAGCGCGGAAACGGCGACGTTGCTTCTTTCATGGCGGCAATCCAAACGGAATTCGGCGCACCTACCAGCCTGGAGGATTTCGATCGCAAGGCGCAGATGCTCGACTATGTGGATCACCGCGCGATTTTCGAAGGCATGAACGCGCATCTATGGTCGCCGAACAGTGGCCGCATGCTCTGGATGTCTCAGCCGGCGTGGCCCAGCACGATGTGGCAGATCATCAGCCACGACTACGACACGCAATCGTCGTTCTATGGAGTAAAGAAGGCATGCGAGCCGGTGCACATACAAATGGACCTGTCGAATGATGAAGTGGCCGTGGTAAACACGACTCGGGCACCACTGAGTGGGTTGTCCCTAGACGCGAGCGTGTATTCACTTGCGAACAAGCTACTGGCGCACCATGAAGAAACGAAGGATGCGAAGGCGGACGCCGTGACGAATGCATTCAAGCTGGATCTGGCGACGCTGCTTGCGTCGGATGATGTTGTGTTCGTGAAATTAGTGTTACGCAGCGGGACGGGCCAGATCGTCTCGCAGAATCTGTATTGGCTGGCGGCGAGCGGTCCGAATTATCGCGCGCTCGATCGGCTGGCACCGGCACAGGTTTCGTCGACTGCTACCTTGGCCACACACATCGACATGACAACAGTTCATGTTGAGCTGAAGAATACGGGCAGCGACGTTGCATTGCAGACGAAGCTCACTCTATTGAATGCTGCAGACGGGTCGAGGATACTCCCCGCGTACTATAGCGATAATTACGTTTCGCTACTGCCGGGAGAGACGCGCGAGATCGATATCGAGTATCCGTCGAAAGTGGCGAAGAGCGCGCCGGAACTGGGGATCCGTGGATGGAACGTTGGGGCGGGGAAGATTCCGGCGACGGCAGGGAACTAGCCGAGCGAAATATACCGTGCAAAAGGATTGCAAAAGACTCGGCGAAAAGCGAAGACGAGTTCTTCGGAATTGTTTGTTCGAGTTTAAACTCGCCGATTCTTTGTCATCGGCAATTTACGGGGCATTTCTATTCGAAGGCATTCGCGAGTAGACACTGACTATAGAATGCGTTTCACGAATCGGAGCCCAGAGAAGGAGGGCGGGCTTGTCGGGCATTGTAACGGACGCTCCGCCACGAAAAAGGAATCGAGCGGCGTTCATCGAGAGTGATCGGATGAGGGTGCTGGAAGTGCCGCCCAATGGCGCTATTCCCGCGCTGTCTGAAGCGATTGAGCTTGCGATGAAATCGGGCAACGGCGCGGACGTTCGGCGCGCGTGCGCGGAATTCCTCCGATTGGCAGCTGAGTTCTACAAGGTTCCTACATGCGACATTCGGGTGCTTGCCGCGCGGCCGTTGCGCGTGCGCCGGAACTGCACGACGGAACTCTTCGGCGACTATCATCCTGATACGATGATGGTCCGCGTGTGGATGCGGACAGCGGTGCGGAAAGAAGTGACGTCGTTCGGGACTTTCCTGAGCACCTTGTGCCACGAGTTTTGCCATCATCTGGACTTCAAGATGTTCGGATTGGGAAATTCATGGCACACCCGCGGGTTCTATGAAAGAACGGCGGCGCTGTATCACCATATGCGCGGGACGCCACAGAAACAGTTGGTGTGGGCGCCGATATCACCTACGCGCTGGCGGATCAACTGGCCGAGGACGAATCGCGCGGGCGGGACCTGTCTGCGGCAGGCGGGCGCCCAGGGCACAGAGGCAGAACGTACAGCTTGAGGTCGCTGTGTTACACACGCCACGATAGCGCACGCTAGGCTAGCGGTGACTGATCGGAGCTTGTGCCGCGCTTCGGCTATTCGGGGGACCTGCCGTTGGCGAGTTTCAAGAAATAGTTGTGGATGGTCGTATCGGAAGTGAGTTCGGGGTGGAACGTGGCAGCGAGAATGCGGCCCTGGCGAACCAGGACTGGATGCCCGCCTTCTTCTGCGAGGATTTCGACATTCTTGCCGACGGACTCGATGATCGGCGCGCGGATAAAAACCATTTCGAACGGATCGTCGCTTATCTTGCTGTTGCCGGTGTGAACATCGCTGGCGAGCTGGCGTCCATACGCGTTACGAAGAATCGAAATGTCGAGCAGGCCGAGCGATTGCTGCGCGGGTCCACGAACGTCGCGCGCCAGCAGGATCGCTCCCGCGCATGTCCCGAACAGCGCACCACCATTCGCCGCGAATGTTTTCAGCGCTCCGAACAGGCCCTCTTCCCGCATAACTTTCAAGTGCGTCGTGCTTTCGCCGCCGGGGAGAATCGCGCCGGAAATGCCTGCAAGATCGTCCGGCAGACGGACGTACGTGTGCTCGACGCCGAGCCGATCAAGTGCCCGGGCGTGAGCTTCGTAGTCTCCTTGGATGGCGACGATTCCGATCTTCACTCTAATATTCCTGTACAACTCTATAAGAGAGCCGTTGTGTTTGCAGTCTCCATCGGAGCCTGTCTGTCGTCAGACCGCCTTCGATCGGCGCGAACTGCGTGGCGCGCGCTCGGCCGCGGCGTGGCGCGGGAAAGCCCAGCTAGACGTGCCCAGCAGAGCGCCGCAAGGCTTCACCAAAACCTTTCCAGCCCGAGACAGCACCCCTACGGTCGTGGCCGTAGGGGGTAGCAGCCGAAGAAGCGTTCAGGCCGACGCAGCG
>DASUJR010000094.1:0-3592 GCA_036279175.1 Candidatus Acidiferrales bacterium | reverse complement strand
GGAAGAGGCTATCGATGGGCGTGCGATGGCCACGAGGCTCGGCAGGCTCCGCTACGCGCAGCCTGTTGTTTTTGACGGTCAGCGTGGCGCCCGGAGGAATAATATAGACGTGGTTGGGTTCGGCTTTGGCACGATCACGGGCCTGCACCACGGCCATATCGGTGCAACTCGCCAGCAACTCGGGCAGGGCGCTTGCATGATCGGGGGCGAGATGCTGGACGACCACAAACGCGATGCCGGAATCGTCCGGCATGTTTTTGAAAAATTTTTCGAGCGCCTGAAGGCCGCCGGCGGACGCGCCCAGCGCCGCGATCAGAAGCTGATTCGGAGGCGCTTTGCGTTTGCGCATTCCCCCCCGTGTGGAACTTACCAAAGGTGGTGGCACAGCTTTCCGTGCTGGGTGAACTGGCGGTGATGGTTTGTTCTTGGCCATTGGCGGGCGTCCCAGGCTTTTACTGCCGGCGCGGCGGGTGCCGCGTCCTCCGCCATAAGAAAGTATCGCAGAAAGAGAAGCGAGGCTGAAGCCAAGCGCGGGGTAGACCGCGCCTTCAAACGGCACAAAGCCGCAATGACGGCAAGGAATGGCGCTCCATGAATACGCGCGCAACGCCCTTGCGATGAAAGTGGAGGACCGCCACCCGCTCGATTGCGGACAGCTCAGGCCCACTCTCCGGCTCGAGTTGAAGGCTATTTATGGTCTGCCCGCAGCACTCTGCAAGCAATTTGCTATCAGGTCATCCGCTACCGCATCTGCGCACGTAGAACCCACCGACTCCAAGTGGCGCCTTACGGCCAGGCGCCGATTTGGGCTAGCCGTTTTCGTCCCAATCTATCCAACGCGCTTAAACATCGCTTCGATCACCGCAATGTTGCCGCGGGTGTAACGGCGAATTTGGTCGAAGGCCACGCTCATGAGCGACTCGAAAGCCGGTTCGCGAACAATGACGCGCACTTTGCCGGTTTCATCCCTGCGATACGGGACCTCAACTCGGTCTGCGGCCAAATCGGTCAAGATGGCGCCTAGATATTGAACCCAAGTGACGGCGATGGTGGTGTCGTTTACACCGGGGGAGAGACCTTTGAGCGCAACATCAACCAATTCCTGAATACCTAACACAGCGCCCTGGTCGATAGTTTGCGCATAACCGAGAGGAAAGAGCGCGATCAGACGTCGCTCCCAAATCCGCCGGCGAATCGGAACCCGCAATGAAAGCCAGCGGGGCCCCGGCGGTCACGAATTCTCCGATTCCGCTATCCATGCGCACGACAATACTGTGCTCTTGCAAGATGCGCATTAGGTCGGCGGGAGCGCATCCCGTCTAATGGACGGAACGTGGCCACGTGGGACCGGTTATTTGAATCGTCCAGATCGGGCCGCCCACATACAGCGCTTCATCCGCTCTGACGAACGCCGGCGCGCCTGTTTCCACCACCCAAACGTTCGTATCGGCGGGCTGTTTACCTGCTAGCGGTGCAAACATCCCGGTGATGCCGCCAATATTAACCTTCACCGTAAAGCGAGTCGCTTTGTGAAGAGCGCCAGCGACTGAAAATGTATCTTCTCCATTTGGCCTAATCGAGAGATGCACAAGCCGCGGCTTGGGAGTAATTCCCAAATAGGAGACCTTGGTCTCCTTTGTATCGGGCGATATATTCTTTAAGATATTCAGAATAATGCCGTTTGCTAAATCGGGCGGAAGGTGCAGATGGTCGGTCTTCACTTTTTCGTGTCCATTGTCTCGATAGCGGACCGTGACTTGGCCGGTAACGGCATTGATTAAGACATCTTCCGGATGCGGGAAGCTCGGCCCTTTCTGAATGTGGTGATCGCTGACGAGCCGAAAAACGCCATGTTGAGTAAAGACAGTCGTGTCGTCGTCCACCGAGCCATCCTTGAAGTGAAAAACGAGATGAGACACGACTTCATTTCCGTGAAGGACCTCGATGAGATCCCCCGTCGCAAGGAGCCTTCCCTGCGCCGTCCGCAGCGCCAAAAAACCGTGGGTCGTCCCTTCCGGATAGCGGACCGGTACGGATTCGGCTGGCAACGGACCGGGCCGGAGTAGAAAAGCGGCAACCAGACAGCAGCAAATCCTGATCGGCAGAGCGCGCTCGATGCCTCGCAGAGCGTGGCTCAACTGCTGGAATGCCGCGTTTGCCGACATCACGCAACATATGACGCCGTGCTTGGGATTCCTGCTACGCCCATCGAGTGCAGCACGCGCGAGTGGCTAGTAGGGCATCCCGTACAATCGCCAGCCGATGAAGCGCTCTACTTTTTCATGTAGCAAAACTTGTCTGTCGCTCGTCTCAGGCACGGAGCCGGAGCTTAGGCCACCCTATTCGACGACAAAAACTCTTGTGGGCACGCTGGAAGAAAGGAAGGGCTAAGCTTTCGTGAAGGTTCACCTCGTCAATCCGAGCGATATGAGCTTTGGCACGGGAGTAATCACACCGCGCTGGCTCTATGTTCTCGCGGCTGCAACGCCAACAGCGTTCGGCGAGGTGGAGATCTGCGACGAAACGCTGAAGCACCTAGACCCCTCGCGGATTGCCACCGGCGATGTAGTAGGGATCGGTATTCATACGGGGAATGCGTTTCGAGGCTATCGAGTTGGAAAGATCGCGCGCGAGCGTGGCGCCTGGGTGGTGTTTGGGGGCATCCACGCCACGCTGTATCCGGAAGAGCCCTTTGAGTTCGGAGCCGCCCATTGCGCGGTGAAGGGCGATGGCGATGTCATTTGGTCGAAAGTGTTGAGAGATTGCGCAAGCGGCTCGCCGGAACGCATCTACGATGGAGGCCGTATCGAGCCGGACCAATTCTTGCCCGCCCGCTGGGATTTACTTCCAAAGAACCGGTATATGTGGGCGTCCGTTCAGACGGTCCGAGGATGTTCGAAGCATTGCTCGTTTTGCTCGGTCTGGCGCACGGATGGCCAGCGGCCAAGGCAACGGGTTGCCGAGAGTGTGGTTCAAGAGATTGTGCAGCTACGCCGGAAAGGATTCCGCTTTATCGCCTTGGCCGACGACAATTTCTATCCAGTATCGTTGACCGACTTACACTTGGCGGAACGCCAGGGTAACACGCAAAAGCTGAACCAATTGCAGGCGATTCGCAGTGAACGTTTTGAATTGATGGAGCGTTTGGCGGAACTGCCCGCGGACATGGTCTTTTTTACCCAAATCACGATGGAGGCCGCCGAGGACACGAAGTTCCTGGATGCAATGCGAAAGGCCAGAATTATAGGCGCATTGGTTGGGGTGGAGACCGTGGCGCCCGAGGGCCTCAAAATGGTTTTCAAGGATTTTAATTCCTCCGGGGCGAGCTTAGTCCAGAGGCTTCAAACCTTTCGCGAACATGGGATCCATATCCTGGGCTCATTCATTTTTGGTTTGCCCAGCGATGGACCGGATTCATTCGACGCGACCGCTGCCCTCGCGCAGGAGGCCCGCCTGACACTTGCTCAGTTCGTGATGCTCACACCATTTCCGGGTACGGTGGACTTTCAACGTTGGGAGAAAGTCCAGGGGAGCAATCCAGCAATGGTCGCCGGAGTCCCTATTACGCGGTACTGGCGGATTCCGGCCGAGA
>DASUJR010000093.1:0-33279 GCA_036279175.1 Candidatus Acidiferrales bacterium | reverse complement strand
CGTATCGATTCGCTGCTGGCGATTCGAGACCTTCACGACAGGTATGGTCATATTCAGGAGGTCCTGGTGCAGCCGTTTCGCGCCAAACCGGGCACTCGTATGGAGAAGGCGGCAGCACCTTCGTTGGAGGATCTCCAACGTACCTTAGCGATTTCGCGCCTGATTCTCGGAGAGGAAATAAACGTACAAACGCCGCCCAATCTGACGCCGGGGGATTACCCGAAGCTTCTGGGAGCGGGCATTAACGACTGGGGAGGAATATCACCGGTGACGAAGGACTTTGTGAATCCGGAAGCGGCTTGGCCACAGATCAGACATCTAACTACAAATGTCGAATCGGCCGGATTTGTACTTCGCGAGCGTCTCGCGGTATACCCAGAGTTTGCTCTTCGAGGAGACTATGTTCACAGTCGCGTCCGGCCCTATGTCGATCGGCTAGTCGGCGTCGATGGCTACGCGCGCGTGGGGATTTAGCTATGGCAAAAACAACCGAATTGAAACCACACGATACTGATCTGCGAGCCGCGATATCGAAGGCGCATCCGAGAATCGCCGTTCTGCTGGAGAAGAGCCTGGCGGGGGCCGAGCTTAGCTACAAGGACGGCCTTGAGCTGAGCGGCATCGAAGACACCGACCTCCCAGCGTTGGTTCAGACGGCGGACGAACTGCGTCGGCGCAAAATTGGCGACGGCATCACATATGTGGTAAACCGCAATCTCAACTTCACGAATATTTGCACTGTTGGATGCTCGTTTTGCGGATTTAGCCGAGGGCCGAATTCGCGCGATGCCTATTTCCATCCAACGGAACTTCTGGTGAACAAATCCGTCGAAGCGATGGAGCGAGGGGCTACGGAAGTTTGCATCCAGGGTGGGCTGCCAGCCAATCTCGATGGAAATTACTATGCGTCATTGTTGAGGGCGATTCGATCGCGCTTGCCGCAGCTTCATCTGCATGCGTTTTCGCCGATGGAGATCTCCTACGGGGTCGAAAGAACAGGACTTTCCTTGCGAGACTATCTCCAAACGCTCCAGGAAGCGGGCCTGAACACGATTCCTGGTACGGCGGCAGAAATTCTGGACGATGACGTGAGGCGCACGCTGAGTCCTAACAAATTGAACGTGGAGCAATGGATTCGCGTCATTCGAACCGCGCATCAGATGGGCATCCGGTCCACCGCTACGATGATGTACGGCCATGTAGAACGGGCCGAACACTGGGTGCACCACATTCTATTGCTCCGTGATATTCAAAAGGAGACTGGTGGATTCACTGAATTTGTTCCACTAGGGTTCGTTCATTCGCAGACGCGACTATTTCGAAGAGGCGGAGCCAGGGCGGGGCACAATCGTCGTGAGGATCTGCTGGTGCATTCGCTCGCACGGATTCTCCTGAACGATGAAATCCCCAATATTCAGGTTTCTTGGGTGAAACTCGGCTTTGAGGGTGCGTTGGCTTGCCTGAGAGCCGGCGCAAATGATTTCAGCGGTACGCTTATGGAGGAGAGCATTTCAAAAGCCGCGGGCGCAAACTTTGGGGAATCCGTCCTACCTGGAGAGCTGAGGGCTATGATTCGGTCAATTGGGCGAACGCCAATGGAGCGCACGACTCTGTACGACATCCGCAAGGTATTCAAGGAAGCGGACGCCGAGGAACGCTGGCCCGAGGAGCGTTTTCAGACGGGAGTAAGTCCCCTTTTTATGGAATTCTCAGAGAGTCCTGCGCGGCAGACGATAACCGGGTACTGATGAAGATCACAGCTCTTGCGGGGGGAGTAGGAGCATCGAAGCTTCTGGTTGGCGTTCATCGCGCTATAGATCCCGAGGCATTGACGGTCATCGTGAACACGGGAGACGACGTCGTATTGCATGGGCTTTACATTTCTCCGGATCTGGACATTGTCACGTACTCGTTAGGTGGAGTGGTGAATGCAGAGACAGGGTGGGGCATACGCGGCGACACCTTCCATGCGCTAACCCAACTCTCCATCTACGGGCAGCCCGAGTGGTTTCACTTGGGTGATCGCGACTTGGCGACGCACATTCATCGCACCTCCATGATGCGCGAGGGAGCAACACTTTCACAGACAGCCCGATCCATTCGGAAGGCGCTGGGCGTCCGCTCAGAGATTTTACCGATGAGCGACCAACCCGTGCAGACAATGATCGAGACCACCGCAGGGCGGCTCAACTTTCAGGAGTATCTTGTGAAGCTCCGGGCTGAACCGACGATCCGTGAAATCGGCTTCGACGGTGTGGAAAACGCGCATGCCGCCCCTGGTGTGCTCGAAGCGATTGTGGAAGCGCGCGGAATTGTAATCTGTCCGAGCAATCCGCTGATCAGCATTGGACCAATTTTGGCCGTGCCGGGAATACGGGATGCGTTGAAAAGCCGCCGCAGCGAAGTGGTGGCCGTTTGTCCGATCGTTGGTGGAAAATCGTTGAAAGGCCCATCCGATAAAATGCTGGCTCAACTTGGCTTGGAAGTTTCAGCCAAAGCAGTCGCGAGGTTATATCGAGACTTTTGCGGCACATTCATTTTGGACCCCGCTGACGCAGAGCAGCGGTCCGCAATTGAGTCTCTGGGAGTAAACGTTGTGATTGCTCCGACAGTGATGCGAGATTTGAAAGATAAGGATAAATTAGCACGTGAGGTACTCCATTTATTTCCCTGTCCAGTGCGGGAAGTTCAATGAAGGCGATCTTGATACCGGTGAAGAGTTTCCGCGAATCGAAGAAGCGATTGGCACCGCATTTTTCTCAATCGGACCGTGCGGAGCTAGCGGAGGCCATGCTTTCTGATTTTTTCCAGGTCCTCGCCAACGTCAGGAATATCGACAGGATTTTCGTGGTTTCCAGCGAGCGGATCGCACTGGAGGGGGCCCGGGCGATGGGCTGGACAGTTATTACCGAGGCGGAGCAAAGGTCAGAGAGCGACTCGGTGGATGCCGCTTCGCGCTATTGCGCAGCTCAAGGAGTTAAGGCGCTGCTGAGGTTGCCAATCGATATTCCTCTTGCTCAGGCGCAGGACATCGATACGATTCTCGCTTACACGAGCCCTGCGCCCTCCGCTGTGATCGTGCCCTCCCAAGACGGAACGGGCACCAACGCGCTTTTGCGCGAGCCTCCAACCGTCTTTCCTTCGCGTTTTGGGCCAAATAGCTTCGAGAAGCACTTGGTAGAGGCGCGACAGCGCTCCGTGCATGTACATGTGGTGAGAAATGAGCGGGTCGAATTGGACGTGGACCAGATCGAGGACTTCATGAAGCTTCGCGGGAAATTGCCACCACGCGCGGAGACAAGCCGATGGATGTCCGCGCACCTGCCGTAAGTGAAGGCATCGATTTGGGCGAATCCGAAAATCAGTCCGAACGTGGTGGTGGAAGCGGCAGACCTGTGAAGCGTATTCCAGTTCGATGCACTTTGTAGCGACCATTAATTGAAAGAATGAGGGCCGTCAGTTGCTCGAGGAGTCGGGAATTTTCTAGCGGGCCCCCGTTAATTGCCCTCACCCCAAGGATTTTCTCGGCAAGCTCCGTTGTTGTCTGCAGCGCGGATGAATCGTCGCTGCAGACAACAACGTCGGAATCGACGGGCTCGGCCCGTTTGAGCGCTCCTGCTGAAATATTGTGAAATGCCGCGGCAACGCGGACTCCCTCAGGAGCCAACTCCGCCGTCTGTTCCGCTGCTGAGCCTTGCCAGACTCCAAGAGTCCGAGTCGGCAGTCCCCCGACGGCTGCTGCCAAAGGAACAGTTGCATCGATTAGAACGCAGCCAGGCCGCAAGAACGGCCTTAGGCCTTTGACAACCGAAGCGTGGTTGGCGAATGGAATCGTCAACACGACGACATCAGCCATTTTTGCGGCCTCGCCGTTCTCCGCACCTGTAATCGTGGAAAGTCCCGCCTTGGAATTGATGTCTTGCGCCGATTGGCGAGCCTTTTGCGCATCGCGTGAACCGACGATGACGGATTCATTTGCCCGGGCCCAACGTATTGCCAATCCCGTTCCTTCCGCTCCGGTGCCGCCGATAATTGCAATCGTTCTTTTCACATGTGCCTCTGAGTATTGAATTTGGTTGCGCGGTCCCTCGATATGGAAAGTAGTGAACGGAACAAGCGTCGCCCTCTAGGCCGATGCTGATATACAGGTTGCATATTACCAGCGCAAAGCCAAGGCGTAGAATTAAAAATTGGAACTATTTGACAAAATCTGTTACATAGCGATTGTACGACGCTGTTCGATTACTCGCCAAGTCGCGCAAGGAATTTGCGTTGCAATCGGGCGTAGGATCGTTGAGTATCAAAATCGGCCCAAATGGCATCCGTGTCTACAGAGACATGTTTGATGCGGTCAGGAATGCGATTTACAACGTCTCGGGCTATCGTTGCGTGCTGTAGTTCTCGGCGCAGTTCCGCTGCCATAATGACGGGATGGCCATCGCGACCGTTGTGGACAGGTATGATAATGGCCTGGTGAGGGCGTCGATTCAGGAAAGCATCAGCCAATCGATGAATCACGTCCGGGGTCAAAAGGACCAGATCCACGGGGTAAATGAGAAATGCAGAACATCGCGGAACCATGCGGAGTCCGGCGAGCAGAGAGCTTAGCTGTCCCGAGTGCCAACGGGAATTCACAGTAGCGCGCGTTGAATGGGGAATTGCTTTTCGAACGAGTGCTGCTTTCGCCCCTAGGACTACGACGGGAGGCTCCAGGGACTGGCAGTTGTCGATGCAAATTTCCAAGGCGGTGCGACCGCCGAACAACGCTAGTGGTTTGGGAATAGGGAATTTCGGGGAAGGGCCAGCTGCGAGCAGGACAGGACAAATTCTGATTCGCGCCATGGACAGTTCGTATGAAATATAGACGAATGCAAGCGGTATTTCCACAAGGAAAGGAACTGGGCCTTTTTGTTTCTTGCTTGAATGTGGTTCCAGTTGGCTTTAGAATGTGCGCTCATTCGGTATACAACCGATATGCGAGTTGCCGGTTGAGGAAGAATGATTTCTAAGTAGAATAAGCTTGGAGGAGTGAACAGTGTATCCCGCCGCCTTTCGCTATTATCGTGCTAACTCCATGAAGGAAGCGGCCGGACTCCTTTTGGAACTTGGCGAGGATGCCCGCGCACTGGCAGGAGGGCAGAGTCTCATTCCGTTGATGAAGCTTCGCTTGGCGCGGCCGTCCGCCCTTGTCGATCTAAACTTCATTCCGAACGTTTCGCTAATTCATAAGCCGCATCAGGAAATTCGTATTGGCGCCCTGGCGCACCATGCCCAAATCGCTGATTCCAAAATCGTAGAGCAGGTCCCAATCTTGCATGATTGTGCCGCGGGCATCGCGGACGCACAGGTCCGCAATCGAGGGACGATCGGAGGGTCGCTGGCCGAAGCGGATCCGACCGGAGATTGGGCGCCGGTTCTGCTCACGCTTGCAACGGACGTCCACTGCGTGTCTGTTGAGGGCGAGCGCACGATTCCTCTGAGGGATTTTGCGATTGACGCGTATACGACGGTGATGAGGCCGGGAGAGTTGTTGGACGAAGTGAGAATCAAGGTGCCGCCCAAAAATTCCGCAGGCGCATACGTGGCGTTCAAACGGTGCCCCTCCGTTTACGCAAGCGCAAGCGTTGCAGTTCAGCTGACTATGCAAGGCAAAGCGTGTGAAGATGCTCGGATCCAGCTTGGATGCGTGGGGCTCACAGCCATTCGCGCGCAAAATGCCGAGGCGGAACTGCGCGGCAGGCCCATTTCCGAGCGCACAATCCAATTGGCCGGGGAGGCCGCAATGAGCGAGGCGGAGCCTCAGCCGGACATGCGCGGTTCAGTTGCTTACAAACGGGTTTTGGTGGGAGCCCTGTTGAGGCGGGCTATTGGAATTGCTCTGCGCCGCTGCAGCGGCGAACACGTGGAGGTGAGCCACGAGTACGTCGGCAGAAATTGAACGGGTGCCAATCCAGCTTAAAGTGAACGGCAAACCGTATGAGCTAAGTGTGGAACCGCGCCTGCTCTTGGTTGAGTTGCTGCGGGAAGACCTGAATCTTACAGGAACGCATATTGGTTGTGACACCAGCTACTGCGGCGCCTGCACCGTTCTCCTCAACGGGGCGAACGTTAAATCATGTACCGTCCTCGCCGTCCAAGCACATCAAGGGGAAGTGCTCACCGTCGAGGGGCTGGCGCGCAACGGCGAGCTCCATCCGATCCAGAAAGCCTTTGCGGAGAACCATGGATTGCAATGTGGATTTTGTACGCCGGGCCTCCTGATGTCGACGGCTTATTTATTGTCAAAGAATCCTAATCCAACGGAAGCTCAGATCCGCAAAGCTATCGGAGGCAATACGTGCCGCTGTACCGGATACCAGAATATTTTGAAGGCAATCCGAGCGGCCGCGGGCCTTATGAATTCAGTTGCGATGGTGAAACCAAATGAAGATTGAATTCGGAGGAGACTTCGAAGTACGAAAGACGCGTGACGAAGTTTATGCCTTCTTATCGGATCCTGAACGTTTTTGCCCGCTGCTTCCCGATTTCGTCAGCTTGGAGAAAGACGAGCACGCGCAGTTTTTGGTGACATTGCGCGTGGGCATCTCGCACATTCGGGGAAATGCGCGTATCAAGATGCGCCTTGCGGAGGCCAGTCGGCCCTCACATGCAGTTTACGAAGGCAAAGGAGACGTGCCCGGCGGCACAACGGAACTTCGCGCTGGTTTTGATCTCACGCCGTCCGGAGGCGGCACGAAGGTGGCATGGAGCGGCAAGTCACAATTATCGGGACGGTTGCCCGCTCTCGCGGGCGGCCTGTTAGAGCCGCTTGCGCGAAAAAATCTCGAACGCCTGATTGAAAGCCTGCAGGCCGCATTGGCGTAACGTGCGGCGCAGCACGAGGGGGAGCGTTTGAAATCGAAGGTGGCTCACTCAAAGAAAAGCGAAGCGCTTGCGAAGAAAGGGCGAGGCGAAGCAAAGACCGCCGACAAATGGGTCGGTAAGCCCGTGCGAAGGATCGAAGAGAGCCGTCTGGTCCAAGGCATGGGGCTTTTCGTTGACGACAACAAGCTTCAGGGGATGCTTTACATGAACTTAGTTCGGTCCCCAAGCGCTCATGCGCGAATCGTGCGAGTTGATACGTCCGCTGCCGCCGCCGCGCCCGGCGTGATTTGCACGTTCACTGGGCAGGAAGTGGCGGAGCTAGTGAAACCGTTCATCGAGATAGGGCCCGGCGCGGGCGGAAAAGTCGAGGATTTGCCCCTGGCGCTCGAAAAGGTGCGATTTCAAGGTGAACCGGTCGCTGCAGTCATTGCCGATTCCAAATTTGGAGCGGAGGATGCGGCCGAGCTTGTGGAAGTGGAATACGAGACGCTTCCACCGGTCATCGATCCAGAAGCGGCCTATCAGGATAAGACTTTGCTCCACGAACAGGCCGGGACAAATCGAATCTGGCACGACGTCTTCGAATACGGCGATGTCGACGAGGCATTTCGCCGTGCCGCGCATATAGTGGAAATTGATCGGCTTCATTTTCACCGGTTCACAAGTTCGCCGCTGGAGTGTAACGCCGTGATAGGGAAGTGGGACCCGCGGGAAGACCGAATTCATTTCTGGAGCAACAATTCTTTTCCTGCCTTTGCTGCCCAATTTCTGGCACCCGCTCTGGGGGTGCGAATAGACCAGATTCATATTCAGACCCATGATATCGGCGGGAGCTTTGGAATCAAGATCACCAATTACCCGTACATGGCTCTCTGCGCGCTGGCGTCGCGAAAGGCTGGCGGCCGGCCGGTGAAGTGGACTGAAACTCGCTCTGAACACATGCTGGCCAGCGCACACGGAAATGAACGGGTATTTCTGGATACCCGGGTCGCACTCGACAAAAATGGTGTCATCACGGCGATCGAATCTCGCCACATCGATGATTGCGGGGCTTACCCACGCTACGAGCCGCTTGGTTGCATCATTTGGGCCCAAGTCCTGCCCGGCGCTTACCGACTGAAGAATATGCGCGTGGATTTTACTCAAGTGGTTACGAATAAATGTCCAGTCGGCCCCAACCGAGGCTATTCGAGAATGCAGCATCTGTGGTTTTTGGAGCGTGTCATCGACTTGTGCGGGCACTCGTTGGGAATCCCGATGGACGAGATCCGCATGAGGAATTACGTAAAGACAAAGGAATTTCCGTACACAACTCCGAATGGCTGCGTTTATGACTCCGGAAATTACGCAAAAATGTTGGAGGTTGCCAAGGACCTGGTCGGGTGGGACGAGTGGAAGGAAAAGCAAAAACGCGCTCGGGTGGAAGGGCGCCATATCGGAATTGGAATTGGGACCACGCTTGATTCGGGGACGAACAACTTCGGCCAAGCGCAAATCATCAATCCGCACGCGCCGTACTCGGGACAGTCGAAGGCGGCTATCGCTAAGTTAGACATTTATGGCGAAGTTGTCATAAATCTTGGTTCGGTACCGCAAGGACAGGGCCACGAAACGGTGGCATCTCAAGTCGTCGCTGAGGTCCTGAATATCACTCCGGAAATGGTCAACGTGCGTCCCGGTTTTGATTCGGATCAGAATGCCTATACGGGTCATACGGGAACTTATGCGAGCCAATTCGCAGTTTCGGGCTTGTCGGCAATTCATGGTGCCGCGGAAAAATTGAAAAATGAGTTGCTCCGCGTGGCGGCGTTCGCCTTGAAAGCCAAAGAGAAAGACCTGGAATTCGGCACCGGAGAGCAGGGCCCGGAAGTTCGCGTGAAGGGCACAAACAAAGCGATTAACTATTGGGGCCTGGCGAATCTCGTGAACGTCAACAATGCAGGGCTTCCCGATTCGCTTGCTGATGTAACGCTGAACTGCCGTTACGTGTATAAGGCTCCCTTCCAGGTTCCGGATCTCAAGCGAAAATATGGAAATTTAACGCTGACGTATGCTTCTCAGCTTCATATTGCAGTGATCGAAGTCGTTCGCGACACGTGTCAGCCGAAAATACTCGCTTATGCCGCCGTGGACGACTGCGGCAGAACCATTAATCCCATGATTGTGCGGGGGCAGGTCCACGGTGCAACGGCGCACGGGATCGGAGCGGCAATTATGGAGAACTGCTTCTATGATCCTGATGGCGACATGCTGGCGAGCACATTCAGCGATTACACGCCCATCACGGCGATGAATATGCCTGATCTGTTGTATGGCCATATTGAGACCCCATCGCCATTTTCCTATAACGGCGCAAAGGGAATGGGGGAGGGAGGGGCGGCTCCGGTCCACACGGTGTGCGCGGCATTGCAGGATGCTCTTTATCCAGCCGGAGTGGTCATCAAGAACTCGCATAATACGGGCAATGGTTTGTTCGATGCTGTTCACCTAGCGAAGTCTGATCGCCACGCAGGACTAGGCGTGAAGACGCAGGCGCGCAAGTAGAACCGTGATCGCCGGGATGCCCAAATCGTGATCAGCGCGGTGGTGGTTTGATCAGGCGCGTTGCCATCATCGGATGCGGTTCAATTGGTAGTCTGTACGCTGCTCATTTAGCGCGCGTCTCAGAGGTTTTTGCCGTCGTGCGCCGGCCCGAACATGCGCGAGCGCTCAACGCTCAGGGCTTGCGGGTTTCTGGGACGCATAGCTTCACGTCGTCTGTGCACGCCACAGCAGATGCCGCCGAGGTGCCCGAATGCGACCTTGGAATTGTTTGCAGTAAGGCCAATGACACCGAACAGTCCGTACGTTCGGTGGCGCACTGTTTCGTCGGCGGTGCAATCCTTTCCGCGCAAAATGGGCTTGGCTGTGAAGAGATCATTGCACAACACACAAAAGGGTTTGTGATGCGCGGCACAACGTTTATGAGTGGCACGCGCCAAAGCGATACCCATGTCAAATACGAGCTTGACACCCCGACGTGGTTGGGACCATTCGAGCCTTCAGGCACCCCATTTGAACTTGTTGAGGAAGCGGCTGCCTTGATCACAGCGTCGGGTTTGAAGGCGGTTCCGCTCTGCGACGCGCGGGCGGCGCAATGGTCAAAGTTGATTTTCAACGCTTCGGTGAACTCCGTGTCGGCGCTGACGGAGTTGCCGCACTGTCCAGCGTTTGCTGCGGAAGGAGAAATGGGCGATCTCGGCCATCTGCTGCACGATTTGATCGAGGAAGGCAAGCGAGTGGCGGCGGGCTTGGGGATCGATCTCCAAGACGATCCTTGGGAGATGAATAAGGTGGGCGCGCTTACGAACCACCCGCCATCGATGCTCTACGACATAAAGCACCATCTCCCAACCGAAGCAAATTTTCTGGTTGGGGCTATTGCTCGTGCGGCGGAGCGCGCCGGATTGCAGGCACCTCTTCATGCAGCTCTTTACCGTTTGATTCGCGCCAAGGAATCTTCCTGGGGACAAGGTTCGAAGTAGGTCTCTGATCGAATTCTCATGCTCGGCCAGCAGTGCCGTGGCCGAGATCGGATGCTAAGAGCATGAAACACTGATGTCCTACCCTCTAGATCAAGAGAAGTGGCGCAGAGTTCGGCAGAAGATGGACGCCGACAATATCGATGCGCTCGTCGTGCGGGCTCCTGACAACGTTCTTTATCTAACTGATTACTGGACGATGAAGGGCTATGACATCGCGATTTTCCCGCGCGACGGCGATCCCACGCTGATTGTCATCGAGCCGCAGTTCGAAGAAGCTAAGCGAACGGCGTGGAATTCAGATGTACGCTACTTTCGATTCTACGATCCGGTGGATTCACGCCCGCCGACGTCGCGCGCTCTGGATCTTTGTCTGGAGGTGCTGCGCGAACGGAAGCTGACCGGGCGCGTGGGCATTGAACTTTCTCAGCTTTCCCAGATTTGCGACCGCATGGTTGGCGAACCCTCTCTCTTTACTCAAGGCTATTTCGATGCATTTCGCGCTGCGGTAGGTGCTGTCGTCGACGCGGCGCCGTTTCTTGCTGAACTGCGCATGATCAAGACCGAGCAAGAAATCGAACGCATGCGCCTCGCTAACGAGCTCGCTGCGCTGGGAATGGAACACGCGCGCGCCAATATCCGGGCTGGGATGAAAGAAAGCGAAGTCGCTGCGCTCATCGAGGGGCACATCCATGCGGTCGGTATTGGTTATAAGGGCGTGGTCCGAATGGCTCGAGCGTTCACGCTGGTTTGGTCCGGAAAAGGAATCGCAACCTTCACGGCGACTGGAGACCGTCCGGTACAGCAGAATGAGCCGACGCTGGTCGAAATCTGGGTTTGCGCCGATGGCTATTGGACGGATCTGACCAAAAACCTTTGTCCCGGCAAGCTCACTCCGGAATACAACAAGTTGTTAACCCAGCTTTTGGCCATTTTCGATCACGCCACGGAATGTGCTCGGGAGGGTGCGCCCTTGGGTGAGATCGATCGACTGATCCGCCGCGAAATCGGCGAAGCGGGATATGCCGGCCAGCCTTCGCACCCGGTGGCTCATGGCGTTGGCGCGCGCGCTCATGAGCCGCCTTACTCTCATCAGGCGGCGCCGGGCACAATCAAGAAAGGGATGGTACTGGCCATTGAGCCGGGAATCTATTGGAAGGGCGGCGGGGGGCTGCGCCTGGAAGACAATTTCCTCATAACTGAGAGCGGAAACGAGAAGCTTTGCTCCTACCCGGATGATTTTGGACGGTAGGCGACAGGAGAAGGCTTTTGCTAAAACCTGAAACGGTAGAAAAAATCCTCTCGCATATTCGCGAAGAGGAGATTGTCAAGATGGCTTGTGACGTCGTGAACATTCCGAGCACGACCGGCGAAGAACTGGGAATGAGCAAGTACATGCGTGCCGCTATGGAGGAGATCGGACTGCATGTCAGCTGGCAGGAGGTGGAGCCCGAACGCGCCAATGTCGTTGGCCTGTGGGAGGGGCAGAGCGCAGAGAAGAGCTTGATGTTCAACGGCCACATGGATACGTCGAACAGTGGCCGTGAAACTTATTTGAGTGGTATCGGGTACAAGCCTCACGCGGTCATCAAAAATGGAATGATTTATGGCCTTGGCATCTACAACATGAAAGGCGCGCTCGTCTGCTATCTGCACGCAGTGAAAGCGTTGCGTCGTGCTGGGCTGAAGCTTGGCGGCAGTATTTTTGTCGCAGCGGTAGTCGGCGAAATCGAAAAAACACAATGGAGCGATGAATTCGTCGGAAGGGAATACCGCGGCTATGGAGTCGGAACGCACTACATGGTGAATCACGGCATTGTGCCGGATATGTGCATTTTGGGCGAGCCGACCGATATGCAGATGGTCCTCGGGCATTATGGGACCATCTGGGTGCGATTGACCACTCACGGTCCTTACGTGCACACGGCGTTCACTCGTGGCCGCGAGCAGGAAAATTCGATCCGCCGCATGCAGAACGTGCTTTCGGCCGTTGAGGAGTGGATCCCCTCTTGGGAGGAGAAGTCCTCTTACCAGGGCAACAAGGGCATCGCGAACATTGGCTGCGTTCGGGGCGGTTATCCATGGCGTGCGAGCCGGGCGCCAGAACGGACCGATCTTTGTCTGGATCTTCGGGTTCCGCCGACGATGCAACTGCAGGAGGCCCGGCTATCCGCCAAGCAGCTTTATCTCGACCTGTGTCGCCGTTTCCCTGACTACGGGCTCGAGTTCGAGGTGTATGTCTCCGTTCCAGGCGCGCAAATAGACAAAAACCACGAACTCGTAAAAACCATTGAAGCATATCATCAGCGGATTATCGGCACGCCGCCCAAACGGAACACCGTGCATTGGGACTCCGACGCATCCGTGATGACGCGATACGGAATTGAGACGCTCAATTACGGCCCCTCGAGCGGAGAACGCGATGCGGAAGGTGAGAAGGTCGCGATTCAAGTCTTGGTCGACATCACCAAAATTTACGCGCTAGCGGCAGCCGAAATTTGCGGCGCGTCCTAGGACAGCTTGTGCCGACAACAACACAACAAAGGCCAGCTATCTCCAGTGCAGAGGTAGAACGTAGATACAAAGACGTTCGCGAAAGCATGCGGAAGCATGAACTCGATGCGCTGGTCATCTGCGGCAATGAGTACACAGGTTTCGAAGGCGCGATCCGGTACATTTCCGGATTCGAGATTGTCCACCGTTATGTGTACGCGCTGCTTCCGCTCGACGAAGAGCCCACGTTGGTCTTTCCCCGAGAGGCACGCTGGATCGGCGACAAGACTAAGCCTTGGATGAGGCAGCACGTTTGGGCGGACCTGCCTGGACACTGGCTTCGCGAGCAATTCGAAGCGAAGCGCTGGAAGCGTATCGGCGTTTACGGCATGGATTTTATTCTTACGGTCCGCGATTATCGCGCACTTTCCGGCGGTTCATTTGAACTCGTGCCGTTCGACCGACCGTTTGATCTCGTCCGCGCTGTGAAAAGCGGTGAGGAGCTCGCGTGCATCCGCGACAGCATGGAAATTATTGCCGATGGTTTTTGGGCGCTAGTGGCAGCTTATGAGCCGGGCAAAACGGAGGCCGAGATAATGGCTCCCGCCGTCGAGCGTTTCTTTGCCCGGGGTGCGGGTCTTCGCATGATGAACATCGTCCTTTCGGGAACAGGCGGTGAAGCTGAAGCGCACTTCAAAGTCCCCGGCCACCGCGTCGTTGGAACGGACGACCTGCTCTTATACTCGCTCGAGATTACCGGCGCTGAGGGTTATTGGGTGGAATTTTCGCGCCCGCTCATCCGCGGAAAGGTCAGCTCGCGGACGGCGGCGATGAGTGAGGCTTATCCGGACGCGCTGGAAGCTGCCCGCAAGAAAATGCGAGAAGGTGAAGTTGCCAGTGAAGTCCATCGTGCATGCGCGGAGATTTTCAAGGCTCGCGGATTCCAGCTCGGCCATCTATCCGGTCATTCCATTGGGACCACAATGCTCGAGTATCCGTCGATTGGAGCGGAGAGCGACGTGGAATTGAAGGAAGGAATGATTTTCAGTCTTCACCCTCAGGTCGTCGATGCAGACGGAAAGGTCTGCCTCTACACTCAAGATACATATCGCGTTGGAAAAACCGAGGGGCAAAACCTTTCGGACATAGGCTGGAGTTTCTTTCGGGGAGGCGAGACGCCGAGGTGAGCCAGCGATGAAAATTTGCATTGTGGGATGCGGTGCCATTGGCAGCCTTTTTGCGGCCCACCTGGCGCGATTGGACGGAGTGGATGTCTACGCCTACGACGTGAGCCTTAGCCATGTTGAGGCGATTCAAAAGAACGGCTTACGAATTTCCGGTGCCGCAAATTTTACATCACCTGTGAAAGCCGCAACGAAAGCCTCCGAAATCCCGGTTTGCGATTACGGCATTGTCGCGACAAAGAGCACGCACACACGCGTCGCGGTCGAGCAAACTGCCGGCGTTTTTAATGACCGCAGCGTCGTCTGCTCGGTTCAGAATGGGGTTGGAAACGAAGAAATCATCGCCGAGCACGTGCGCTTCGTTATGCGCGGCACCACGTTTCCTGCCGGTCACATTATTGAACCAGGGCACGTGGGTTTCGATATACAGGGCGACACATGGGTCGGGCCATTCGAGCCAAGTGGCACACCGTTTGAGCGCGTCCGCGAGCTTGCCGACCTGATCACGCGCGCCGGGATGAACGTGGTCGCACTCGAGGATGCGCGTGGCGCACAATGGACGAAACTCATTTTCAACGCCTCGACCAATCCCGTGGGCGCTTTAACTTTGCTTCATCACGGAGCGGCGACGCGATATCAGCCAACCGGTGAGCTTTTCAATAACCTCATCGCCGAAGGTGAAGCTGTTGCGAAAGCTCTTGGCGTGAAACTGCACGGGAATCCGAGAGACATGGTTCTGAAAGGCGCAAACGCCCCGGGGAAGCATAACGCCAGCATGCTGCAGGATGTCTTGGTAAAGCGGTTGACCGAAGTGGACTTTATGAACGGCGCTATCGTGCGTTGGGGCGAGAAAACGGGTGTTCCGACGCCTCTCAACAAAACAATGTGGGCGCTGATTAAGGGCCTCGAGCATTCGTGGACGAATCCATAGTTCAAGCAAACTAAAAGAGGAGGTCGGGATCAATGCCAGTTCCGTTTCGTATTGGTGTGCTGCAGTTGAGTATGGAGCCCGTGCAAGAAACGGTGGCGATGGCGCAGGCTTGCGAACGAGCCGGGTTCGACACCTTTTGGCTTGCCGAGGCTTATCCGTGGTGGCGGAAGCATTCCATGGAGGCACGATCTTCCACGGCTATTACGGCGGTGATCGCGCAAGCCACCAAGAAGATTGGAATCGGCTGGGGCATTATTTCACCTTACACTCGGCACCCTGTCCAGATTGCGATGGAAGCGCGAGTGATGCAGGATTTGGCTGGCCCGGGGCGCTTCCTGCTCGGCTTGGGAGCGTCGAAGATCTTCATGAAGGAAATTGGCGAGGGCGAGAAAGGAAAGGCAGCCAGTCCGGCAACAGTGATGAAAGAAAGCATCGATATTGTTCGCGGGGCACTTGCTGGCGATGAATTCAACTACGAAGGGAAGGCCTTTGCCGCGCAAATCCCGGCTTTACGTCCTGATGCGCACGCTTCTCGTTCTCCTGTGCCAATATACGTCGGAGCCACGGGCCCTGTGCTTCAAAAGATGGCCGGATGGCATTCTGATGGCCTGCTAACGGCCAGCATAACCACCCCGGGTTTCGTGCGGTACGCGCGCGCGGCCATGCTTGAAGGGGCCCGGCAGGCAGGCAAGGACGAATCTTCGCTCGATTTGGGCTCCGTGATTGTTGGCAGCATAAATAAAGATCGTGACAAAGGGCGGGAAGGAGCGCGGGAGATGGCGGCAATGTACCTCGCGAACAAGGTTCAGAATATTCGAGGTTCAGCAGATGTGTTGTTGCAGAAGGCGGGCTTGAGCTTTGAGGAGATTCGGCCGATCGCGGAAGCAATGGAGAAGGGAGGTAGGAAGGCTGCGGGCCGCGCTGTGACGGACGAAGTTCTCGAGAAAGTCTCTCCGATCGCGGGTACGCCGGAGGATTGCATCCGTCGCATTGAAGAATATAGGGACGCGGGATGTTCACATATTCTGCTGGAAATATGGGGAGACGACCGGCACGATCAGGCCCGTCTCTTTGGCGAGGCCGTGCTGCCTCATTTCCGTCGGCGTTGAAAGAGCCTACTGCTTGCAAACATCGTCGGCGATTTGCACGAATTCGGAATCAGTGACTAAAGCGCGCTTTTCAATTCCCTTGCTCTTCACCTTCGCGAGCACGGCAGCGCGTTTTTCTGTGGGGATTTCCACACCAAGTTCCTTTGCTTTCAGAGCGACGCTATCGAGTCCGCTCTTTTTTCCCAGCACGATTTGCCGCCTTGCGTGCACCAAATCCGCCGAGTACGGCTCAATAGCTTCGGGAATGTGGAACTGGCTCGCGACGGCGCCGCTCTCGCGAGAGAAGAGATTTCCTCCGACAACGGGCTTCCAAGGCTCGAGTTCGTATCGTGATGCCTGCTTCACGTAGTCGGAAGTCTTTCGAATCTCGTCCAATCGCAATTCCACAGGAACGCGGTAAACGCAATGGAGGGCCAAGGCGATCTCTCCAATATCAGCGTTTCCCGCGCGTTCGCCCATTCCGTTGATGGTTCCCTGAATCCAGGTCGCTCCCGCTCGAATGGCTGCCACCGCGCAGGCAGTTGCCAGACCGAAGTCGTTGTGCCCGTGAAAATGCACCGGCACATTTTTCCCCAGCCATTCGCGGACCTGCCTAACCAGAAATTCGACTCCCTCAGGCCCGCAGGCGCCGATCGTATCGACGACCACCGCTTCCTCGGCCCCGGCGTCGCGCGTGGCCCGATAAAGAGTTCGAAGAAAATCCAGTTCCGCTCGTGTTGCATCGACGGGAAAAAACGCGACGCGGATTCCATTCGATCGAGCCAGCCCTACCGCTTCGCAGGCGCGGCGGACGGCTTCTTCTCGCCCGATTCCGTATGCTTGCAGCTTAATATTGCTTGCTGGTATCTCGAGTATCGTGGATTTCACGCCAAGCCGGATTAGTTCCTCAATGTCTGCCTTGGCGCATCGCGCGAATCCCCAAATCTCCGCCTTCAGACCGGCGGCCAAAATCAAACGGAATGCCTCGGTATCGTCCGCGGACACACGAGGAAATCCGGCTTCGATTCGCGAAACACCCAAAGCATCAAGCCGATGGGCGATTTCGAGCTTCTGTTGCGGATCCAGGACCACTCCAACCGTCTGCTCTCCATCGCGAAGGGTTGTATCGTAGAAACGAATGGGTTCAGCCACATCAGGCGATGGGCGCACGCCCGCAGCATGATTCAATTCGCTCGTCCAAACACCGTTCTGATTAGACTTCGTGTGTTCTTTACTCATTGTCCCTTTCCACAACGGCACGAAAATCGTCTCGATGCGCGTCTTTCCAGGAGATCACCGGGTTGCGCAGGATTCCGATGTTTTCGATCTCGCATTCCATGACGTCTCCCGGTTTTAGATACCATTTCTTTGGATCTCCGCTGAACGCCGCGACGCCGGAGACTGTGCCAGTGGAGACAACATCGCCCGCGCTATACCCCATGGCCGAGTAGTGTGCAAGGATCTCGGGAATCTTTACGAACATCTTGCTTGAATGCGAACGCTGCCGAGGCTCTCCGTTCACGCGAAGTTCCATCGCCAGATTGTGTGCATCGGTGATTTCATCCGCGGTTACGATCCAGGGTCCCAACGGGCAGAAAGTGTCGATCGCTTTGCAGAAACTGAAAACCCCGGATTTCATCTCACGGCGTTGAATATCCCGTGCGGTAATATCGTTGAAAATTACGTAGCCACCCACATAATCCTGCGCTTGGCTGGAATCGAAATGTTTACCGCCCTTCTTCAAAACGACGGCAAGCTCGAGTTCGTAATCGAGTTCTTCCGTCAGGTGCTCGGGATAAATGACGGGCTCGTCAGTCCCGATAATCGCATCCACATTTTGAAAGAAAACGATCCACGGCATCACGGGATGTGAAAAGCCGGATTTCTGCGCCTCTTCATGATGTTCGCGGAAATTGCCCGCCGTGTGAAAGAACTTTTTTGGTTCGATTGGCGCGCGAAGGCTCACAGAATCTGCTGAAAATATCAAAGGCTCGCCGCAAGGCCCCTTCGCACGATCTCCCAATTCCAGCGCATGTGCGAGCGCCCTTCTTGCGGCATCGAGACTCGGATCGCCCCCCTCGAAGAGCGAGCGCATATTGGCGGGTACGCGTGCGTCCGCTAGCCGATATGGGGCGGGATCATCTTCAACATTGTGGAGATATGAGGCGTAGGCGAGATTGAGGTCGATGATCCGGCCATTTGGCGCAATCGCTCCGATCCGCTTTTGGCGAACTGCTGGTTCGAACGTTACTAGTCTCATAGATTTGCTCTCGCTTGCGATGGCTTCATCAGCTATGGCCATCGGCTTGTAATTTGCAAAGCGGTCTTATCTAAAAAGGTCCTTATCTGCCGGCCGGATCAGATCCCGGCCACTTCCTGAAGTACTTTGCCCCGAGAGGCCACGAATGACGGCAACGGGAATCTGCTCAGTTTTTCCCATCACCAATTCCGCTGCAGAAGCCAATTCGTCGGCGCGCGCCATTACCGTCATTTGCAGCATATTCCCGCTCCCATCCCTCACTCCCCGATAATCGAGAAGCGGAGAGATCCCCGCCACTCCGAGCGCTACATTCGTGAGGCCTTCGCGCCACGGACGACCGAACGAATCGGAGATGATCACTGCCACGTTAACGCCGAACTCCGTTCCGAGGCGCTGCCGCAACGTGCGCGCAGAGGCGTCCGGATCCTCGGGGAGAAGAGTCGCGGTACCCGCAGAGGTATTCGAGCAATCCACTCCGGAATTTGCGCAGACAAATCCGTGCCGCGTACGCGTAACGATGAGGCCACGCTCCATCTTCACGATGCTCGCAGCCTCGCGCAGGACGACCTCAATGAGCCGAGCGTCCTTCTGATGCGTCGCAGCCCATTCGGACGCCCGTACCGAAGGTTTAACCTCGGCGAGCGAGACGATTCTGCCTTCTGCTTTTGAAACGATCTTCTGTGCGACGACGGCAACATCTCCTTCCTGAATGTTCCAACCCTGCTTTCGGATGGCCTCCGTAATGATCCTCGCTACGTCGTCTCCCGCCTTGACCTCAGGCATTCCCGAAACCGGAAAAATTCTGATTTCGCTCGGGGAACTCATGCACCGCTTCCGCTGTCCGAGTGGAGTGGAGGAATATTTTGGTTCAGGCGAAAAAAATTGCTCGGGTCGTAGCATGTTTTCACTGCCACTAAGCGGTCCCAACGCTCACTATATGCTTCCTTGACTCGTTCGGCCTCGTCGCCGCTCATGAAATTGACATAAACGCCCGGCTGCATGGCTGGCCGAAGTTTCGCGAAGAGAGATCTCACCCAAGAAACGTTTCTCGCGTCTCCCGAAGGCGAATGCCAGTCTGCCAAAATGTTCATGATGTAAGGAGCAGAACGGCTGCCGAAGGCGGTTTCGCCTGAGCTGACACGCGCTGCTGCGCCTGCAAGGTATGCAAGCTCGATTTGGCTGGTCGGCGAAGGACCCGAAGACACTGCGTCTATCATTTGGCAAAGCGATTCATCACTGAGTGTTTTGAAATAACCCGATTTGGTGTAATAGCGCCGGCCAACCGGGAATTCGGCGTCCGCCATGGTCTGCAGACGCAAGTAAGGAATTATTCCTTCTTCAATGGCAGATGGACGTCCGATCGAAAAGATACGCGCGAAATGCCGGCGCCCTTCGGATTCTTCTCCCAACCACAGGGCGCAAGAAGTCAATGCAGGAACGAGGTCGGCGCTTTGAGGCTGATCGTCCGAGGCTAATACCCGGAGGGATATATTCCACTTAAGCTGATCGGGGGCGCCGGGCATGAAGTCACGCCAATCGCGAAGAACGTGCAGGATATCGTCGCCAAACCAGTGACAGGTCCCGAGCAGTACCGATTTCAAGGAATGCAGTCTTAAAACAAACTCCGTAACGATCCCGAAGTTCCCTCCGCCTCCCCGTAACGCCCAAAAAAGTTCTGGATTTTCTTGCGCACTGGCGCGTTCAACCGAACCGTTTGAAGTGACGAGCGTGAACCGCTGCACATTGTCACACGACATGCCGAACATCCGGGTCAGCCACCCCGTTCCACCTCCGAGAATCAGCCCAGCCGCTCCGGTGTGAGAAACGACGCCGGCCGGATAGGCAAGCCCCGCCTTTTGTGTTGCCGTGTCGATCGTGCTTAGGAGGCAGCCGCCACCGACGTAAGCGCGACGCGCTTCCTCATCGACCACGACGTCCCGCATCAGTGACAAGTCAATGACCAGACCATCGTCGCACGAGCTGAATCCCGCCAGGCTGTGGCCGCCGCATCGAACAGCGGTCAGAACGTCTTCGTCCGCAGCGGCCCGAACTGCCGCTTGCACATCGGAAACGTTTACACACCGGGCGATAAGGCCAGGCGTCCGACTGACCATCGCGTTCCAAACAACACGCGCCTTCTCGTACATTGGGTCCGAACGACGAATGAGCTCGCCCGAAAACTTTCTTTTCAGGCAGTGAACCAACCGCTGCGCGTTGCGTTCCATTTCATTGTTCTTGTCGTATGAAAATTGGCGGCCAATTAATGCCGAGCCGTCGAAGGCGATTTAGAGGGCGCCGTTATGGGCGGCATCCCAGCCGTCTTCAGTTGCGCATTGAACGCCGGGAGCTCGTCGCTCTGTATCTTCGCGAATGCCGATAGGATGCGACTCAATTGGTCCGACAATTCGTTCAGCACTTCAGTATCCTGAGCGGTCGGACCATAGTCGCCTCCCAAATAGTTCTGCATGGCGGCCAGCCGATTGTTTATCTTCAAGGCGTAAATCAACGTCTGATCGTCAAACCCGGTGAATCGCGGCTCGTAAAGTTCGTGCAAAACGGCGTTAAGGTGGTCGTCCAGACTTGTTGCCGCCTCTTTGATCGACGCATCGCTGCCGGCACTTCCTGAAGCCGCATGAATCTGATTGTCGAGAGACCGGATTTGATTGATTGCATCGTCTGCGGCAGAGAGCTTATCGCGTGCTTCCAGAGCGAGCGTCAGTTGCTCCTCGTATTGCGCTTGGGTAGTCGCCACCCGTGGGTCTTTTTTAATTGCAAAACTCTGTGTTAGGGATTGATCGCCAATCTTAAGTGTTACATTGTATTCTCCCGGTATCGCTTCGGGTCCTCTGAGTGTACCGCCGAGCAAAAAAGTACCGCCCTCTATACCTCGTGCATCAGGATAGCGCATATCCCAAACGAATCGATTCAGGCCAGCGTTTGCCGTAGGAGCCATCGGGCCGCCACCTAGCCGCCCCTGTCTGCGGGGCGCTCTCGAAACACGAAGCGACGAACGGAAGCTTTTGATGAGTTTTCCGTCCGCGGTTTGAAACTCCAGCGTTATTGGTTGTGACGGAGCTTGGGCCAGATAATAGTCGACTGTGACGCCGCCCGCATAAAGTCCACTCCCGGAACGACCGCGAAATCCCCGCGCGATGCGATAGGAATCGCGAGGCTTTAGGAGCTGCGCCGGCGCATCCGACCTTTCACGCGTCGCTTGTTCGAGCGGTGTAATGTCGTCGAGAATCCAGAACGCTCGGCCTTGTGTGGACGCGATGAGGTCTCCATCCCGTATCGTCAAGTCAGTGACCGGAACGATCGGTAAGTTCAATTGCAAGCTTTGCCATCGTGCCCCACGGTCAAACGAAACATAAACTCCTGTTTCGGTCGCAGCAAAAAGAAGATCCGGCCGGGCAGGATCTTCCCGAATACTGCGAACGAACGTATCCGGAGCGATTCCGTTTGTGATTAGCGTCCATGTTTTACCGTAGTCGTGAGTTGCATAGATATAGGGGCGGAAATCATCCATTTGATAGCGGTTCACGGCTGCGTAAGCGGTTGCTGGATCATGCCAGGAAGCGTCGATAATGTTGATTCTTGTCCACGGCTGAATGGCAGGTGGCGTTACGTCCTTCCAAGTTTTGCCGCCGTCTCGTGTCAGATGAATGAGTCCGTCGTCCGAGCCTGCCCAAATCGTATTTTCGTCGACTGGTGATGGTGCAATGGTAAAGACAGTACAATAAACATCCTCAAGCCGTCCTCCATTCTCCCGTTGTTTGTCGTTTCTTGTTAAATCGGGACTGATCGCGGTCCAGCTTGCTCCCTGATCGGTGGATTTGAAAACGACGTTGCCGCCGGCATAAAGCACGCCGGGATCCGCCGGTGTTTCAGCAAGCGGAAACGTCCACTGAAAGCGATATTTCTGTTCCGTGCCGGTACGCCCGCCCGGATAATCGGGCCACACGGTGATATTCCTTGAGATACCGGTTTGTCGATCGAATCGCGTGAGAAGTCCCCAGTAAGCGCCGGCAAAAACGATATTTGGATCTTTCAAATCGGGAAGGACGTAACCACTCTCGCCTCCGCCTACATCTTCGAACTCCGGAGCGGACTGCATTCCGGGGACAAATCCGCCGCTCGCAACTGAGGTGCTCGATATGGAAACAGTGGTATCGTCCTGCTGCGCGCCGTAAACGCGATACGGGAATCCGGCGTCAGCTCGCACGGTATAGAATTGACCGGTAGCTTGGTTGTTCTCCGAACTCCAGCTCTTGCCGCCATCGAATGTTACGGTGGCGCCCCCGTCGTTTCCGTTGATCATTCTCTGGTCATCATGAGGATCAATCCATAGGTCGTGATAATCGCCGTGAGGCGTCCGAATTGTTCCCCAGGTTGTGCCGCCATCGACGGACTTGTAAAAACTCTTCGATGAGAATGTGTATACGGTATTTAATTGCTGCGGATCAGCGAAAATATGTGCGTAATAATACTGCCGCGAATGCATTTGAAAGCTGCCGTTCAGCAATTTCCAAGTCTTGCCGCCGTCATCGGAGCGGTAAACGCCCCCGTTTTCTCCTCCGATGGTTGCCCATACACGCTGTGAATCTACAGGCGATACTGACAAGCCGATTTTCCCCATTTCTTTCGGTAGACCGTCTGTTAAGCGAGTCCAGTGGTCGCCGCCATCTGTGGTTTTGTAGATTCCAGAACCCGGACCGACCGGGTAGATATCCCAGGGTGTGCGAAGCACTTGCCACGTTGAGGCATAAATCGTGCGGGCATCGTGAGGGTCCGGCGCCAAATCAACTGCCCCGGTTTTGTCGTCAACGTACAGAATCTTTTTCCACGTGGCCCCGCCGTCCTCGCTTCGAAAAACCCCGCGTTCTTCATTTGGACCATACGGGTGGCCGACCGCAGCAACGTAAACCAAATCTGGATTTTGGGGATCAATCAGTACTTTTCCAATCTGGCTGCTATCCCGCAAACCTATATTCCGCCACGTTTTACCAGCATCCGTAGACTTGTAGACACCATCCCCGCGAGAGATATTCGAGCGCAAGCAGGCCTCTCCCATCCCGACGTAGATGACATTAGGATTTGAGTCGGATACAGCGATAGCTCCAACCGAACCGGTTTGGAAGTAGCGATCGGAAATCGGTGTCCATGTGATGCCGGCATTCACCGTTTTCCAGACGCCACCGCCGGTTGCGCCCATGTAGTAAGTGAAACGATCCTGCGCGAGGCCCGCGACCGCAGTGACGCGGCCGCCTCTTTCTGGCCCGATCGAGCGCCATCGAAGCGCGTGCTCGAATTTTTGGATTTCCTGCGCGCGAGTGGGGTGCCCTCCTGCGAAAACAAACAAAGCAATTACGAGAGGAAACATGAGGCGTCGTACGATCATTGGAGCCCTCCTTAGTACACCCTCCTTGCTACACGACTCCAGTGGGGCCTCCATGTCAGGCCCCGTCCAGAGTTCATGCACGTTCCATGACTTACTCACCGCCTAGTTGCGCGATTTCTGATTGCACCGACTTCCATTCCGCCTCGAGCTTCTCCCGCTTCGCCTCGTAGGTGCGAAAAACCTCGTAGGTCTGAGCAGTAGGAGCTGAAGAGGCACTTTCGACGACGTTCATCAACTCGCCATACTGAGCGTCCAGCTCAATCGGATAAACCAAAGCGGCCCATCGTGTAACGGAAGCCACTTGGATGAGCTGTCCCTCGATTTGATTCATTTGCTGTTCGATATCACTGATTTTCTGAGACCCTGCCTTTGCCTTCTCCTGCTCCAGCCTGGCTCTTTCCGAGCGAATGGCATTCACTATGTTGTGCACTTCTGTTACTCGATCGCGGAGCTCCAGGGCGAACTTATACTGCTTCTCGAAATCAGCCTGGCTCACCTTGACCCGCGGGTTCGCCTCGATTTCGAGCGGTGCATCGTACGTTTTCCCGCTCACCGTAAGCTTCACTTCATATTTTCCCGGAGGCACCGTCGGACCGCCTCGAGTTTCCATGATGACCATGCCCGGCACCGACGTCGGGCCTGCCAAGCGGAAATTCCAGACGAATCGGTTAAGGCCTGGACGAGGTGAAAAGCCTTGGCCTTCGGCTTCGCGTCGGCCCCGCCCACGCTCGCCGCCCCCCCCTTTTGCCTGGCGAATTTCACCGCTGGCGTGGTGCAACAGCTGACCTTCGCTATCGTATATATCGAGCTTGACCTCGCCGGAGCTCGACGGATTCAAGTAATAATCGATGACTGCTCCCTCTGGCGGATTGGCCCCTGCGTTCCCCCGGCCTTGACCCCGGAATCCACCCGATAAGCGATAAGCTACGGCTGGCTCAAAAAGATGCGCGGGTTCGGATGCCGTCGCCGGACTCATCTGTCGCAGCGGAGTGATGTTATCCAGCACCCAGAAAGCTCGACCATGCGTCGCAGCAATCAAATCGTTGCCGTGAATACATGTGTCGTAAACTGGCACCACCGGCAGGTTCAATCTGAGCGACTGCCAGTGCCCGCCATCATCGAACGAGATATAGACGCCCCGCTCGGTTCCGGCATAGAGCAATCCTTTGCGAACGGGATCGGCGTGGATGGAATGGACGTAATCGTGATCCGCTATGCCGTCTGATATTGAAGTCCACGTCCGACCAAAATCGGTCGTTTTGAAGATCATCGGATGAAGATCATCGGAGAAATGAAGGTCAGCGGCGAGATATGCCGTTCCGGCATCCCACGGTGAAGGCTCGATCATGTTCACGCGAGACCATTCCGGCAGCTGCTTAGGAGTCACATCGCTCCAATGTTTGCCGCCGTCGGAAGTGATGTGAACGAGGCCATCATCGCTTCCAGCCCAGATGAGATCCTTCTGCACGGGCGATTCAGCGATGGCGAACACCGTGTCATAGTATTCCGCACTCGAATTGTCGGGAGTCAAAGGCTCAGGTGTCGAGTGCTGCTTGGACTTGTCGTTGCGCGTCAGGTCGGGACTTATAATCGACCAGCTCATCCCGCCATCGGTCGTTTTGAAGATTACTTCGCCGCCAAGATAAAGAACGTCCGGATCGTGGGGCGATATTTGCATCGGGGACGTCCACTGAAAACGATGCTTGACGTCCGAAGCCGGATGGGCTCGAGCGCCGAACCAAGGCGAGATGTTCTGAACTTCGCCCGTATGGCCGTCGTAACGCGTAAAGCGGCCGTTGTGATCTCCCCCGAAAACAATTTCCGGGTCGCGCGGATCAGGCCAAATGTATCCCGACTCGCCTCCGCCCACCGAGTGCCAATCCGCGTCGCCAATAGCTCCTGAATCGGTGCGGCTGCGGATCGCTACGCTGCCGCTGTCCTGCTGCGAACCGTAGATGTAGTAGTTGAATTCGTTATCTGTAGTGACGTGATAGAACTGTGCGGTTGGCTGATTGTTCTGGAGAGACCACGTTGCACCGCCGTCTGTGCTTATCGTTGCGCCCCCGTCGTCTGCCTCAATCATTCGGCGCGGATTCGTCGGATCAATCCAGAGGTCGTGATTATCCGTATGATGCAGCGGCAGAATTTTGAAAGTATGCCCCCCATCGGTGGAGCGAAACAGGCCGACATCCAGCGAATAGAGAGTGTCCACGTCCTTGGGATCGGCAAATATGTGATTTTGGTACCAGGGGCGCACCCACAGGGGTTCGTCGTTCACCATCTTCCACGTTTCGCCACCGTCGTTGGAGCTGTAGATCGCATTTACTTTGGCCTCGATGATTGCGTACACCCGATTTGAGTCTGCGCCGGAGATTGTGACCCCAATGCGCCCAAGGATTCCTCCCGGAAGACCATGTCCCTCCAGATGCGTCCAATGAGCTCCGCCGTCCGTGGTCTTGTACAAACCGCTGCCCGGGCCTCCGCTGATCATGCTGTACGCCGTTCGGCGAACTTGATACATCGCCGCGAACATAACCTGTGGATTCTTCGGATCGGCGACCAGATCCGTTGCCCCGGTGTTCTCATCTACATACAGGATTTTTTGCCAGGTTGTGCCGCCATCTGTCGAATGAAACACCCCACGTTCGGTGTTCGGCCCAAACGCATGGCCGATTGCCGCCACGTAAACGTCATCCGGATTCGTCGGGCTGACTATGATCGTGGCAATGTGCCGCGTGTCGCGCAGGCCGACATTTGCCCATGTCTTTCCCGCATCAGTAGACTTATAAACACCATCGCCAAACGTAATATCGTTGCGCAGACACTGTTCGCCTGTGCCGACGTAAATCACCTTGTGATTTGAGGGAGCAATGGCAATTGCCCCGATGGAAGCGATGGGCTCGTGATCGAAGATCGGCTCCCAAGTGAGGCCCCCATTTGTCGTCTTCCACACTCCCCCGGCTGCCGCTCCAAAATAATAGGTGTTCGGATCGTCTGGGATTCCTGTCGCCGCCTCCGCTCGACCTCCACGGAAAGGTCCAACCAGCCTCCAGTGCATCCCCCGGTACAAATTAGCCGGATAGCTTTGAGCAACCGCGCTGGACGCCAACAGCATGCACCCCAATAACAGAAGCACAAAATAACGGCACGCGTTGAAAACGTTATTGCGTTTCATTTTTGCTTCTCCCAACCGCTGCTGGCTCTAAGCCGCGAGAGTTCCGCAGGGTTTCTTATTTTTCTCGGCCCTATTTCAAGTGCTCTGAATGTCCAAGCCAACTACCTATCTTCGCCAGCACACTGCGAATTGGCGTTTTCGGGCAAAGTTTCGGACGTGCTCTCAACAGGTCGCGCACCACGCTTCCGTCCCCACAGCAGGTAGGCGATTGTCAGAAGAACCAGCCACGGCAAACCGGAAAAAAGCGTGGGTCTCATTCCTGGCACCCACCACGTGGTTGCAATGATTCCCGCAACCAATGCTGCTCCGAGCAAAGAGGTGTATGGATAGCCGATCATCTGGACTGGCAGGATCCGCCCTCCTTGAGCCTTCCATGCACGACGAAAAAAGAGATGCGTGACAAAGATCATGAACCATACGAACAAGCCGCCAAAAAGTGCGATTCCAAAAAGGTAGACATACGCGCTCGACGGATACACAATCGCGATAATCGTTGCGACCACGAGACCGGTGGTCGACAGCAGAAGCGCCGGCACCGGCACACCTCTTTTTGTCACCCATCCCAGCCCGCGCGGGGCATATCCTCCTCGCGAAAGCGAGAAAATCATTCGCGTAGCCAGGTAGAGGTCGCAGTTCATGCTCGAGAGCGCCGCCGTGAGCACCACAAAATTCATAACGTTCGTCGCCGCGGGAATATGCATCATGCGAAAAACCGTTACGAACGGGCTCGCCGTAACGTTGGCGCTCGGCTGGATCCCGGTCCACGGCACCACGCCAATCAGGACGATCATCGATCCGATATAAAACAGGATTAGCCGAAGGACCATCTGGCGCATGGCCTTTGGTACCGCCACGTCGGGAACTTCCGCTTCTCCGGCGGTCACGGCCACTACTTCCGTACCGATGTAACTGAAAATAACGAAGCACATCGCCAGCCAGATGCCGCTCACACCGTGAGCGAAGAAACCACCCCCTGCCGAGAAATTCCGCAGCCCAATGCTGGGCGCGGATGGCATGAATCCCAGCAAAACCACGACTCCGAACCCGATGAACGCCAGGATCGCGACAACTTTGATCATCGCGAACCAATATTCGAACTCCCCGAATTTTTCCACACCACTCGCGTTTACGATGACGAGCAGAAGGGAAAACAACACGATCCACACCCACGGCGCAATTTGGGGAAACCACCAGCCGCAGTAGATCGCGACCGCGGTTGCCTCCCCTCCGATCGCAATGCACTGACAGGCCCAGTATGTATAACGGACTACAAAACCCGCCCAACGGTTAACGTACAGTTCCGCATAAACTCCAAACGAACCTGCCGTCGGATGCGCTACGGCCATTTCCGAAAGCGTACCCATCAGAAGCAACGCAAGGATCGCACCAAGTAGGTAACTCAAAATGACCGCAGGCCCTGCCGTGTGTACAGCCAAAGAACTGCCAAGGAACAGGCCCGTGCCGATAGCACCGCCGATGGCAATCATTGCCATCTGGCGAGTGCTTAGCGTGCGAGAGAGTCCCTTTTCCTTCTCCAATACTTCTGCCGCGGCCGATCGTCGGTTGGCTTCCAACATTTCTTCCTGGCAGCAGACCCACTACATGCCTGCGAACTAACGTAGCTATGAAGTTGTTAGGCGTTCTGCGTTTCGCGCACCATGAGATCCCGGTTCTTCTTGAGCGATTCGAGAACTCGCTGTACGTCGTCCATCGTGTTGTGCACGTGAAAGGAAATACGCACACCATCATGGCGTCCCGACACGACTATATCTTCCGCAGCTAACCTCGCCACGACCTCGCTCACGGCGGTCGTTTGGAGCACGACAAGTGGCCCCGCAGTGTCGAGCGGTGTCTTTATGCGAATGCCCAATGCCTGCGCCCCTTCGATCAATGCCTGCGCGAGCCTATGTACTTGGCCGGCGACATTCTCCAAACCGATCTCCTCCAGCAGCCCGATCCCCGCACTGGCGGCATACAAATTGGGAATTGGAGGTGTCCCGGCCTCGAAGCGGCGAGCGTCTGGCGCTAAGACGAGATGCCTGACATCGAACGAGAACGGATTGTCTTGAGCGAACCAACCCGAGATCGTGGGGGTCAGTGATGAAATCAAGCTCTTGCGTACATACAGGAATGCCACTCCGGGAGCTGCCAGCAAGTACTTAAGCGTTCCGCTAACGTAAAAATCCACATCGACGGATTTCACGTCGACTGGCCGCGTTCCGCAGTCTTGATAGTCGTCCAGGAACGCCAATGCACCCTGCGCGTGAGCGAGGCGCGTGATTTCCGCGACGTTCGACCGAAATCCGTTCATGAAGCAAACGTGCGTTATGGGCACAACAGCCGTTCGATCGTCGATTGTTTGTGCGTAGGAAGCCGTGCGGATGCGCCCCCCCTCCGACGAGACGAACTCGATTCTTGCTCCTCGTGGTTGCTGTGCCAGCCAGACGTGCCCCATTGTTGGAAATTCAAATTCTCCTAACACCACCTTGTCTCGCTGCGAGAAATCAAATGCGCTGGCGATTGTATTGATGCCCGCTGAAGCGCTGGGTACGATTGCAACCTCGGCCGCTTCCGCCCCAATAAATCGCGCGAACTGAGCGCGCACTGCTTCGTACTTTTCTATCCAACGCTCCCAAGGCGACCCTTCTTGGTGCCAGCTGTCAAGGTAAGACTGAACGCCCTGCTCCACGGCGTCGGACAGCGCGCCTTGCGAGCAGGAATTCAAGTAGACCTTGCGTTGAAAAATCGGAAAACGGGAGCGAATCTGCCGCAATTGCATTTCTGAGAGCATATATGTTGAATCTCCGCAATTCTGACCGTCAGGCGACGGAGCTTACCATAAGCGAGTCAAATGCTCAAAGTATGTCTATCGTATACCGAGCGCATACCGCGTCGCGGGAAATCTTGCATGGTAAAAGGCCGACTGGAGGATTTCAGGCGAGAGGAAGCGGCAACGCCAGATGACGGGGAGGACTCTGAATAGACATCAAACGCCCCTTTGTACCCTGCGCAGCGTCGCCTCGAATTGCCCGATCTCGGCGATCGTATTGTAGTGAACCAACGACGCACGAACAGCTCCGGTTGCATCGCTCAAGCCGAGTTCACGCATCAGGCGCGGAGCATACATGTGTCCGTCCCGAACTCCAATCCCGGCTTGCGCCATTGCCTCGACCACTGCGGCCGGGGGAATGCCGGGCAGATTGAAAAGCATCGTCGGCACGCGGCGGCTGACCAGATTCGGGTCGCTGATTCCGTACACCGCGGCGCCAGAATCGACAAGCACTCGGAGCATCTCGCGCGACAGCGATTCCTCGTACGCGCAAATTTCATTCATCGCACGCACGATGTTTTCTCTCCGGGACGAGCGCGTTCCATTCCCCGCCATCTGTGTGCCAATCGATTCGAGATATTCAACAGCGGCACTCATCCCCGCGATGTTCTCATAGACGAAAGTCCCAACTTCGATCTTCGCAGGTGGCTCGTTTGGAATGAAATCTTCGCGAAAGGTCGGCAGCCGGTCCAACAGCGATCGCCGTCCCCAGAGAAAGCCCATATGCGGAGAAAAAATCTTGTAACCGGAGCAGACCAGATAATCACAACCGAATTGCTGAACGTCAATGGGACCGTGCGGCCCGTAATGCACACAGTCGAGGAAGAGTTCGGCGCCCGAGGCGTGCGCCGCTTCGGCAACGCGCGCCACATCGACCTTTGAACCTGTGGCGTTTGATGCCACGGTACATGCCACCAGCCGGGTTTTGGATGATAAGAGCGGCTCGAGATCAGCGACATGCAGGTTCCCATCTTTCCGAACACGCCACCAGCGAAATGTCGCTCCTTCTCTTTCCAAAGCGAGCCAGGTCGCGATGTTCGCCTCGTGGTCCATGTTGGTAACCACAATCTCTTGCCGACCGTCCAAAGTTTGGCCTATCGCAAGACTGACCAGTCGAATAAAGGAGGTCGCATTCATTCCGAACGAAATTTCGCTCGGATCGTTGGCGTTAAGAAAGGCGGCGACCGCGTCCCGCGCTTCCGCAATCGTGGCATCCACTTGCTGGCTTTTCTTGTATCGGCCGCCTCGCTGCACATTGCATTGAACGAGGTGACGGTTTACTGCATCGAGCACTCTCTGAGGCACTTGAGCGCCGGCCGCATTATCAAAAAAAATGAATTTTTGACGCTGCCTCAAAGAGGGGAAAAAGGAACGAACCTTGTTCACCGGGAAATCCGACCGACGGCGTGGAGTCATTTTCGTCCTGGAAGGGGCTGTTGTGCTGGCGACTTTCACCGCTCGAACGTACACTTGGTCGATTTGCGCTGTCAAGATAATCCTTGTATACCGTTGGCATGCATAGCGGTCAACGATGCGTCTCTCGGCGCCATATGCGCGGAAAATTTACCGGACACTGCCGAACCATCGATTTGTTGCGCTTTCGCTCAATCTCATTTACTCTCTAGGCTACGTAAGGAGGCTACTTGAAAAGAAGGGATGGATCCAACGCGAGCAGGGACCGCTCTTCGAAGCTCCGCAGTTTCGGAAAATCTCCGCGTCTTGGCAACTCCTTTGGGCAAAATGGTCGGAGTACCCTTAGCGAGCGTCTCTATCAAAGTCTCAAGCGCGATATTATTCGCGGGGTTTTCCCTCCGGGCGAAGCTCTAGGTGAGAATGCTCTGGCGAAGCGGTACAAAAGCAGCCGCACGCCCGTCCGTGAGGCGGCGGTGCGTTTGCAGCAGGAAAATCTGCTCCGCATCGTCCCGAATCGTGGCTATTTCGCCAGCTCGATGACGATCAACTGGATCAATGAAATCTACGAATTCCGAGCTGCAATTGAGGGCGCGTGCGCCGAACTGGCCGCGCGCAAAGCTACGGATGAAGAACTGCTCGATGAATTGGTCCTGATGGGGCAGGTTGGATACGAAACCAAAAATCGCACCAGCTATGAGCGATTCATTAAAACGGACACCGCCTTTCACATCGGCATGGCACGTTTGACGCGCAATCCTATGCTCGTCCGCGCGGTGTCCGATATGCGATGCCACATGGAGCGCGTCATGTACGCCGCAATCGGCATCGGGTATTATGGCGAGGCTCCCGTAAAGGAACACTCCGAAATCATTGAGGCCATCCGCACTCACCAACCCGACCTTGCTCGCCGCCTTATGTGCGAGCACATTATACAGTCGCGCGCGAAAGTGTTGCGACTCGCTTACGGCGAAGCGCAACTGTCATAATCTTCGGTAGTCCTAGACCCTCTCCGCAAATGGCAAGTTTCATTCGACTTTCCTCGTCCGTGTATTTATGTTGCATATCAGTTGCGTCGCACGGACATACAGTGTGCACACACAGTGCATAAAAATTATCCTTGACAATCGCTGAGGGCAGGCATACTTTCCGGGCCAGTGCCGATCGTGGTTTCGCCCCGAAAAGCGAATTTGGGGCGAACGGAGGGTGGTCCCGTGCGCTTACACTCAGTCGTAGCCTTCTTTGGATTATGTCTCGCTGCGGTACTTCTGTTCGTCGTGCCAATCTCCGCGCAAGTAGATAACTTTGACCTTTCGGGAACGGTCTTAGATCGATCCGCCGCAGTCATTCCTGGTGCAAGCGTTTCGCTTCATAATACCGACACCGGCTTGGTTCGGACTGCGGTTACTGACGTCCACGGCCTGTACCGCTTCGTCGCCTTGCCCGTCGTGGGTCACTACAGCATTGAGGTGCGGGCCAAAGGCTTTGTCGTCGAGACGCGAACCGGCTTGGTTTTCCAAGCCACCAGCCAACCCGTAGAGAATTTCACTCTCGGCGTCGGAAACACCACCCAATCCGTGACCGTGAGCAGCCAAGCGCCCCTGGTAGAAACCCAGAAAGCGCAACTGGGCAGTACAATCGACCAACGTCGGATCTCCAGTATGCCGCTCAATGGACGGAATTACATGGCTCTCGGGCTGCTTACCACCGGAGTGCATACATCGGCGCTTCGGGGCGACCTATCTTTCAACGGGCAACTTGGCCGCAACATCGACTATCTTGTGGATGGCGTCTCAAACAAGGTAAATGAGTGGGGCGATGCATCTGCCGTTGGCCTTTCGCTTGATGTGGTCCAGGAATTCCAGGTGATCACCAACCAATTCTCCGCTGAGTTCGGGCATTCCTTAGGCGGAGTTGTTTCGGTAGTGACGAAGAGCGGCACCGATAGCTTTCACGGCACGACATATTTATATGATCGGCCGGGTGATCTGGATGCAGACAACTTCCTGAGCCATGTGCAGACTCCGTTCGATCAACAGCAGTTTGGAGGCGTCCTGTCCGGGCCCATCATCAAAGGCAAAACACACTTTATTGGTGGATACGAAGGAACGCGCCAGAATTCGCA
>DASUJR010000092.1:0-3108 GCA_036279175.1 Candidatus Acidiferrales bacterium | reverse complement strand
TTCTGACCGATGATGGAAAAACGATTGCCGGTTATTACAGCCTTTCGCAGTTTTCGGTGAAGCTCGGCGACCTGCCTCCCGGAATGGCCAGAAAGCTTCCCAGGTACCCGGTCGTGCCGGCGTCGTTGATCGGCAGGCTGGCCGTAGACAAGCGTTTCCGCGGGAAGGGCATAGGCGAGTTGCTGTCAATGGATGCTCTGGCGCGTTGCGTGGAGGTCAGTAAACAGGTTGCGTGCGCAGCCGTTATCGTCGATGCGAAGGACGACACGGCAAGGCGCTTCTACATGAAGTACCGGTTTATAGAACTGCCCGGCGTGGACAAGCGCCTCTTTATTCCAATTGACACGGTTGAAGCAGTGGTTAGTGAATAGTGGTTAGTGGACAGTGCCCGGCGAGGGGAGTGCGATCTCCGTAGTTGAGGTTCGCGGTTTTTTGCGGCAACGCCTTCGTTGTCATCCCGATCCCACACGGCGGGAGAGAAATCTGCTTTTCTCAACAAGCCACCTACGTGCGCAGAAAAATCTTGCATCCCCGTCGCGACGCTGCATATTATCACCAGCCGGGCAGGGGAGAGCTGTTGTTTGGCGCTTCGCCTTAGGTCCCGGAGCGCTGAGCACCGATTCGCACACCCGATACATGGGGTATGCGCCATTCGCGGTCAGAGGTGTGGAATGAATTTTGTTGTTATTGGCACGGATCACAGATTCCAAGACCGGGACCCGGGCCTTGACGGAATTCTAAGAGCGTTCTTGGATCAGCGATGGACTGAGCCCCTGACGGCGATCGCGGAGGAATTTGGCGAATTGACCGGGTGCACGTCCCTTGCGAAGCGTCTGGCCTCAGAGCGTAACCTGCGCTGGTACAACCTTGACATGACCACCCAGGAGAAACAGGATGCAGGCATCTTGCAGGAGCAAAGGAGCCGGCCGGGCATGTTCCAGGCGGCAGTTGCCTACCGTGTCCCATCCGACAATGTAAGAGAGGACGCTTGGGTCGAAAAGCTGATTGCATCTGCCGCCGGCACCACTCTCGTGATTTGCGGCTATCTGCACTTTGAGGCGCTAGTGGAAAAGCTCACCGCCAAAGGGCACGATGTTGACAGGCGTGCTTACTTGGAGACCGTTCCTTCGATTAAGCGGCCAGCGGAGGATCTATGAAGACGACAAAGGAAGGGAGGCAAAAACGGTAGAGACAGCACCGGCGCCAGGCCGCGCGGAAGAACCACATCCGCGCTTGCGGCCCGTACCCCACGCGCGAAGAGTCCCGTACATCGCAAAACACGGGCCGTGTCCGCCGCCAGCGATGCTCAGAATCTATTTGGTCGCAGCTGTGCGATAGATAGCGGCGATGTCTTTTGCGTCGAGAGGCTTAAGCCGCTGAATATCTGCAGCGCCTTGTTCGTTAGCGACTTGCACGATGACCCATTCGTTCTTCATGAAACCTTGGCTGAATTCCGCACGGAAGTAGTATTCTTTTCCTGGCTTCATATTCACCGAAATGGCTTTGAGTTTTGTCTTAGACCGGATAATGTGCTTGCCTGGGTCAAGCCGAAGTGTAAACTGTCTGCCATTAACCAGATTAGCTATTTTAGCCCCGTCTAGGTTGATCGGTATTTTCCGCAAGGATGCTTGGAAGGCTTTCTCGCGGTAGAAGTGGACTACAGCTTTCGTATCTTGCGTGGCGGCGCCTTCGTTTGATGTGCCTGCGTTCGGAGCCTTGACCATCGCTAACATAACAGTCTCTGGGACTCCGGCGGCTTTAAGTTTTTCGAGCGCAACAGGCGAAGTGTCGAAAGCGCACTCGGATGTTTGTACCTTGGCAATGATGACATCGGCGCGAAGCCCGGCCTTTACCATGGAAACGACTTCGTTATTGGTTAGTGGTGGCGTAGACGCCTTGGGATGACCGAATGCGACCTGCGCGGAGGCCGCAATGACGAATGCCGCCACTATTGTGAGCGATAGTCTCTTCAAGGGAGCTCCCCTCTCTTTGACGTGCGGCGGGTTCGATTCTGGCCGCGTCGCCGTGCAGTTAGATTCGTGCGGTCACTGGCCGAGCAGATTTGTGTCTTCGCCCATCTGCTCGTACCGACTCTAGGCCCCGGTGTTTCATACCACACACACGGCCGTAATATCTCGCACCACTCATCGCGGGACCGCATATTATCACAAGCCGAGCAGGACAGAGGTGTTGTTTGGCTGTCTGGGCTTTTGGCCGAGGGAACGTCCAGCTTTGGTTAATCCGAGAATTCGCGCGACCCGCGGGTAGTGCGCGATTAGCGCGGCGGGATTGTTTCGTCAATGCCACCTCAACGACTGTTGGACCGCGGCTTCGATCGCACTTTGTTCGGGAAATCCTAGGTGTATTAGTACGAGCAGGCGGAGGAACGCGTGAAGTTTTTGATTAAACAGGAACATGTCCCTAGGATCGGTCAGTACCTTCGACTTCTTCTTAATCCCAGGATGCGTGAAGAAATTGCGCGTTTGCCGGAGGGTCTGCTCGAATTCACCCGGATCACCCAATAGGCGGTGGAGATTTTGCTCACTGATTCGAGAAAACAGCTTCTTGATGCGCTGTCCAAAATTCGGTTCGTTCGCGCTTCCAATGCTTTCGTCGAGCCGCGTGGCGATATCTGAATCTCCACAAAGTGTAAAAATAGCATTTTGCAAGGAAGCGAGGATTGCCTTAAATTGTTCCTGCCCGACTATCACGGCTTTGTCCGTCACGCGATGAAAGGATTCTATGGCCTGAGCCAGGGACAGGAACTCTGTTTCTACAAACAGCTTACTGTTGCGTACTGTTCCATACGCAAGCGCCTCAACTGGCCGAAGTGCTTCGAGGGTTTCCAGCCAGCGCAAGATGACCGATGCCAATTGAGTGCCGTCGCACCGGATCCAGATTCTCGGGTCTGGTTTTTGAATTTTGCTGCGTGGTCTCCGGACGAACCAGCCTGTCTTGTCCTCAACCTTTACTGCTACGCTCAATAGCCCCACCGAGGTGCCGAGTAGCAATGAGAAGAAATTTTCAAACCGATGGGCTAACTCGAGAAACCAGGAGAGCGACTGTGGTCCGTCAGGTTCTATTATGACGCAGGACTCGTGTGTGCTT
>DASUJR010000091.1:0-7827 GCA_036279175.1 Candidatus Acidiferrales bacterium | reverse complement strand
AACGCGTTTCCAATTCCTCGTCTTCTCTTCCAAAGTTCCGCTCGGGGGCCGGAACAGGCGCTTCCGAGAACACTTGCTCGGCCGGCGCTTGCGATTGGTGGCTTGCAGCGGGCGATGGCGTGGACGCCGTCGCAGGGAGTGGTTCGGCCGGCGCAGGCGCTCCCCCGGCTCGAGCGCGCATCTGAGAGAGCTTCTGCTGGATGCGCTCGTCTTCCTTGTTGCGATCGGCAAGCTCTTCCTGCAACTCTACTGCGCGGCCGTACTCGCCTCGCCCGGCATAGAGGTCGGCAAGTCGACCCAGGGCTCCGTTCAGGCGGAACGGATCGCTGGTATGGCGGCAGAAATCAACCAGCATCTCGAGCGGTTCGGCATCATTCGGAGTGCGTTCCGTAATGGCTGTGAGCGACTTGAGAAATTGATCCTGCTCGCCGGCTTCGATCATCGACTCGCGAAGTTCGCGGAGCAACTCCAGGGCCTGTTCCGTCTGACCCTTGTCGATGTAGGCGTCCGCAATCCGAAGCAGTGGTCCGAAATGCGCGTGACCCTGCGCAAGCTGCTTTCGCGCGCGATCGAGACAACCCGCCAGGTTCCCGGACTCCATCTGCATCTTGAAGATGAGATCCGTCAATTCTCCGCCGGCATTCGCGTCCGGATGCGCGGAAAGGACTTTGATCGCATCGTCCGTCTTCTTCCCGGAGGCAAGGCTCTTGCCCTTAAGCAGCAGCGCCGTCGCATTGCCCGGTTCCAATTCGAGGGCCCGATCGACAAGTTTCAGCGCCTCATCCATTTCGCCCCGATCGATCAGGCGTTGTGCGTACGAAAGATACGTGTGAGCCGCTTCCTTCTTTTGGCCCATCACGTTGTACAGCTCGGCCAGACGCATCTGCACACGCGGATTGTCGGGCTCAACGTCGAGGAGCCGCTGCAGAACTTCGACGGCCTTCTGGGAATGATTTGCCTTCAAATGGACTTCGGCGATCTGGAGAAAAAGCGGACGGGCCTCGCTGAGCACCCCTTGCTGGACGTACAGGTCGGCAAGACGCTCCAGTGGTGCCAGTTCGTTCGGCGCCAGCTTGGCGATCTTCTTGTAGATCGCGATAGCTTTGCTATTGAAACCGTCCGCCAGGTAGACCTGGGCGAGACGCTCGAAGTATTCGACGGCATGCGACATGTCGCCTTGACGGGCGTATAGATCGCCCACCGTCATGAGCGTGGCTTGATCTTTCGGGTCGTGCCGGAGGATCTGCTGATACTCGGTGATCGCCTGGGCGACCTTGCCCTGGTTGAGATATTTCAGGGCGCTTTCGAGCGCCTTGCTCTTATTGAATGCCATCGACGGTTATTCTTGCCCGTTTCCCTGCGCCCGGCTCCTTTGAACGCAAGTAGCCGGCGTCCAGCGACACTGCGACTAAGCTATTGCAGCGTAGCACGCGTGAAAAAGGCCGGTCTATTGGACGCAAGGCGGCTGGTGCCGAAGGGGATAACAGCAAGGCGAGGCATCGATCCAGCCGCCTGGAGGGACTGCCTTTCGCACCTTCCGGACCCGCCCGAAAAAGAGGTAAAAGGCGACCTTCTCGAACAGCGCCGGCATGACAATGTCTGTAGGGCCGCTCAACACTTTGTAACTCATGAGACCTCGAAATCCGACGAGATGGGGATGAAGTCGCGAGTTTGCGGAAGTGAGACCGCGATTGCCATTAGCTTGTCAATTTCCGCTGGGCTGAGATGGAGGCCGAGACGCCGGAGGCCTTCTCGGCGGCACAACCGCCGGAATCGCCAGCGAGCGAGCACCGTTTCTCCCTACCGTCCGTATCGCGAAGAAATGGTTGTCGGGCGACACTCCGTCGAGCGTCGCTTCGTTGTCCGAGGGACCCGAGGGCACAAATTCATACACGGACCACTGCGGCGCCGTCGTCTCGCGCCACAAAATTTCAAATCCCGCGCGTTCTGGATCGTCCGCCGCCGACCATCGTAGCCACGCATATCCCATCGCGCTTCGCGGCACGTGCGTGATCGTCGCTTGCGTAGCAGGCGCGGGCGCAAGAGCCAGTTCCCGCAACGCCTCCGCGTTGTCCCACGCCGCGTTGCCCATAAACTTGAAATCCAGGTACTTTTCCAGATCGCCGTACTCCACGCCATTTTCCGTTCGCGGCGTCTGATGCTGATGGTAGTAATTTTCCTGCGGCTCTGTGAACCGCGCCGCAGGCAGTCCCGCTGCGACGAACGGCATGTGGTCGCCGCCGCGTCCCAATCGGTCGACTCGGAAAATCAGGCGGATGTTATCGCGTCCATCGATCTCTTCCGTTGCCCGCGCCAGTTCGCGCGAAGGCGAATCCACTCCGTCCGGTCCGCCTCCGGAAAACATTCGAAGGCGGTGCGGTCCGCCGGGAGCCGGATCGGCGCCCACAATGTCATTGTCAAAATATCCGCCCACCGTGTAGCCGTGGCTCTGCAAATATTTCAACATTCCCTGCGCGCCCAGCAGTCCCTGCTCTTCGCCCGAAAGCGCCGCGAACATCAGGGTCGCGCGATACGTGCCTTTCGCCAATAGATGCGCCGACTCAATCGCTGCCGCCACGCCCGAAGCGTCGTCATCCGCGCCGGGAGCGTCCGAGTTCGGATCGTTCGTCTGAGACGGCCGCGAATCGAAATCGCCGCTCGTAACGAACACCGTCTTTTCCAGCGCTGGATCGCTTCCCGGCAGAATCGCGTACACGTTTTCCAGGTGAGCCTTCTCACCCGTGCGCAGCGTCATGTCGAATTTATCCACCACCACCTGCATGCGCCCGCCGGACTCTTGCGCGATTGCCTGAAAACGCGCCAGCGCCTTGTCCCGCCCGCATCCAACCCCGCGCTTTGGATCCGTCCATGACGAAAACGTGTCCCGCGTCCCGCACGCCACTTGCTCCTCGATGATCTCGCGCAAGAAATTCTCGTCAATCGACGCGCGGTCGAGCCGTCCCGCTGGCCGCGGCAACGCGTTCACGGCCGGGGCTCCGTTCGGAGGCTCCGCGGGATCCTGCGCCCGAGCGGTCGTCGCCAAACACGATACGGAAAGCAATATTCCAAACGCGAGTCCGACGACGATGCCGCTAGGCAACCGTGCCCAAGAATTTCCACTCATGTTTTCGGCCATAGCACGCTTCTCCCGAATCATCCTTAAATGCGCGCGTATTGTATGGTTTTGCGGACGAGCGCCGCAAGGAAAAGCGCGCCCAAATCGCGGCGGGACTGCGGTGGGGCGACAGTTTTTGGGCGTCGTGACCCGTCCCCGACGGCCAACCACACAATCGGTGGCAATTTCCGGTCAGTGCAGGTATTTTCTAACGCTCGGGGCCACTCAATGCCAACTCGCAAATCAGCAAAACGCACGAACGAAAAACAGCCGGGCGCAGGGACACTCTCCGTTTGGGCCGGAGAACAAGAATCCTGGTGGTTCGGCTCGACGCAGGTTCCTGTGGCGCACAGCGTCTCATTTGGTTTCCGCAACGTTGATGAATGGCTTTCGGTCGCGCACGGGAAGACTCGCGGGCACATCTACAGCCGCAACACCAATCCCACCGTTGCGGCATTCGAGGGCAAGGTACGCCAGCTTGAGAATGCGGAAGCGGCAACCAGTTTCTCCACCGGAATGGCGGCAATCAGCAACACCCTCTTTACCCTGCTCTCTCCGGGCGACCGTGTGGTCTCGGTGAAGGACACGTACGGAGGCACCAACAAAATCTTTGTCGAATTCCTGCCGCGGTTTGGGATTCATGTGACGTTGTGCGAGACGACCGACCATCGTGAAATCGAGCAGGCCATCGCGCAGGGCGCCAAGCTTCTCTATCTGGAAACGCCGACCAACCCCACGAACAAGATTCTTGACCTCGCGCGACTCTCAGCCTGCGCTCACCGGCATAGCGCAACGGTCGTCGTCGACAACACCTTCGCTACGCCGATCAACCAGCAGCCGCTCAAGCTGGGCGCAGACCTCGTGCTACACAGCGCCACAAAATTTCTCGGTGGCCATGCGGACGCTATGGGAGGAGTACTCTGCGGGAAGCGCAACCTGGTTGGACGCATCTTTCATTTCCGCGAAATCACCGGCGCCGCGCTCGATCCCATGGCGGCCTATCTGCTGTTGCGCGGAATGAAAACGCTTCAACTACGCGTTCGGAGGCAGAATCAAACAGCGCTTCAGGTGGCGCGTTATCTCAAGAAGCATCCGCGAATCAGCAGCGTGTTCTACCCCGGGCTGCCTTCGCATCCGCAATACCGCATCGCTCGACGGCAGATGAGCGGTTTCGGCGGCGTTCTGAGCTTCGTTCCCAGCGGCGGATTCGCTACCGTCAAGCGCATTCTTCATCGGCTGCGTTATGCGCACTTGGCCGCAAATCTCGGAGCCGTCGAGACGGTGGCTGGTCCGCCGGCTACCACAAGCCACGTCGAGTCGACCCGCGAGGAACGTCGGGCGAGCGGCATCCCGGAAGCCTTAATCCGCTATTCGGTGGGAATCGAAGATCCCGCCGACCTAATCGCCGACCTGCAGCAGGCCCTGGAAATCAGGTAGCGAACAAGCAGACGAATTTGAATTTGCGGCTGCAAGCGACCGAACTGCCCTCCCACGACCGCGACGACCGCCGCAGTCACCAGATGATCGAAACAGATGGGCACGGCAGGAAGGTGCCGATCAGAAAAGCGGACGATCCCAGAAAGATTAGTAGCGGGCGAGTCTGTATCTTCTTCTCGACCTTCGCAGTGGTCGCCTCTTCGCTCTACGTAAACGGACCCAGTTTGGCGAGGATGGTCGGCAGATATTCCGCAACCGTCGGATGAATGTGCATGGCGCGCTGGATAACCGTGTATGGCGCCCTCGCATACATCACGTCCAGCAAGACGTGGATCACTTCATCGCCTCCGACGCCAAGAATCGCGGCACCCAAAATCTGTTTGGTTTCCGCATCGACTGAGATTTTCATGAAACCTTGCGTCTCACCTTTTTCGTAGGCTCTGCTGACTCGACTCATGGGGTATTTCACCGTCCGGGCGCGGCGTCCGGATTTTCGTACCTCTGCGTCCGTCATCCCGCATCGTCCCAACGGCGGATCAACATATAGCGCGTAAGCTTGGATCCGGTCGGAAAGCCGGCGATGGTCGGCGTTAAAGAGATTGTCCGCAACGATCTCGTAGTCATTATAAGAAGTATGCGTGAAGGCGCCGCGGCCGTTGCAGTCTCCCAGTGCCCAGATGCCGGGCACGTTCGTTTGTAGTTGATCGTCGACGATTATGTAGCCGCGGAGGTCAGTGGCAACTCCGGCTCGGTCCAGTCCCAAGTCATTCGTGTTGGGAGTGCGTCCCACGGCCAGAAGAACGTGAGTGCCTGCTACTTCTGGCGGACCGTCTTCGCATGTCAGGCCGACGGCGACACCGCCATCGCGTTTCGCAAGCGAGACGCATTTCGCATTCAGCCGGATGTGGATGCCCTCAGCCTCCAGAATTTCGCGCACAGCTTGGGAAACGTCTTCGTCTTCGCGTCCAATCAGGCGCGGTCCCATTTCTACAATCGTGACTTCGCTTCCCAAGCGGCGATAAATCTGGGCGAACTCCAGCCCAACATAACTTCCGCCGACGATGATGAAATGTTCGGGCAAAAAATCGATGTCCATCATCGATGAGTTGGTGAGAAATGGAACGTCGTGAATGCCCTGCATCTTTGGAACGGCGGCCCGCCCGCCAACGTTGATAAAGATCTTGCCGGCTTCCAGAATTTCATCGTTGACAGCCACACGGTTCGGCGACTCAAGGCGTGCGTGGCCCTGAATGACCCTACAATTTGTCGTTCCTCGAAGCCATTCTTCCACTCCCTTGCTTGATCTCGCGGCGGCTGCGTCCTTGCGGGCTTTGACTCGCTTCATATCGACACGCATATCGCGAATGGAGAATCCATATTCCGCACCTCGCCGGGCGACATGAATCGCGTAGGCGCTCGCAACGAGCGTCTTCGTCGGGATGCATCCTGTATTCACGCAGGTGCCGCCAAATTTGTGACGTTCGATAATGGCGACGGTTTTGCCGGCGGCCGCAAACCGCGCTGCCAGTGACGGCCCGGCCTGGCCCGTCCCGATAATGATTGCGTCGAAGTGCTTCATGGGTGGTGCGCCCTTTCTTCTCAGAGCTTGCCGTCTTTCGCGGCATCTCCGGATACGCGGCAAAAAGTTACGGTTGCCGCTCGATGTGAAAGACAGTGAGTGAAGCGATTCACAATCTCTCCGATCAACTTACCTTGATTAGCATAGATTCGCGATGCTTAAGCCAGAATGACGATGACGAAACTGTTGGAAAAACTCAGCCACCACCAAAGGGTGGGATTGTATCGGCGCAAGGTGCTGTGTACTTTATTCTGTGGCCCCCAATACCAAGGCATTCCGAACATCGTGCCATTGATTGAACTCGCTCACGAGGTCCGCCGGCTAACGCGGGCCAGCTTGCCAAGTGATACGGCTGAGCTCGCCCGTTATCTCATCGGGAAAACCGTTGTGCGCCAGATCGGGCGAAACAGAATCAGCGGTCGCATCGTTGAGACAGAGGCTTACCCGCCAGGCGATCGCAGTGGCCATGCCTATCGGGGAAAAACGCCCCGAAACCGATCTCTATTTCTGGGCAAGGGATTCGCCTATGTGTACTTCGTCTATGGAACGTCGTACATGCTCAACGTTGCGGCTGAAAAAGTGGGCATCGGCGCAGGAGTGCTACTGCGCGCCATTGAGCCGGTTGAAGGAATCAACCTGATGAAACGACTCCGCAACGTCGACAAACTTACAGATTTGACGAGGGGGCCCGGACGGCTTGCCGCTGCCTTGGACATCGACGAGCGGTTGGATGGAGTCGATCTCTGTGCTGATGGTCCCCTGTGGCTGGGGACGGCCGTTCGAAACACTGGGCGCATAAGTACGGCGGTGCGCATCGGCATCACGCGCGATATGCGCCGACGACTGCGTTTCTTTGAGGCGGACAGCCCCTTCGTTAGCGGCCCGCTTAACGGGATAAGAACCCGAAAACGCGAATGAATATACGCAGACGATTGACGTGAATCGTTGGATCATTCCTCCGCGCTCGATAAAATCGGGAACATCGCTGACGGTCAGAATCGGGCCGTTGTGCAAGCCATCCAGATCGCGCGCGATTCCTAAGTCTTAGAAAATGAGCGGGTGAGTCTGTAAGCCGGAAAATCCGGGACGCCCTTTGTTTTCAGCAAGTTCTTTGTTTTCAGTTCGCTTCGCTATCAGCTATGTCAATAGTGTCAGCTTTTTCGTCATTGTGGGCAGGATCTGGGCAGGGTTTGATAACTAATCAGGTATAGTTCGGAATATGAGATCAGGCGCGGCGCGCAAGAGGCGGTGATGATCGAAATTGCATCCCATCATTCCTAAGCCTCACCGACAGAGAGCGTTACCGACCGCTCCCCAGTCCAATTGTTAGAAACGTTAGAAAGTCGCGGGGCGCGGTTGTTGGTGGTAACTTCGCTCCGCTTTGCTCCCAAACGCTTATTCTTCTTCCAACCTAAATTTAATGCATTGGCTACCGCTGCGAACGACGAAATGACTCACGCCCAGAAGCGCGTATTATCACCCGCCGCTTAAGCGAAGATATCCCGAGCCGCAAAGCGACGATGGGCCAGAGTCAAGGCGGGAGCGAAGAAAGCGGGAGCTGAATCACTAATGAAACAGTCTCTGCATGTATGTATCGGTGAGCATCCTCAATTTTTGCGAGGTGTCGCGGTATGTGTGTTGTAGTCGATCAAGAAAGTCACGAACAAATCGGTAAGCGATATGAAGGCACAACCGT
>DASUJR010000090.1:0-10197 GCA_036279175.1 Candidatus Acidiferrales bacterium | reverse complement strand
AATGTTCGGCGTAAGTCCTTTGCAATCATCAAAAGTTTGAAAATTGGTCGACACACTTTTTCACGTTTCAGCCGTTGGCCAAAACGCAGCTTTTGTGCCCGACGCGATGACCCTATTCGCCCCGCAAAGCGGTAGCTATTCGCATCGCATCGCAACTTGTTATTCATGCCGCAGAGCACGGTTCACTCGCATCGCAAAGCGACGACTGGATCGACGCGCATGGCGCGGCGCGCTGGGATATAGCAGGCGGCCAGAGCGACGACGATCAGCACCACCGTGACCGAAATAAACGTCAGAGGATCGGTCGCGGTCACGCCAAAAAGAACGCTGGCCATCAAGCGCGTCAGCGCGAACGACGCAATGATTCCGATGCCCGCTCCGATGAGCGCCAGGCGCAGTCCTTGCGAAAGGGTGAGGCGCATCACTTGCGCCGGACTCGCGCCGAGCGCCAGACGAATCCCGACTTCGTGCGTCCGCTGCGCCACGGTATAGGAAATCACCCCATAGATGCCGACGATCGCCAGCAGCAGCCCGAGCGCTCCGAAAACACCGAGCAGAAAAGTTTGGAAGCGCGGGGCAGCGTTCGATTTGGATAACAACTGTTCCATCGTGGCGACATCCTCGACCGGCTGGGCTTCATCGACGGACCAAATGCGTTCCTCGACGGCGGAGAGAGCCGACATCGGGTCCACATTTGTGCTCACGACGAGCGAAACGCCGGTTGTATGGGTGGGATCCTTAATCTGATCGAACGGAGCGAAGAGTTCCGGGTCTGGAGCTTCCTTCGTGCCTTCGTCGCGTGTGTTACCGATCTCGCCGACGATTTCGCCCCACTCGAGCTTATGTTTTGCGTTGAAGTTCCCAATGCGCCGGCCGACCGGATTTGCTCCGCCAAAGAATGCTTCCGCGAATGCCTGGTTCACGATGAACACGTCAGGCGAGTGCGCATTGTCTGTTTCCGCGAAGTCACGCCCCGCGACCAGCGGGATTCCGAGCGCCTGGAAATATTGAGGCGCGGCATGATTACCCTGCGCCATCGCGCCCGGGGCATTCGGCGGCATGGTATCGGTGTAAATGGTCGTCTCGCCTTTCGTGCCCGACAGCGGGGAATATCCAGACACCGACGCATTCTCCACGCCCGGGGCATGCCGAACGGCAGCGAGGATTTCATGAACGTACGGGAGCACCTGATCCGGTTTCGTGAATTTGTCCGAAGGGAAATCGAGATACATCGTCAACAAGTGATCCGAGTGAAAGCCAATGTTGACGGCCAGGAGTTTGCCGAAGCTGCGCAGAGCCAGCGTTGCACCGATCACCAGGAGGAGAGCGATCGCGATCTCGCCGACGACAAGCGAGTGCCGCAGATATTTGTGCTGGGTGCCGGCTCCCGATTGCGCGCCGCCCTGTTTCACGGCTGCATTTACATCGTGCCGGGATGCCAGAGCAGCCGGCACAAGGGAGAAGAGCAGTCCGGCCAGAATCGAAGCGCTGAAAGTGAACCAGAGAACCGCCGGGTCGATGCTGAGGTCTTTGATGCGCGGCGTATCCGGGGGCAGAAGCGAACGCAGCCCTTGCACTCCCCACGATGCGATCAGCAAGCCACAAAAGCCGCCAACCAGGGCTACGATCAAGCCCTCGACGAGCAGTTGGCGAATAATTCGAACTCGCGAAGCGCCCAGGGCCGAACGGATGCCGATTTCGCGGCGCCGCGTCCACCCGCGAGACAGAAAAAGATTGCCGACATTGGCGCAGGCGATCAGCAATACGAAGCCGACGGCGACGAAGAGGATGAGTAGAGGAGCGCGACTGTCGCCAACGACGTCGCTTTCAAGCGACCTGACGCGAAAGCTCCAGTTCTTGTCCGCATCCGGATAGGTTTTTGCCAGACGCGTGGCGATCGCGTCGAGCTCAGTTTGCGCTTGTTGGATTGTGGAGCCTGGCTTCAGACGCGCGACGGCAGGCGTTCCATGAAATGCGCGATCGGCGAGTTCCTGCTTCGTTGGAGCAAAGGGAGCCCAAAACTGGGCGTCAGTCACCGAGCCTAGATGCTGCTGGGGAGGCATTACGCCTACGATTGTGTACGGCTTCCTGTCGAGCGTGACGGACGTACCGATCGCGCGAGTGTCGCCGCCGAACTGTTCTTTCCAGAATGGATAACTCACGATGATTTCGCGATTTTGGCCTTGCTGTGTGTCCGCGTCAGTAAAGGCTCGTCCGTAGAGCGGACGTAGGCCCAACAAAGGGAAGAGCTCAGCCGGAATTTGAGCGCAGTCCAGACGCCGTGGAGCGCCGTGGCCTGTGAGCGTCATGCCGCAAAAGCGATAAGGCGCGATTGCGGAGAAAACGGTGCTCTGCGTGCGAAGATCGGCGATATCTGCCATGGATAAGCCGAGGTTAGGGAAGTCGAACACCGTGCTGTGCGCCCACACATCCACCAGCTGCGACGAATTGGGAAACGGCAGGGGGCGGAGCAGAGCGGTGTTCACGACAGAAAACATCGCGGTGTTGGCGCCGATGCCAAGCGCGAGGGTGAGAACGGCTACCGCCGTAAAGCCGGGGGATTTGCGGAGCATGCGCAGGGCGTAGCGGATGTCCTGAAGCAAGGTTTCGATGAAGTGAAGGCTCTGACCGGCGCGGTAGTCTTCGGTCATGGATTCGACGGGACCGAATTTAAGTTTGGCTTGGCGATGGGCTTCGGCAGAAGAAAGGCCCGCGCGCATGTTTTCCGCTGTTTGAAGCGCGATGTGGTGGTCGATTTCGCCTTGCAGGCGATTGTCACCCGTTCTCAGACTGAGGAAATTGCCGAGCCGCGAGAAGAATCGCCGTAAAGATTTCATTGCATCCACCTCCGGTCGTCAGAAAGCCCGGCGCTATGCCGCAATTCAAAACGAAAGCGCCAGCGAAACCTGCCTGCGGCAGGCAGGCGCCAGCGCTACAAAGCGGTCGCGGCACGCAGCGCCTTGGTTCAAACCTGAGATGAACCGTGCCGGGCTGAAGTCCCCGGCACTACGTTGAACCTAAGGCAACACCATTCGTGCCGCAGAGCGACTCATTCACTCGCATCGCAAAGCGATGACTGGATCGACGCGCATGGCGCGGCGTGCGGGGATGTAGCATGCCGCCACCGCTACAGCCAAGAGAACAACGACTGCTGCCGAAAGCGTAAGCGGGTCAGTGGCGCTGACGCCGAACAGCAAGCTGGCGAGCGATTGGCTGAGTGCGAGCGCGCCCGCTATGCCGATGAGGATGCCAATCGCGGCGAGCTTCAAGCCCTGTCGAAGGATGCCGCGGAAAATATCGCCCCGCTGCGCACCAAGGGCGACGCGCACGCCGATCTCCTGCGTCCGCTGCGAGACGGAAAAGGCAAGAACTGCGTAGATTCCGATCGAGGCGAGAAGCAGCGCGAACGCGGCGAAGCCTCCGAGGAGCGAGGACTGGAGTTTGCGCGGCGCGAGATAGTCTTCGAGCATCGTCTCGAGCGGCATCACGTGCGTGACGGGCTGGTCCTTGTCGACGGCCCAGATTTGTTCGCGGACGGCGTTGGCGAGCGCCATCGGATCGCCGGGCGCGCGCACGACGAAGTAGCCGGGGTAATAGTAGTCCCACTGTTGGTACGGGAAATAAATTTCCGGGCGCGGCGGCTGGTCGAGGCCCGCCTGACGAACGTCGTCAACAACTCCAACGACGGTGACCCAGCGTTCGCCACTCAATTGCCCCCGGGTACGGTGGTCTCCATTGTGGAAGCGGGTGCCCATGGGATCCTGCCCACCCCAAAAGGCTTTGGCGGCTGCCTGGTTGACGAGAGCAACCGGCCGCGTGTCGGCGGAATCGCTTTCGTCGAAGTTGCGCCCTTCAATCAGGTGCATGCCGATGGCTGGCACGTATTTGTCGCTGATCATTCGCACGTTAGGAACCATGACCTGACCGGGGCCTGGCTCGGGGCGACCTTCGATGACGATTGCGCTAGCGCCGCCCACCTGCGTCAGGGGCAGCCACGTGGTGCAGCCGGCGGCGATCACGCCGGGAAGATGATTGATGCGGTCGAGAACCTGCTGGAAAAAGGCGTTGCGGCGCGGCGTGTTGTCATATTTGGGCGAAGGCAATTCCGCCTCGAGCGCGAGGACGTGCTCGGGACGAAAGCCGGGGTCGAGATTGCGGACGTTGATAAAGCTGCGCAGCATCAGAGTTGCGCCGGAAAAGAGAACGAGTGCGAGCGCAATTTCCCCGATGACGAGCACGTCGCGCATGGGCCGCCGGGCGGAGCCGCTCTGTTTGCCGCTCTGCTTGATGGAGGTTGCCAGATCGAGGCGCGAGACGCGCACGGCCGGAGCGATGCCGAACAGGATTCCGCAGAGCACGGAAACGGCGACGAGGAATGCGAGAACCTCGCCATTGATTCCGGAGCCGCCGATTCCAGAGCCTTGGATGGGCGCGAGGCCGGCGGGAACGAGATTGGCGAGCAGAGGCGTGGCAACAACGGCGAGCAGCAAACCCGCCGAACCGGCGATGAGCGAGAGCAAGATGCTTTCGGTGAGGAGTTGGCGAATGATTCTGGCGCGGCCAGCGCCGAGGGCCACGCGCATCGCGAGTTCTTTCTGACGGCCCGCGGCGCGCGCCAACAGAAGATTCGCGACGTTCGCGCAAGCGATCAGAAGGACGAAGCCAACTGCGGCGAGGAGAATCATCGCGGCGAGGCGCGAACTCCCCGTCAGTCGATCGCGGAGAGGGACAGCGAAGGCGCCGACTTTCGTGTTTGTGTCGGGAAATTGCTTGGTGAGGCGGTGGGCGACGAGGGTGAGATCGGCGTTGGCGGCAGCAAGGGATACACCGGGCTTTAAACGCGCAATCGCGTGAAGATAATGGCTGTCGTGATTGGCGAGGTCTTTGTCACTGAAGGCGATTGGCGTCCAAAGCTGCGTCTCACGGTCGGGAAAAACGAAGGCAGCAGGCATCACGCCGATGATCGTGTACTTAGCGGAAGACAGCCAGATCTGCTTTCCGATGATTTGTGGGTCGCCGCCGAAGTTCGTCATCCACACTGCGTGGCTCAGAATGACGACGTGGTTCGCGCCGGGTTTATCTTCGGAAGGGAGAATATCGCGGCCGAGTGCGGGTTTGGCGCCCAGCACGGAAAGCATATTCCCGGTAATTTCCGTGTCGAGGAGTTCTTCGGGATTGCCGTGGCCGGTAAGATCGAACCTGCGATTGTGCCGGGCCGCCATGCCAGTGAAAACATCGTTCTGCGATTTCCACGCTTCGTAATTGCCGGGCGATGGCGTGTTCTGGGGGAAGCCGTACGCTGAATCGTCTTCCCACACCATTACGAGGTGATTGGCGTCGCGAAACGGGAGCGGGCGAAGGAGGACGTTGTACGCGACGGTGAAGATCGCGGTGTTCGCGCCGATGCCCAGGGCGAGAATGGCGATGGCGAAAGCAAAGAATGCGAGATTGAGGCGAAAGACGCGCAAAGCGTAACGCGAGTCCTGAAGCAGAGTGTCGAAAAAGGGCAGTCCTCGTTCGGCGCGGTAGTCTTCGTTCATGGATTCGACAGGGCCGAATTTGAGTTTGGCCTGGCGACGGGCTTCGGCGGGGGACATGCCGGCGCGGATGTTTGCTTCCGTTTGGAGAGCGATGTGCGCATCGACTTCTTCTCGCAGCCGATTGTTGCCTTGTACGCCAGTCGAAAAATTGCGCAGTCTAGAGAAGAACCGCCTCACGGATTTCATTACAGACCTCCCGACGTCAATCGTCCCTCCGGGACTAGAACAGAATTCGGCGGCTCGATTTTCCCGGCACTCTGCTTTGCCCGCCTGCAGTGGGCAAGCTCGGTGCCGGGCTTCCCGATACAAATAATCGGGACGCAAAAGGCGCGAAATACGATCGCCGCCCGCCACGGCGGACAGGCTCCGCGGCTTTGGGCAATGGAGTCAGTCAATCGCTGCTCCTAAAGAAGCCTCGGACTTCTGTTGCGGAGTCTGGTGGTCGTTCATATCCCAGCCAGAACGGCGAATTACGCGTGTCCAGGTATCCGCGTCGCCGAGTGACGAATTATTCGCAGCGCAGAGCGGCGATTATTCATGCCGCGGAGCAGCTTCTCATTCGCATCGCAGAGCGACGACCGGGTCGACGCGCATGGCGCGGCGCGCCGGAACGTAGCTGGCGAGCAGCGCGACAATGACCAGCACGACGGCGACCGCCAAAAACGTAAGCGGATCGTGCGCGGTGACGCCGAAAAGTTCGCCGGCCATGAGGCGCGTCAGGCCGAGCGCAGCGACGACACCAATTGCTATACCGATGAGGGCCATTCTCGCGCCGTGGCCCAGGACGAGACGCATCACGTCCCGCCGCTGAGCGCCGAGGGCCATGCGCACACCGATTTCGTGGGTGCGCTGTCCAACCAAATAGGAAATAACGCCGTAGATTCCGACGCACGAGAGAGCGAGCGCCAGAGCGGCGAAGATAGCCAGGAGAATCATCGAGAATCGGCGAGCCGCGAACGAAGTGGCGACAACTTCGTCCATCGTGCTGACGGAGTAGACGACTACGCGTGGATCGATTTCTTGAACGGCGCGGCGGACCGGCTCCATGACGGCCGTAGGGTCGCCCTTGGTGCGGAGCACGACCGCAACCGCATCGGCGACCAGCGGCATGAGCTTCTCGGGAAGCTGCATGAATGGATAGTCGAACTGCGCTTCTATAGCGGACTTTGGATCGGCATCGAGCCCCCACTGCTTGATGTGTCCAACGACGCCTACGATTTCCGGGTCGACATTGAACAGCGCGAGATGAATGTGCTTGCCGATCGGATTTTCGCCGGGGAAATAGGTCCGGGCGAAAACATCATCGATGTCGATTACAACGGGCGCGTGCTCGTTGTCGGAGTCGGTAACAAAGCGGCCACGCTCGAGCTTCACACCCATCGCACGCTCGAATCCAGACTCGACCAGGTAAAACATTGCCTGGTGCATGTCCTGAATCGTGGCGGGCTTCGGTTGGCCATCGATCCAGAAGGGCAGGGAAGAATCGTGGATCATGGGGCGAGAGCCTAACGTGATGGAGACAGCTTGAACGCCCGGGATCGCGCGCATTTTGTTGTCGAGGAGGCGAAGACGCGCACGCGTTTGAGCGGAAGTGGTGTTCGCAGCCTGGGGAAGGGAAAGATCGAATGTGATCGCATGATCGGGATTGAATCCGGGATTCACCTGCCACAGTTCGGCGAGGCTGCGAATCATCAGGCCGGCGCCGATAAGCAAAACCAGAGCCATGGCGATTTCGGCAGCGACGAACACGCCCTGAAGGCGATGGCGGACGCCGCTTGAGCCGCGGCCACTTTCTTTAAGAATTTCGTGCAGATTAACGCGCGATGTTTTCAGCGCCGGGGCGAGGCCAAACAGAATTCCTGCGAAGAAAGAAATTCCCAGCGTGAAGAGAAGGACACGGGAATCGAGGGCGACCTCGCCCGCGCGCGGTAATGCCGAAGGTAGCGCGTCGAGGACGGCTCTTGTTCCCCAGAAGGCAAGCAGAAGGCCGAGAATCCCGCCGCAACCCGCAAGCAAAATGCTTTCGGTGAGGAGCTGCCGCAAGAGACGCGCCTGGCCTGCGCCGAGGGCGGCACGCACGGCGAATTCACGTGAGCGGCCGATGGAGCGCGCGAGGAGAAGGTTTGCAACATTCGCACAGGCAATGAGCAGCAGAAAGCCCACAGCCGCCAGAAGAACGATCAGAAACGGCTGCACTTTGCCGACGATATCTTCTTTCATCGAGATGAGAGAGATGCCGACGTTCTTGTCAGCTTCCGGATACGTGGCGGCGAGACTGCGGGCGACCGCGTCCATGTCGGCTTGGGCTTGTGCGAGAGAAACACCGGGCTTAATGCGGCCGATGGAGTGCGCGCTCATGTCGATGCGGCGATCGCGAAACGACGGATCGCTCCATTGGCCGATGGGAGTGTAGACGTCACGCATCTGCCCGTAGAAGGTGAAGCTGGAAGGAATCACGCCGATCACCGTGTAAGTGACGCCGTTCAGCGTGAGGGATTTGCCGATGATGTCGGGCGAAGAGCCAAACCGGCGCTGCCAGAATCCCCCGCTGAGAATGACAACGGGAGCGGCTCCGATGCGGTCGTCGTTTGCGCGGAAGGTGCGGCCGAGGACTGGTTGGATACCAAGCGTCGCGAAGAAGCCCGCGGAAATCATGAAGCCGCTGACACGTTCAGGCTCGCCTGAGCCCGTAAAGTTGTAATCCTGATTGCGGTACATCGCGATTGAGGAGAGCGTGCCTGTGTCATGTTCCCAGTCGAGAAAATTCAAGTAGGTGATGGGACCGCGATAAACCCCCGGCGTTGTTCCGTAGACGGCGACAAGCCGGCCGGAGTGCGGATAGGGAAGCGGATTCAAGAGGACGCTGTTAATGACGGTGAACAGGGCTGTGTTTGCGCCGATCCCGAGGGCCAGGGTCAGGACCGCGATGAAGGCGAATCCCGGCGATTTGCGAAGCATGCGAACCGCATACCGAACGTCCTGAAAGAAAGCGTCGAGAAATGAGAAACCGTGCTCGGCGCGATAGATTTCTCTGGCTGATTCGACCGAGCCGAATTTCAGCGAGGCTTGGCGGCGGGCTTCGGCAGGGGACATGCCGAAACGGACGTTCTCGGCCGCTTGCATGTCGAGGTGATGATCGATCTCCTGTCGCAGGCGAAGGTCCCCTTGATCGCGCCGCCGTAAGTTGCGGATACGCAAAAGGAATCGCCGGATGGCTCTCATCGCAGATCCTCGATCGTCGCGGGAGGCACGGTCGTCACCGAAGGTCCTCGGGTTTGACTTGGAAGAAGCGGCCGATGATCGCCGCTGTCTGCTCCCAGTCGCGAGTTTCAGCTGCAAGTTGTTTGTGGCCGGCACGCGTGAGGCGATAAAAGCGCGCACGGCGATTATTTTCAGAGGCGCCCCATTCAGACGCGATTGCGCCCTCCTGTTCCAGTTTGAGGAGAATGGGATAAAGCGTTCCCTGGTTAACGGCGAGCAGGTCGCCGCTGATTTGCTCGATGCGGCGCGCGATGCCGTAGCCGTGCAGCGGGCCGAGCACATCGAGAGTCTTAAGGACCATCAACGCCAGCGTTCCTTGTTGAACGTCGAGTCTCTCTTTCATTAACCCCGTCTCTCAATTGCAAGTTCGGCGTAATCAAATTCGCCGGCAAGACGTGCCTGTGGCGGCCAGGCATCGGCGCTACCAAGGCGCGCTGCCGGTCATTTGGGATCCCAACAGGACGGATCATGCCGCAAGCTCTGTGGGAAAGCAACAGGAAAACAGTAGCTCAAAGGTGATAGCCGAGCGGCAGACGGAAAAGGGCGGCCATTTGTACACAGTAAGGGGAGTACGGAAAATCAAGCAGCAGGGCCTTGTGCACCCATTTGGGCGCATTGCGCGTCAAACAGAATGCCAGCTGATCTGGAGGGGCAGATTTCGGTCGTCTAAGCCCGTCGTTTGCGCGTTGGAAATAATGAGCTTGCGCAGCCGCGACAAAGGTGAGGAAATCAGCACAAAATTTCACCTGATTCGGGCGCGTTTCGAGCGCTCCGACACGGTTTTGCGCCCTTGAACGGTGATTGCGAGCTAGATTCCCCGATGGAACGTCGACGCAGACAGCACATTCGTGCCCTGGCAGTCCCTGCAATCGCATTGCTGGCAATCTTTTTAGGCGCTTGCAACCAGCAGCGCAACACAAGCTCGCGGACAACTACGGTGGCAACCAATTCCGGGCGGAAAGTCGAGCCCGTAGCTCCCGAACGTCCTGTTGATCCGCCCCCTCCACCATCCGACCCGAACGTTTTGATGTACCACAATGATCTGGCGCGAACGGGCGCGACGCTGCAGGAGCGAATTCTCACTCCGTCAAATGTGAATGCCGCGAGTTTCGGCAAGCTGACGATGCTCGACGTGCAGGGAAAAGTGGACGCCGAGCCGCTGTACGTTTCGAACCTGCAGGTAAAAGGGAAAAAACGCAATGTCGTGTTCATCGTGACGGAGCACGATCTGGCGTACGCATTCGATGCCGACACATTCCAGCAGTTGTGGCGCGTTTCGCTGATCCCGAGCGCGGAAACGCCAAGCGACAAGCGCGATTGCGAGCAAATCGAGCCGGAAATGGGAATCACCGCAACGCCCGCGATCGATTTGCATGCAGGACCACACGGCACGATG
>DASUJR010000089.1:0-6519 GCA_036279175.1 Candidatus Acidiferrales bacterium | reverse complement strand
GGCAGCAAATTGCCCGTTCTCGTTGACGTGAATTGGCCAAAGATGGAGAAAGGAGCGGACGAGGACCAAATTACGCTGCGTCAATTGCGATTTTGGGAGCGCGCGCCTTCGACACCTGCGGCGCTCTCGAAAGCAGGCGTCACCTACGCGTTCTATTCAGGTGGTCTGAATGATCCCAACGAGATTCTCAAAAATGTCAAGAAGGCGATCGATGCCGGACTCTCCCCGGACGACGCTCTGAAAGCGTTGACAATCACGCCGGCCCAAATGTTTGGCGTTGCCGACCGCCTCGGGTCGGTTCAACAGGGCAAGATCGCCAATTTGGTCGTCGCGGACGGGGACATCTTCAACGAAAAGACAAAGATCAAAGACGTCTTTGTCGACGGCCGGCGCTACGAAATCCACGAGGAGCCCGCTTCCGGCCCTCCCGGCGAAGCCAAACCAACTCCATCCGATAAGAATAGCGGGGAGGCACGGCCATGATCACCAAAACGATTACAAAGACGACCATGACGAATCTGAAGAAATCAGACGCGCTTCGCATTTGCGCGACCGTGCTGGCGGCAATCGCACTCGTCGCTCTCCCCAGCCATGCTCAGAACGAATCAAACACCACGCTCATCAAGAACGCAACCGTGATCACCATCACTCACGGCCGCATCGAGCACGGATCAGTCCTCATTCGCGATGGTAAGATCGCCGCGGTAGGAACGGACGTGCAGGCGCCGGCCGACGCTAAAGTGGTCGACGCGACAGGCATGTACGTGATGCCGGGCATCATCGACTGCCACACTCATATCGCGGTCGATGGCGACGTAAACGAGGGCAGCACCTCCGTGTCTTCGATGGTGAACATCAAAGACGTCCTGAATCCTTATGACGTGGACATCTATCACGAACTCGCGGGAGGAGTCGTGATTGGCAATGTGCTGCACGGCAGCGCGAACCCGATCGGCGGCCAAACGGTTGTTATCAAGCTGAAGTACGGTGCGCCGCCCGACGAGCTTCCCTTCCCTGGCGCTTTGCCGGGAATCAAATTCGCTCTCGGCGAGAACGTAAAGCACTCGAATTTCGGTGGACCCATCCCCCGCTATCCCGAAACACGCATGGGCGTCGAAGAAACAATTCGCGCGGCTTTCACGCGCGCGAAGGCGTATCAGAAGGCATGGGCCGACTACAATCAGCGCAAGGCTGCTGGCGAGCAAAATCTGATCCCGCCGCGCCGCGATCTGCAACTCGAACCGCTCGTCGAAGTCCTCGAAGGCAAGCGCTACATCCACTGCCACTCGTACGTTTCCGATGAAATTCTCATGCTGATTCGCGTGGCGAATGAATTTGGATTCAAGATCCGCACGTTCCAGCACGTACTGGAAGGCTACAAAGTTGCCGACGAAATGGTCCAGGAAGGCGCAGGCGGTTCAACGTTCTCCGATTGGTGGGCGTACAAGATGGAGGCGTTCGACGCAATTCCGTACAACGCCGCGCTCATGACTCGCCGCGGAGTCATTGTTTCTGTCAATTCCGATGACGCAGAGGAAGCGCGCCACCTGAACCAGGAAGCCGCCAAGAGCATGCGCTACGGCAATCTGACGGAAAACGAAGCGCTGCGGCTCGTCACGTTGAATCCGGCGATCCAACTTGGAATCGATAATCGTGTCGGCTCGATCGAGACCGGCAAGGATGCAGACCTCGTCATCTACAATCACGATCCGCTCAGCGTGTATGCCGTCGTGCAGAAAACAATCATCGACGGACAGACTTATTTTGATCGCGATCAGGATCTCGCACGCCGCCCCGCTCTCGCCAAGGAGAAACAGGAACTGCTCGAAAAGCAAAAAAAAGTGAACAAGCCTACGCCGAAGGCCGGCACCGAAACAGAGAAGCCGAAGCAGTTCAAGCCGAAGAAGCACAAGAAAACACCTGAATTCGCTGAAGTCTTCGGAGGTGCGCGATGATCCGCTTCACGCCCAATCGCGCGGCGCATATGCCTGCCACGGCGGCGGTCGCTTCCCTGCTGCTTATCTTCAGCTTTGCCGGTCATGCATCCGCGCAAGACTCGTCGACCAGCGTGTACGCAATCCGAGGCGCGGAAATTTTCCCTATCTCCGGAGCGCCGATTGAACATGGCGTTCTCGTCATTCGCGACGGAAAGATCGCGGCCGTCGGCGCCGACGCTCCAATTCCGTCGGACGCAAAGGTCATCGACGGTTCCGGCTTGCAGGTCTATCCCGGAATGTTCGATCCCGTGACACAAATCGGACTCGAAGAAGTCGGGGCCGTTAAAGCGACGGTCGACACGAACGAGACTGGTGAGTTCAATCCTGACGTCACCGCCGCCACGGCATTCAACGCAGATAGCACACACGTGGACGTCACGCGCGCCGCTGGAATCACAGAAGTCCTCACGGTTCCCGGTGCGCTCGGCGGCTTCGGTCGCGGCGGCGCCAATTCCGTGATTGGCGGGAACGCATCCGCCGTGAATTTGGGCGGCTGGAATATCAACGACATGGCGATCCAACGCCATGCGGCTATGGAATTGACGTGGCCATCCATTTCCACCGGATCCTTCGACGTCACCACCTTTTCGTTTCGCCGCCTCCCGTTCGATCAGGCAAAAAAGCAGTATCAAACGAAGGTCGATGCGCTTTCAGATCTCTTCGACCAGGCGCGGCACTATGCCAAGGCGGCACAAAGCGGCGCGACGGATTTTCCCCGCAACCTGAAGCTGGAAGCACTCGTTCCAGTGGTTGAGGGCAAGGAGCCACTGCTCGTAATCGCATTTTCGGAGCGCGACATTCGCAATGCCGTCGACTTCTGCGAAAAACAGAAGGTCCGCATGATTCTTGGCGGCGCGTCAGAAGCCTGGAAGACGATTGACCTGCTCAAGAAGGACAACATTCCCGTCATTATCGGGCCGGTTCTTTCCATCCCTCAGACGGATGATGATCCCTACGATGCCGCCTATGCCATGGCGGCACAACTCCACCAGGCGGGCATCAAGATCGCTTTCGCTAGTTTCAATACCTCGTTCTCGCGACGTTTGCCCCAATATGCGGGCACGGCCGTGGGGTACGGCTTGCCGCGTGACGAAGCATTGAAGGCTGTAACGGTGAATGCCGCGCAAATGCTGGGCTTGAACGACATCGGCACACTCGAACCGGGGAAGATCGCGAACATTGTCGTCACCGACGGCGATTTGCTCGAACTTCGCACTCATCTGAAATATCTATTTATCAAGGGACAGATGACGAGTCTCGACAACAAACAGCTCGAATTGTACGAGCGCTACAGCCATCGACCGAAACTCGGCACTCAACAGTAAAATCACTCGAGGCGCAAGAGATTGCAGTTCGCTGCCATATGCCGACTCGCATCGCGCGACCGCGATTTGCGCTTTCACCACGGAACGTGATATGAACCGCACTCGCGGGGTGTGTAGTGCGGTCGGTTTGTCTCCTTTTCCGTTGTGATTAGGCCAAGTCTTACCTGCTGGTGCGCGTGGACGTTTGAATCTCGGTCGGAGGATGCAACGTGCTGCGAAATGGATCGGCAATTTTCTGGTTCTGCCTACTGTTGGTCTCGGCGTTGGCTCCAGGCGCGTTTGCGCAGTCTCACGAAAACCACAATCCGTTCAGTGAGCTGCACTTTCGTCCGCTCGGTCCCATCGGCAACCGAGTCGCTTCAATCGTAGGCGAGCCGGGAAACCCACTCGTAATCTATGCAGGCGCGGCAGCGGGAGGAGTTTGGAAAACCGAAGACGGCGGCGTGACGTGGCACCCGGTCTTTGATCACCAGGACGTAGCTGCAATTGGCGCGCTCGCCGTTTCCCCGGTTGACCACAACCTCGTTTGGGCCGGCACCGGCGAAACATGGTTGATTCGCCCGTTTTACCCCATGGGCGACGGCATCTATAAATCAACCGACGCCGGCAAGAGCTGGCAGCACGTCGGACTGGCGGAAACGGGGCACATCGGGCGCATTATCGCCGACCCGCATGACGCGAATGTCGCGTACGTTTGCGCAGTGGGGCAAGCGTATCGCCCGCAGCACGAGCGCGGCGTTTTTCGCACCACGGACGGCGGCAAGACGTGGCAGCAGATTCTATTCGTCAACGAAAATACCGGCTGCTCTGAACTTGCACTCGATCCTCATGACTCGCAAACGCTGTTCGCAGGCATGTGGCAGGTCGACATCAAAACGTGGGACCTCAATAGCGGCGGCCTCGGCAGCGGCGTCTATGTCACGCATGATGGCGGGGCCACCTGGAAGAAACTGAGCGGCAATGGATTGCCGGCCGCGAATCATCCAGTCGGCAAAGTCGCCGTGGGGATCGCGCCGTCCGATTCGAATCGTGTGTACGCGCTGATCCAGGATTCGACAACGAACCTCTATCGCTCAAATGACGGCGGAGAGAATTGGACCCTCGTCAACCAGACGCACCTCACGAGCGAGCGCTCACCCTACTACACGCGCTTTGGCATTTCGCCCGACGATCCCGACCTGCTCTACTTCCCTTCCGTCTCCTGGAGCGTTTCCCGCGATGGCGGTTTGACGCTCGCGCACGACATCACGCGCGCTGGCGGCGACAATCACGACGTCTGGATCGATCCGCTGAATGCGAATCGCATCCTCGACGCCAACGATCAGGGCGTGAGCATCAGCCTCAATCGCGGCAAGACGTACGAGCACATTAACTTGCCCATCGCGCAGGTCTACCACGTCTATACGGACACGCGCATTCCCTACAACGTTTTCGGCAACCGTCAGGACGGGCCGTCCTACTACGGTCCAAGCAACAATCTGGAGCAGGGCTTCTTCGGCGGACAGATCGGCGCCGGCGACTGGAAGAGTTATGGCGGATGCGAAAGCGGTTTCGGAGTACCGGATCCGGCCGATCCGGATATCGTGTGGTCCGGCTGCTACGACGGCGGCCTCGATCGCACCAACCTGAAGACCGGCCAGGCCCGCAGCGTTGAAGTCTGGCCGGACGAGACCTATGGATGGGCTCCGGCCGATGTGAAATATCGCTGGCACTGGACGTTCCCCATCGCGATCTCCCCGTTCGATCACAATAAGGTGTATGTCGGCAGCCAATACGTGCATATGACCACCGATGGCGGCCAATCATGGACCGTCATCAGCCCCGACCTCACGACCAACGACAAGAGCCACCAGCAAAATTCCGGCGGCGTCAGCTTTGACAACCTGATGACTTACGATGGCTCAACCCTTTACGCCATTGCTGAATCGCCCAAGCAGCAGAGCGTGATCTGGACCGGCAGCAACGACGGACAGGTCAACATCACGAAAAATGGCGGCAAAAACTGGACGAATGTCACCAAGAACATCCCGAATCTGCCTCCCTGGGGCACGATAATGAACGTCGAGCCGTCGCGCTTTGACGCAGGTACCGCATATATCTCAGTCGATCTGGAACAGGTCGGCGACTATGACACCTACCTCTATAAGACGACCGATTTCGGAGCGTCATGGACGCGTATCAGCTCCGATGTTCCCAAAGGCATGAACTCCAGCGCGAAGTGCATTATGGAAGATCCGGTGCGCAAGGGCATGCTCTATCTGGGAACCAATAACGCGCTCTACGTCTCCTGGGACGATGGCGGCCACTGGATGCATCTGCGCAACAATCTCCCGCCCGCACCGGTTTATTGGGTCGAGGTCGAGCCACGTTTCAACGATCTGCTGATCGCTACGCATGGTCGTGGAATCTACGACCTTGATGACATCACTCCTCTTCGCAATTGGGATAAGTCCCAGGATGCAGACGCATACCTCTTTCCGCCGCGTTCTGCCTATCGCTTCCGCACGATCGCGACAAACCGTGGACGTGAGGAAGAGCACGTCTCAGGCGAGAATCCCCCGTATGGCGCGGACATCAACTTTGAGTTGAAGAACGCGCGCCCATGGACCATCACGATCACTGATGGCACTGGTCGTGAAGTGCGCACGCTCAAAGGCAAAGGGCAACCGGGGCTCAACCGCGTCTGGTGGAATCTCTCCTACGATGAGCAGACCGCCGTCCATTTGCTGACGCCGCCTCCCGATGCTCAATGGCTTAAGCCAGGCGATGTCGTCCCAATGGGCGGCCCAAATGCTGAAGCCGTGAAGGGCGGTTGGCGTCCGCTGATCGTCTGGGGCGCAGGCGAATCGGGAGTAGGCCTGCGCGTTGCGCCGGGCCGTTACAACGTAAAGCTAGCTGTCGGTGATAAGTCGCTCACCGAGCGGCTAGAAGTTCTTCGCGATCCCAATTCACTCGGCACTGATGTCGATTTGCAAACCCAGGTCAAATTCCTGCTCCAGGTTCGCGGCGAGCTGAATGAACTCGACGACATGATCAATCGCCTCGAGCGCACACGGTTGCAAGTCGAAGGCTTACACAAGGTACTCGCTGGAGCGAAAGCGGCCGACGCCGAAAAAGCCGCGAGGGACTTCGACGATAAAGTTGTGGCCGTCGAAGAACTCATGTTCGACGTGCACCTAACGGGCAACATTGAGGAC
>DASUJR010000088.1:0-14827 GCA_036279175.1 Candidatus Acidiferrales bacterium | reverse complement strand
AGCGGCGTGCAGGGCGGCGCGGAAATGGGAGCGATGCCGGGCGCTTACGTTATGGGCGCGGCGGCAAACGAAGAAAACGCGCGCAAATTTGCGCAGCCGGAATATTGGGGATTTGAGCCGCCCGCCTGGAACGGTCTGACGGCCGCGGAGATGATCCTCGCCGCCGAGCGCGGCGAAATCGACGTGCTGTGGCAAAGCGGCGGAAATTTCCTGGAGACGCTTCCCGAACCCAACCGCGCGCGGAACGCCGTTCGCAATATCCGCCTGCGCATCCACCAGGACATCGTTCTCACATCGAATATGCTGGTCGAGCCGCAGGAAACCGTGCTCCTGCTGCCGTCTCGCACGCGATACGAGCAGCGCGGCGGCGGCACGGAAACCAGCACGGAACGCCGCGTCATTTACAGCCCGGAAATTCGAGGACCGCGTCCAAGTGAAGCACCTGAAGCGAAAGACGAATGGGAGATCCCGGTGCTGGTTGCGCATCGCGCCGACCCCGAACGCGCCGGCCGCGCATTTTCCTGGCGCGACACGCAGGACATTCGGGATGAGATCGATCGCGTCTGCCCAACCTACAAGGGCATCGCAAATTTGCGCAAGAAAGGCGATCAATTCCAGTACGGAGGCCCGCGCCTCCTCACCGACCGCTTCCCCACCCCCGACGGCAAGGGCCACTTTTCCGCGATCGACTTGCCGGGCAGCCGCGTTCCCGAAGGCCACTTCCTGCTCAGCACGCGGCGCGGCAAACAATTCAACAGCATGGTCCAGGCGGAAATCGATCCGCTTACGGGAGCAGGCCGCGACGCCATCTTCATGTCCGCTTCGGACGCACAGCGGCTCGAAGTCAGTAATGGTGATCCAGTCCTCCTGCGGAACGACAGTGGCGAATTTCAAGGCCGCGTCAAAATTGAGCGCATCAAGCCCGGATGTCTGTTAGCTCATTGGCCTGAAGTGAACGTTCTCATCCGCGCCGGTTGTCTCGATCCCAGCGGCGTACCTGATTACAACGCTGTGGTAGAAGTAATCCCCATCGGCAAGCCCGCACCCGCGTTCGTCCCAGCGCCGGCCTGAGCGGTTCCCTGCTGCTGCTCAATCGATCACTCTAAAACCTGGTATCTGCCTATGTAAAACCGTACGGTCACCCGATTCACCGTTTGTCTCGGCAATGTCAACTCGTTAGAAACACTCCAAATGTGATCGCGGGAACGGCCCTCATTGTCTGGCGCTCCGATTGCTCCAATAGCAGTGCTTGTCCGCAAGGTAGGAGCAATCATGCGCTGTTGTCGCATCGACTCTGGGAAATAACTGGCCTTCCAGCAGGCCGCCTTTCAACCGAAATCAACCAGCGCGGAAATTCGAACACTCTTTTTGTATTCAAAAGGGGCGCCAAGGAGGAATCATGTCAGGATCACGTTCCGCGCGAGGGGTTTCCATATCCTTTCGCTGGTTTTGGATGTTTATCATTTTGTTTATTCCGGCTCTTGCCCACGCGCAATCGACGGCGACGCTGCAAGGCACGGTGACGGACACGTCGAACGCAGCTGTATCGTCGGCGAAGGTCGTCATTCACGATCGGGACACCGGCGTGGAGCGGACGACGCAGACCAACCAAAGCGGGTTTTATCTTGTGCCCGGGTTACTCCCGGGTACGTACCAGATCAATGTGAGCGCGAACGGATTTCAGGGCTACGTGATCAAGGACCTGAAGCTCGACGTTGCCAGCACGGTGACCGAAAACGTGCAACTCCAGGTCGGCACCGTCACTCAAGAGGTCACCGTTTCGGGCGGAGCACCTCTGGTGAATACAACCACGAGCGCCGTCAGCCAGGTAATCACTCAGAAAACCGTGCAGGAGATCCCGCTCAACGGGCGGCACTTCCTGGACCTTGCGCCTCTTACGCCGGGCACCATGACCGCGCCGCAGAACGGCTTCCTGGTTGCCCCGCTGCAAGGTTTAGGCGCACTGAGCATCGACACCGCCGGCCAGCGCGAGACGACGCTCAATTTCCTGATCAACGGAATCAACCTGAACGATGAAGTACAAAATCAGGTGACCTTCCAGCCGTCGCTCGACACAATGTCCGAATTCAAGATCGACAACTCCACTTTTCCCGCGCAATATGGCCGCAATTCGGGAGCGATTATCAACGTTGCAACTCGCTCGGGAACGAATGACTTTCACGGCGAAGCGTTCAACTTCCTCCGCAACGACTATCTCGATGCTCGCAATTACTTCAATCCCGTCGGGACACCAAAGTCACCGTTGAACCGCAACGATTTCGGCGGCGACTTCGGCGGCCCCGTCAAGAAAAACAAAGTGTTCTTCTTCCTCAGCTATGAAGGGTTGCGGCAAAAACACGCGCTGCCCCTACAAGTTAGTGTTCCGGCGGCCGGCACGACCTCGAGCAACGCAACCGTCAATAATCTTCTCGCGATTCTGCAGAAGGAAGCTCCGGCCAATGCAACCTTGGGTGGCCAGCCTGCCTTTTTCGGATCGACTAACGCTCCCGTAAATGAGGACATCGGCACGGGCGATGTGGATGTGAATCTCACAGGCAGCGACCAGTTTCACGGATACTATGCCGTCGAGAAGGACCATCGTTTCGAGCCTACTTCCGGGACAAACTTACCGGGATTCGGCGATACCCGCGATGGGTCACGCCAACTCTTGACGCTGGGTGAAAGCCATATCTTCAGCCCGCAGTTGACGAATCAGGTTCGCCTCGGCTTCAACCGGCTGTTTATTACCTTTGAGCCCAACGATAGCTCTCTAACATCCTCTGGCGTTGGGATTGGCCTTCCCGCTGGCGTGCCGGACATCGGTTTGCCCAGCATCGTGATCCAGGGTGTTCCTTCTGGCGTCATCGAGTTCGGAAATCCGGGAGGGGAACCTCAGGGCCGGGGCGACACGACGGTCGCGTTCAACGATACGGTGACCTGGCTCAAAGGGCGGCATTCCCTTAGTTTAGGTGTGGATGTAAGCCGCTTCTATAACAATAATGTTGGTGAAAACGTTGGATCATTTACATTCAGCTCGCTGGCGAATTTCCTGAACGACGCAGCCGATGCGTTCTCAACGCAAGAAGGCAGCAGCAACGACAAGATTCTCATGCCGGCTTGGGGCGCGTTCGTACAAGATGACTTCAAGTGGAGACCGAACTTAACTTTCAATCTCGGATTGCGGTATGACTGGAACGGGACGCCGTCCGAGGCGGCAAACCGACTGGCGGTCTTCGATCCTTTGTCCGCTTCCCTCGTTACCATCGGTTCCCCGGGATTCAGCCAGGTATTCCCCACGAACAACAAACTCGTCCAACCGCGAGTCGGCTTCGCATGGGATCCCTGGGGAAATGGGAAGACCTCGGTGCGCGGCGGCTATGCGATTCTTGCACAGCAGCCAACGACGAATATTGTGTCCGGCCTGTCCGGCAATCCACCGTTCGCTGTACCGCTCTCGGGTACTTCGCGGACGAACAGCATTACCTTCGAAGCTCCTCCGGCAAATCCGAACACCGTCGCGCCATTTACAGTGAGCCCGAACTATCGCGACACATACATGCAGGACTGGAACCTGACGATTCAGCGTGCGCTTACAAACACCCTAGGCCTTCAGGTAGCCTATGTGGGATCGAAAGGCACACGCCTTCAGCAGGAGATCAACGAGAATCAGCCGCCGGTTGTCGGGGGCGCTTTTGCCTCATCAACCGCCGCTCCGTTCCCGAACTTCTCGAGAATCCGGGAGGTCACAAGCAACGGAAACTCGAATTACAACGGGCTGTGGGTCACTCTACATGACCAGTTGACGCATAACCTCCAATTCCTCGCCACCTACACTTTGTCAAAGTCGCTGGACTATTCCTCGCTCGACTTTCCGAACGTCCTCCCGCAGAACAGCTACGATCTGCGCTCCGAATACGGACCTTCGGACTTCGATGCGCGGAATCGTTTTGTTTTGAGCGGCTTTTACACTTTTCCGTTCAAAGGCAACCGGCTCGTTTCGGGCTGGCAGCTCGCGGCAATTACCACGGCTCAGAGCGGCAATCCACTGACCGTTTACATGTCGGGAGTCAGCGGCTTGTTCTCGGGGGCCGTCGTACGGCCGAATGTTAGCGGTCCTGTGCAAGTCACTGGCAGCCCGCACGACTGGATTGCGAATCCGCAGGTCTTTACCAGCCCCTGTACGACTGCAACGGTCGCAGGGGTAACAACGCTGACAGGATGCTCGCTGGGGAATGAAGGGAGGAACTCGGTCATCGGACCCGACTATCTCGATACGGACTTCTCCCTGATCAAAGATACGCGCGTCACCGAGAAGCTCTCTATCCAGTTCCGCGCCGAAGCATTCGACATCTTTAACCAGGCAAATTTCGGAGACCCGAGTTTTGTCATTACACCAACCAGTGGTGTGACTGGTGTTATGACTTCGAGCGCAATTACCAGCACGCGGTTTCCGGAGGGCGATTTCGGCTCGTCACGGCAATTGCAGCTCGCGCTGAAATTGATGTTCTAGACTTGCCAGTAGAATTGAGGGCGCTCTGCAGTTCGGCGGCAGGTGCCGGCGAGGGCGCCCTCTTTTCTTCCATGCGTCCGCTTCGCGGGTCTCGATCAGATGTGTTGGATTTTCGCGTCTTCCGCGCGGGCTTGGTTCAAGAGCGGCAGATTCGCATCCGCCCCGTTCCACACCTTCATGAAAGCGCCCATCACTTGCCTGGCTCTTGCAGCGTCGCCAGCATTGCCTCGCGCGATGTAATCTTCGGTCAGCGTGACGTGCGCCTCGAGCCACCGCTGCTGTGGTTCCCAAAGCAGCGAATGCGAATCGCTGATGAAGCCTTCATACGCGGGAATTGCCGAATTTATCTTTCCGGATTGCTGATAGGCGTGGGCCAGCGCCTCCGAACTGAGCTGGGTCGGATTCTCTTTATTCGACAGCAGCAGCAGATTAATCCCGTCGTCGTATCGCTTTTGCGCAACCGCAATTTCTCCCTGTAATAAATGCAGGTAGCCCGATTCGTCCGGGTTCTTTGCATCCGCAAGCGGCGCGATCGCGCTCTCTACTTTCTCAGCCTTGTCCAGAAAACCGGCCCGCGCGTACGCTTGCCCTATGATCGATCCGAACACAACCTTCGGCCCGATCATTTTCAGGTCTTGCGCCGCCACATCGAACTGCCGTTCCTCCGCCCGCTTGTCCCCTTCCCCGCCCGCAATGATCCCCAGCCATAGGTGCACGCGAGCCACGCTGAAATACGCTTTCTTGTCCAGAATCAGCAGGCACTCGTGAAAACGCTTCGCCGCGTCTGCATAACGGCCCTCGTACAGATCCAGCAGCGCGAGCGACCGCATTCCAGCCTCGCGCGAATCCGGATTCCCCATCTGCTCGGTGAAGATTTGCGCCGCCTTCTTGTCCTCGCCGTTTGCGATCAGCGCCGCGCCATACTCGCGGCCCACATTGCCCGCGTACAGCTCGTGACGATCGATCTTGAACGCTTCCGAATACGCGGCCAGCGATTCTTGCAACTTGTCGAGCGTCCGGTATGCCGTCGCCATTTCGATATAGGTATTGGCGTCGTCCGGCGCCAGGCGAAGAATCCGTTGGTACTGCGCGATCGCTTCGTTGGCGCGCCCGTGCAGCCGAAGCAGACGCGCATAGTCGAGCAGCATGCTCCAGTCGTCTGGGTAGCGCGAAAGGTATAACCGATACAGCGCCGCGGCTTCGTCCACGTGACCCAGGTCGCCCGCATAATGCGTCTGAATGATCATCCGCTCGCGGTCCGTTGTGTGCGACGACAGCGCCAGCGCCTTCTCGTACTCCTGCTTGCCGCGCACGGGATCGTTCCGGATATAGCTGAAGTACGCGAGGCCGAGCGCCGCATGCGCCATTGCAAACTTCGGATCGGTCTGCACCGCAGTCTGAAGCAGCGCAACAGATTGCGCGTAATGTCCGTCGTGCCACAACGCGACTGCATCCGAATATTGCTTCAGCGCCACCAGCGAACTTGTCGTGACTTCCGGCAGCGGTTTGCTTGCGCTGTGAATCTGGTACAGCGACTCGCCGAGATCGCGCCGTACTCTCTCCGTAATCCTGTCGAGTGCATCAAGAATGTGGTCTTCGCCGTACGACCGTTCCGAATACGATCGGACTGCTTCGCCTGTCCGCGGATCGATCAGCTGCGCGGTCAGTTCGTAGCTGTTGCCCGTGCGCGTGATGCCCGCCGTGATCAGCCCGCGGATTCCCTCTCGCTGGCAGATCTCGCGCCCGATTCCGGCCGTGACCATCTGCTCGGCCGGCTTGCCCATCATCTCCAAAACGGATTCGGTGCGTGCCTGCGGGAAAATATTCACTCGCCTGGACTGTTGCAGATCCACCACGAATGCATCTTCCAGGGCCCGGTCGAAACGCGCATCACCCGTCTGGTTATTGAAGTCAGCGACGAGCACGGAATCGCGGGAATTGAAAGACAGCGCCGACCGTCCATAGAAAAACCACGCGATCGTGCCTCCCAGCACCACTACCGCCACGATCGACAGAATCCAGCCCGGCGCGCGGACCTTCTTGCCCTCACCCGTTGCCGTCCCGACGCCTCCGTTCCGGCGCGCCTGCCCTGAAGCTTCACTCGACCCAGCGCTCGCGCCCGTGGCAGCCCCAATCGCCGCACCAGCCGCAGCGCCACTCGCCGTCCCAATCCCAACTCGATCGCCGGAATCGCCCCGCGCGTTACTACCCGGTTCTCTTCCCGACGCCGTTGCGCCGGAATCGGGCGCAGTCACTGCCGCGACGAACCGGTAGCCCCGCCGCGGCAACGTCTCCACAAATCGCGGATTCTCGGCTTCATCGTCCAGCGCCGCCCGCAACTTGTTCACCGCCGTGTTCAGCCCGTCGTTGAAATCCCCAAAACTGCTGTCGGGCCACAGACGCTCCTTCAATTCCTGCCGCGTCACGACATCGCCCGGACGTTCCAGCAATACCGCCAGCAGCCGGAACGGCTGGTCCGCCAGCTTTATTTTGATTCCGCTCTTATACAGCTCGCGCGTGCTGAGGTCACACTGATAGATACCAAATCGAAGCATGCGCCGGACAGGGCTGGACTCGTTCATGCACCGCCTGAGGATTCGGGGAGCGGCCGCCATTCTAACACGTCAACTCGGCCGCGCCGCCAGCCTCTCTCGTCAACGCCCGTTTTTCTCTCGCGAGCCTGCGTCCCGAGTCCGCGCTAGTTCAGTTTCGATTTTCTGGACCATGACGCAAGCCGCCGATTCAAACGGACTCGTGTCCGTAAGCCGTTCAGCGTCATCTGTTTAGTTGTTTAGAAAGAATTCAGCCACAATTTAGATCGCGTTCATTGACCTGCAATCACCGCGTGCTAACAATCGCCTGCATCGACGCCATGTTTGACGCGATATCCGTCACAGCAATCGCCGCGTCGTGGGCGTCTAAAGAAAACGGCCAAGAGCCCAGTAATACCCAACAATAGAGGTGATCACGCGATGAACGACTCCACACTAGTGAGCAACGAAGCTGAATTCGAGCGCTGGTTGATCGCCGCTCTCGAGCACGAACGCCAACGTTTATTCGAAGCCGCCCAAGGCCACGGTGATCGCCGCTGCCCGGCTCCGGAACCCTCCCGGAATTCCGCGCCTCGCGCCGACGTTCCCTTCGTAATCCATTTTTCTTCCTGAATTCCTGGCCTCCGGCAAAGCAAATCCCGCCCTTGCCATCACTTCCGGCAAAGGCGTACCATCGCGCTTCATTTTTCTTGAGGAGAGCCACAAAATGAAGCGACTTCTCTCTGCGGTCATCTTTGTCGTGTGCGCCGCCTGCACCGCGCTCGCCGCTCCGCCCAGCCACAATGCCGCGAAGAGGCAATCGCCCGCCCACTTCACCATCGAGCAGGTCCTGAGCTTCCCCTTTCCTACTGACCTGACTCCGTCCCCCGCGAAAGGCATGTTCGCCTGGGTCTTCAACGCGGAAGGCAAGCGCAACGTCTGGCTCGCGGAGCCGTCGGGCAGTCCCGCTTCGAGCGCGCAGAAAAGCGGCTACTCCGTCCGCCAGCTCACCAATTACGCCGCAGACGACGGCCAGGACGTCGGCGAAATCTCCTGGACGCCGGACGCCGGCTCGATCGTCTACGTCCACGGCGGCGACTTCGAGTTTCCCAAGCGCTCGTACCCGAATCCCGCGCGCTTTGCCGCGGGCGTCGAACAGGACGTCATGGTCGTTCCCGTCGCGGGCGGCGAACCCCGGCAAATCGGTGAAGGCCATTCGCCTGAAGTTTCTCCCGGCGGCCAATCCGTCGCCTACGTGCTGAAGGGCGAAATCTGGCTCGCGAAACTCGATGGCAGCGAAAAGCCGCAACAGCTCATCCACGAACTCGGCGAAAACAGCGGCCTGCGTTGGTCGCCCGACGGCAAGTCCATCGCGTTCGTCAGCGCTCGCGGCGACCACAGCATTATCGGCGTCTACACGCTCGGCTCGAAAATCGTGAACTACCTCGACCCCAGCACCGATCACGATGGCGAGCCCGCATGGTCGCCCGACGGAACTAAAGTCGCCTTCATCCGCGTCCCATCTTCAACCGAGCACATCTTTGAGCCGCACCGCACCGGCCCGCCATGGTCGATTCGCATCGCCGACGTCTCCACCGGCAAAGGCCACGAAATCTGGCGCGCCGACGAGGGAGCAGGCAGCGTCTTCCACGAAGTCGAAGCCGAAAACCAACTCCTGTGGGGTGCCGGCGACCGCCTCATCTTCCCCTGGGAAAAGACCGGCTGGGTTCACCTCTATTCCATTCCAGCCGCCGGTGGCGAAGCGACGCTGATGACCCCCGGCGATTTCGAACTCGAGCACGTCAGCATGAGTTTCGATCGCGAGTCGATCGTCTATTCGTCCAATGAGAACGACATCGACCGCCGCCACATCTGGAAAGTTGCGGCCGATGGCACTCAGCCGCAGCAGTTGACTTCCGGTACCGGTCTCGAGATGTATCCCGTCTTTGCCAGCGACAACAGCACCGTCGCGATCCTGCGCTCCGGCCCGAAATGGCCGATGCGTCCATCCGTCGTGGGAAGCGGCAACGCGATGCACGATCTCGCCGACGATCAGATTCCGCATGAATTTCCGGCGAACGATCTCGTCGTCCCGCAACAGGTGATCTTCTCCGCCGCCGACGGTATGTACATCCACGGCCAGCTTTTTCTTCCCGCCAGCGCCAGCGACGGCCGGCGCCATCCCGCCATCGTTTTCTTCCACGGAGGCTCGCGCCGCCAGATGCTGCTCGGCTGGCATTACATGGACTATTACAGCGGCTCCTACGGCTTGAACCAGTACTTCGCCAATCACGGCTACGTCGTGCTCTCCGTGAACTATCGCAGCGGCATCGGCTACGGTCTGAATTTCCGCGAAGCGGTGAATTACGGCGCGGATGGCGCCAGCGAATTTAACGACGTCGAAGGAGCCGCGCTCTACCTGCGTTCGCGTTCCGACGTCGATCCGAAGCGCATCGGCCTCTGGGGCGGCAGCTACGGCGGCTATCTGACTGCGATGGGCCTTTCGCGCGCGTCCGATCTCTACGCCGCGGGTGTCGATATGCACGGCGTCCACGACTGGAACGTCGAAATCCGCAACTGGGGCACCTACGATCCGGCCGCTCACGCCGAAGCCGCTCGTCGCGCGCTCGAATCGTCGCCGATCTCATCCGTCAGCACGTGGCGTTCGCCCGTTCTCCTCATTCAAGGCGACGACGACCGCAACGTCCAGTTCACGCAAATGGGTGAAATGGCCAACGCGCTGCGCAAGCAGGGCGTCCCTTACCAGGAACTCGTCTTTCCCGACGAGATCCACGGCTTCCTCCGCCACATCACTTGGATTCGCGCCTACACCGCCACCGCCCAATTCTTCCAGGAGCAACTCAAGCCCTAGGAGCAATCAAACATAGCCCCGCGTGCGCTCAGTAACGCCGGGCCTGCCTGCCGCAGGCAAGGCTTCAGTCCCGGCACAATTCTCTTCTAGGATTTTCGCGCGCCCGATTCAGTGGTTCCGCAGGAATGGCAAACGCTGTTTAGCGTCCGGCCAGAACTCCTCGAACGCATTGCCCGCCAGCCGCCACGCGAACGAGTACGTCGTCCTCAGGACGGCGGCACTGGCGGTATTTTCATTGTGCGCGCGCCACGTGTTCGTCAGAAAATTTCCCGACGGAATCGCGACGAACCGCGCATACGCCACACCAAACGTCCCGTCATCGCGCCGGCTGATGAACGCCTGCTTGATGACGCTACGCACTCTGCGTGCGAATGGCTCGTCAGGCACAGGGAAATATCGCGGATCTTCTCCCCATGCGGCGCCAAGGATGTCCTCAAATCCGTTGTCGACGGCTGCTTCGGCCGTCCGCATACCGTAGCGTTTCCCAAAACCCTCCCACCCGGGCCCATACGCCTCGGGCACGTCTCGCCCCGTTTGTATAGCCGACGTAAGAACGCCCACTACCAGTGTTTTGGTCCGACCGTCGACCTCACCCACCACACAACGCGCTGCCGGTTGGTCAGCGGCTGATATGTGCCCGGCGGAGCCTCCAGTCCAAACGGTGAGCTTTGCCGGCGAATCTCGTACTGGCCTTTGTGATCGCCAGCGGTCGCGGGACTATCGGGCTGCGTGTCGCTGGGCTGTATCTGTGCGAACGCCGTTGCCGGTAAACACCACAACACGACCGCCAGTAGAATCGGAAAATGAAGGGAAACACGAAGCCGGGATTCGCACGTGTTCTCTTCTAGGGAACCACGAGGGCGCACATTCACGGGCAGATTGTACCTGTTTCCAGCCCGAAGCCTAATCAGGTCCAATGCTTAGCACGCCTGAAGGAATTCAGCCGGTGCGAAGGAAAACGCGCAGCGCCTTCTACAGGCAACTCGCGTCGCGATCTTCAGGATTTCTTGCTTCCCCAAAAGCGCATACTCCCTCCTGCCCGGGCGGCACTGACGCGCCGCACAACAACTCGCCTCAACTATTCCCACGCATCTGCCTGGCGTTGTGTTATATATCCGCCACTTTTAGGAGCATCTACCCATGGCGCGCTGCGTAGGCGTGACCGTTTCCGCCATCATCGTATTCATCGGCAGCGCTATCACTCTCCTCTTCGGAGCGTTCGCCGTATTGGGACTGGCGCTCGTGAGTCACCTCCCACAGCCAAATCTGCCGCTACACGCGGGATACCTCGCGAGCATCTATGCGGTCTTCGTCCTTGGCTTCTCGGCGTGGGGAATCGCAAGCGGCATCGGCCTGCTCAAAACCAGAGAATGGTCGCGAATTTCCATCATTGTTTTCGCGGCGCTTCTGGCCCTGCTTACGATACCCACCGCGTTGTTTATCGCCTTCGTCCCGCTTCCAATCCCGAAAGATCCAAACCTTCCCGCCACCTTCGCGATCGGCATCCGCGCAAGCATCGCTGTCTTTTATGGATTGCTGGGTGCTTTGGCAATCTTTTGGCTCTTTTTTTTCAACAGGACCCGCGTAAAAGAGCAATTCCAGATAAAGCCCCGCGAGTTCGTAGAACCTGCGCTGCAGCCGGGACCGCAAACCGCGTTCGCCACGCCCGAGAGGACCGCCACATCCAGGCCGCTCAGCATAAGCATCATTGCCTGGTTTCTCCTGATTGGCTCCGCCTTCGGCCCTCTAAGCATGCTGTATTCGCGCACCGTATTTCACGGCGTACAGATCCCGCTATGTTTCCTGGGTATCTTTCTGGTCGGCTGGACTGCCTTTCTCACCATGCTCGTTTGGATGGCGGCACAAATGATCGCTGCCGTCGGCTTGCTCAAACTGAAAAACTGGGCGCGACTGACGACCATCGGCCTGCAATTCCTGGGCATACTGAACGTTGTGCTCATGGTAGGCATTCCCGCAAATCGCCTCAAATTCCAGGGCTTTATGGATGCCGCCATGGCTTCCATGAATCAGCAGATGACTCAGCCAATGCCCTTCTCGTTTCCAGTGTGGCTTGGCGTCGCCGGTTCGCTTCCCCTCTTCGTCGTAATCCTCTGGTTCCTCATCACCCGCAAGCAGGCCTTCGCAGCCCCATTTCAGTCGTAAGCGAGCGATCGAGCGAAATCACGTTCCTGGTCGTAGATCGTGTTGTCCGAGGGTTAGACACCTGTCTCGCCCCCGGTAACGCTCATCCGTATAACTACGCAACGCAATTTTCCGTAGTTTTGCGATCTAGCCCGGCTCCCCATTTCATGCTAGGTTCGGTCACTTTTATGAGATATGTACCCGGTCGCAAGCCGCGGCGCCGGCCTTGGCCTCCTCGCCGTAAAGACGACACCCTGTTCCCGGGCGGCGATGTTCGTCTCCTGACCAGCGCGCCACCCTGCGCCTTTAGCGGCGACCGTCTTCCGGTGTCTCCGGGGCCCGTTGCTCCACAGCAACAATCGCAACAGGAACCCCAAACTCTCCCAACCGGTCAGCCCGGCACCCCGGAAAATCGCGCCCCTCGCATCGAGCAAGATGAAGATGCGCAGTTCGAGCGTGAGCTGCAGACCAGCGCGCTAAATGACGGCACCTTGACCGTGCCAAACGGTCCCGCTTCTACCGAATCCAATTTCGACGAAAGGAAGGAAACCTCCGCGCCGTCGGCAGACGAGCAAACCGCACCCGGCGTAACCGAGCCGGCCCAGCCGATCCCGATCGAGGCGCGGACAAACAGTATGGAAACGAATCCCACTTATATCGATTTACAGAATCCGATGCCCGACGAGTTCGCACCCGACGAAACCGAGATCGAAGCCGCAACGGCCGCCTACCGCGCAGCCGAAAAGAAAAAGCGCGCCGCCCGCAAGCGCGAACTGGCCGCCGGTCGGCCAACGCGAGAGGAACTCGATCGATCCGCACAATTGGTTCGCTTTCCGCTCGACAGCGCCAGAGTAGCGTTCGCTTCCCTCGCCGAATCTACCCGCCAGTCATCGCCTTCCGCACCGCCGCCCGATTTGGCTCGCCACTCGCGCCGCTGTATGGTTTGCTCGCATCCCGATCGCGATGCCATTGAAGCTGAGTTCATCCGCTGGCGCAGTCCGATCCGCATCGCTGAGGAGTATGGCATCGCCGACCGCACGTCGATTTATCGCCACGCGCAGGCTACCGGACTGATGCATCGCAGACGCCGCGAGGCTTCCCGTGTCCTCGAACACGTCCTCGAACGCGCCGAATCTACTCCCACCGAAGAATTCGACGTGATCACTCGCGCCCTTCGCCTCTATACCCATCTCGACGACGATGCTCGCTTTCGCGAACCCATTCGCACCCACCACGTCCTCCACGGCCAAATCGCTCCTCCGGCCGCTAACGCAATCGACGTCATCCCACCCGGCGCACCGGACGCTTCCCTGCCAGAGTAGCCCATTCCGAATCGAAGTTTTGTCCGCGCGGCCGCAGCTCACTTTGGAGCGCGGCCGCCCGCCCGCCGTCTCATGGCTTGCCCGCGGTCTTGGTGAGCGGGCCTGTTCGCCGCCTCGTCCGACATGCTGCTCGCCATCTCGTCGGGTCCGCCGTCCGCTTAGCCCTGCGTAGGCAAGTTTGTTCCTAAACTTCTTCTCCGTACCGGTCGCTCTGTGACTCTGTGGCAAAAGTAAGGTTCCCTTTCCGAATAGCCTATCCGGACCTGGCGTTTGTTCGCGGGCCCGTCGGTCACTTTGGAGTGCGGCCGCCTGCCCGCCATTTCATTGGGTCCGCCGTCCGCTCAGCCTTGCATAGTGCAAACGCGTGTTCCTAAACTTCTTCTCCGTACCGGTCGCTCTGTGACTCTGTGGCAAAAGTAAGGACCGGCGTTGGGCGGGCCTGCCCGCCATCTTGTTGTTGCACGGGCTCCCACGATGTCGGACGCCTAATCGCTACACCCCTGCGATTAAAAAGTCCCTCAACGCGCTGAAAACAAAAGAGAAACGATTTTCTAACCGCAACAGGTTCGGCTTTTTTCTCCGCGCCACTCTTTCGGGCTTGACATTAATCGCTATTTCCGCAAATATGGAAGTATGAGCGCTGCGCTGCCGAACAAATCAACCGACCAGGTGGTCAGATCCACCGAGCAGGTAGTGAAATACGCCGACATGTTTTCCGCGATGGGAACCGAAGCGCGGCTGCGGATCATGCAGCTGCTGCTCTCGGCTCATCCTGAAGGCCTGGTGGTCGGCAAAATCCAGCAGGAACTCGACATCCCGAATTCAACGCTGTCGCACCATCTGGACAAGCTGCGAGCCGAAGACCTGGTGCGCGTGCGCCGCGAGAGCACATTCCTGCACTACACCGCGAACACGGAAGCTCTTCAGGAGCTTCTTCAGTTTCTCTATGCCGAGTGCTGTACCCGCAACAAGGCGCTTAAACCCGAAGCAATCGTGCAGATCTGCAAATAGGAGGAATCATGAGCACCGAAAATATCAAGGAAATCGTGAAGGAAAAATATGGTGAAGCGGCGCTTCGCGTCGGCAAAGGAGGCAGCGCCTGTTGCGGCAGCGCGCCTTCTATGGCGAGCGGTTGCTGCGATCCCATCACGTCGAATCTGTACGATGCCGCGCAGGCAGGACAAATTCCGGAAGAGGCGATGCTCGCTTCGCTTGGATGCGGCAATCCTACGGCGCTCGCGCAGCTTCACCCCGGCGAAGTGGTTCTCGATCTTGGTTCTGGCGGCGGCATCGACGTGCTGCTGTCCGCGCGGCGAGTTGGCCCCACGGGAAAGGCTTACGGCCTCGATATGACGGACGAAATGCTGGCGCTGGCAAATGAAAACAAACGCAAGTCGGGCCTCGCCAACGTGGAATTCCTTAAAGGCGAGATCGAGCATATTCCTCTGCC
>DASUJR010000087.1:0-3243 GCA_036279175.1 Candidatus Acidiferrales bacterium | reverse complement strand
CGCCGGGCCTACCGTCATGAATGGCTTTTTATAGACATTACCGCTGATGGTGCGATTGCCGGCGATCGAGCGGATCGGCGAAATCGCGGTGAGCCGCTCGCCGATCTGCGTCTCGATTTCCGGCGGCACCAGGTAGCCGCCATCCGGATTGGAGCCGACGGAGAGCGCCTTTACCTCCAGCGCGCGAAGCCCCGCACTTTCGCCGGAACGCACGTAAGCCTCGAAGGCCGCCTTGTGCTCGATCGCGTTGGCATTGCGCGCGGCTTTGTTGTCATGCCCGATCTGCGGGCGCGCCGATTTAAGCGCGATGGTGTCGAGCCGGCGCTGTGTTACGTCGAGCGCGGCATCGATGCGCGCGAGCTTTTCTTCGAGCACGATGTCGCTGCGCTTCTCAAGCCGCTCGTCGTTTACTTCCTTGAAGGCCTCGAAAGCGCGCATCATGTCGCCATGCGTCACCAGCGCTTCCGGCGGAATGCCGGCTTTGGTTTCGAGTTCAGTATGCGTATCCATTCGTTTTCCTCGTGGTTGATGTTTGTGGGTCGGTGAAAACAAAAAACCCGCGCAATGCGCGGGCTTCACTTAAATCTCTATTGGGGTCAGGCCGGATTCGATCAGCCTGCTATTCCATCGGATTCACATATCGGATTTTCTTCATCGCCTCCCGATCGCCCATATCGGGGAACGTATCGTCCGGCAGATCGCGTCCCGCAATCCAATCAATGGCCTTCGGCAATTCGCCGTCAGTTTCGATAAATTCTTTTACGGCCCGCCACGCCGCACCGAACGGGATGAACAAGCCAAGCGAAAGCGGCGTGCCATGTACCGAGTTGATAAACCGGAGCCGTTGTGTGAGGTCTCCCCCGGAATAAAAAGTTTCTGCCTTTCGAATCGTGCCATCCCATTTGCGGTATTGAATCATTACGCCCTTTGCCGGATGGCCTGTCATCGACAAATGCACGTTTACCCGATCGAGATCAGGGAGCGTCTCCGTTCCGTAGAGCCCTTTCGCATCAAGTCCCCAATTGTCGTTACGGCCCTTGAACGTCCAAGGTGGTTGTTGACCGGCAAAGAAATACGGCGCGAGTTGTTCGGCTGTTGGCCAGCCTGGCCCGCGAAACTCACCGAAATAGGCAGTTTTGATCATGTATCCGGGCCACTCATTACGGTATCAAAAATTTCTGATCCGACGGATCGACTATCATCACCGTAGGGCTTCCGAGCTCTTTTGCCAGATAGGGCAATACCGTTTGACAACTCTCACACACCTCGCGGTCAGTATGAATTTCTATGGACTTACCAGCAAGCGTTCCTCCGTTCTCCCGCGCCGCGCGTAGTAATAGAGTGGCTTCGGCGTGAAATAGAGCATCATTAGGCGTGCGGCCGAGATTTTCTGTATCCATCACCGTTGGATATTTGGAGACTAAGTTCGCGCGCATCTGACGAGCAGATATATCATCCTGATGCGTGTAGGGAGGCGCGCCGGAATTTGTGCCGAAATAGAACTTTCCGTCGATATCTGCGGAAGCGACCGTACCGTTGTCGCGTGGCCACGTCGGATTGCCGAACAAGTCGGGCATGTTGTTGGCGGCCCGATACATGCTGATCCACATCTGCCCGTCAAAGGCAGGGGTCGACGGACTACTCTCAGAATCGAGCGGCGGGCCGAAATTTCCTCCAATGCCGGTCCGAAGTTGCTGAAGATGTGCCTCGGCCTCCTCGGCGCGCGCTTCCGATTTTCTGATCTCACCTTCGATACTGCCAACGCCGTCCATTGAGGTCGAGATGAGGCTTTCGCTTCTCGGTTGCCAATTTGGATCGTAACGGCGAATTTCTGTAAGCGTGTTCTCGGTGCGTGCGACGTTTAAATCGAGACGAATAAGCTGCCCATACGTGGCGCCAGGAAAATTCCCGCCGTAACGACCGCCGCGAATTCCGCCTGATCGGCTTCCTCCGGCCACCTGAACAAGCGGCCCTTCTTCTGCCCCACTCTCGCCAGCCCCAATTTCATTTGCGACCAACCGCCCCATTGGCAGCGCGATCGAAACTCCGCTGCCTGCGTCCCCCGTCGTCCACTGCCCGCCATCCGGATTTCCGGCGGGGATGCGCGGCTGGTCGGGACTGTATTTGCGTTCAAGAGCGCCGAGCGGATCCCAGCACGCATCGCGCGCATAAAACGAACGTGCCGATACCGGCGGCGCAAAGCGATGCGCGTCGTGGCGCACATGCAAATGCGCAGCGTTGCGCATCCAGCGTCGCCGCTGGTGCTCGATCCAGTCGTTGTTCATGAACTACCGCGCCGCAAACGCCCGCCACTCTTGCTCAGCGCGCGTGCGCGCGAATGAAAGCTTCGGCCGGGAGGCAGCCTGCTTCACCGCGTGCACGCGCGCGCCCGCGAGCAGCGGGAACGTGACGATGGAAATTTCCCAGAGATCGACCGCGATCAGCCGCCGCACGCGCGTGCGCGGATCGATGCGGCCCTTCACCGTGCGGAAACCGATCGAAAGCCCGTCGATGGCGCCCTCACGGATGAGCGACAGCAATTCGCGCCCGCGCGTAACATCCGGAATGAGCTTGCCGCGCGCATAAAGCCCGCGCGCGTCCTCGCGCAGCTCGTACCAGATGCCCACCGGCTCTGCCGGATCATGCTGAAACAGCATCGGCACGCGGCGCACGTTGCGGCGGAGAAGCGTCTCCGCGAAGGCGCCCTTCATCACCATGTCGCGGCTGGCGTCGATTTCGCCGAAGAGGCTCGCGTAGCCTTCGACGGTGCCATCCGGCCCAAATGCGGTGCGCGGCGCGAATACGGAGGCGACGGTCGGTTCTATGTTGGGTGAGAGCATGACTCATCCTTCACCTCTCCCGCTTGCGGGAGAGAGCCTGCCCTCAGGCTCGACCCGAGGGTCGACGTCCGAGCGAAGCGAGGACGTCGAGTGAGGGTTCTTGAATTTCAGAAGGCCCCCTTCACCCGGCTCGCAGCTACCGCTGCTCGCCACCCTCTCCCGCAGGCGGCAGAGGGAAAAAGAGAGCGCTTCCGGGACGGCTACGGCTAGCAGTTGCCTCGCTTCGCTTTCGCTCTCTCGCTCTTCACCGTCCGCGCGCCATTGCGGCGCCTGGCGGCGCGGCCGAGATGATCGAGAAACTCGCGGAAGACATCGAGATGATCGCGGCGCGCCTTGGTCTCATGGCGAATCGAGCGCAGCACGGTGTGAAGCGTGTCCATTACTTGCTCCTGAATGTGTCGTT
>DASUJR010000086.1:0-3710 GCA_036279175.1 Candidatus Acidiferrales bacterium | reverse complement strand
AAAGATTTCAACGCGAAAGAGTGAGATTTTCTGGCGCAATCGCACCCCCAGATATGACCATCGTCATGGCTTGGTCGGGCGGGATGTCCGTCGGTATGAGATTGGCGACCGGCATGATCTCGAGAAATCCTGATGTCGGATTGAGGGCCGATGGTACATAGATTGCCGCAAGCTCCTCGCCTGTCTTCGCGTCGGGAAACGTGCGCATCACAAAAGCGAGTGTCTTGAGACCCTGGTGTGGAAAATCGACGAGGACGACGCGCTGTGTGCTGTCCGGCTTTTGACTCAAAAGCTCTACAAGCTTCTTGGTGGCAGAGTAGATAACATCCACGAGCGGGATGCGTATGAGCAGGCTTTCGAAAAGGGCAATTAATCTTTCACCCACCACGCGCGAGGCGAAGGCGCCGACCGCATAAAGCAGGAGAAGCGCCACAACCACAGCCAAGACCCAGCGGATGGCGCGGTCCGAAAGCCAGATTGCGGCTTCCGGGGAGCGATGTCCGACAAAGTCAGCCAGCGCCGCCGCCAATGGTGCGCCGGCATGGGCCAGCACTCCGAGAAGGAAATCGAAGATCAGCCAGACCACGATCAGCGGTGTAATAGTCAGCAGTCCCACCAGCACATTGGTCTGGACATTGAAGTTCAGGGGGTGGCGGCGCGGAACATCCTGCGGCATGACCGCTCCTTGTGGCGCGCGGACTGGACGGATTCGCGCGAAACGATATTGTCCCGTGTCGCACCCGTTCTGGCAAGAACTCGGAAATGAAGCGTATTTTGGTCACCAGCGCACTACCGTACATTAACGGCGTCAAGCACCTGGGAACGCTGGTGGGCTCGCTTTTATCGGCAGACGTGTTTGCCCGATTCGCACGGGCGCGCGGGCACGAGACGTTGGCGCTCTGCGCCACCGATGAGCACGGATCTACAACTGAGCTTGCGGCGGCAGAGGCGGGAATGGAGGTTCGTGCGTTCTGCGATCGCCAATACGCATTGCAGAAGCAAGCGGGAGAGGGGTTCGACCTCGGCTGGGATCATTTCGGACGGTCTTCCAACGAACCCAATCACGATCTGACGCAGGCGCTGGCGCGCGCGCTATGGAAGAACGGCCATCTTGAGGTGCGGACCACGAAACAAGTCTATTCCAATGCCGACAGGCGGTTTCTTGCGGACCGTTACGTCATCGGAACGTGCCCATTTTGCGGTTATGAAGCAGCGCGCGGCGATCAGTGCGAGAATTGCACCCGCGTGCTCGATCCTGTGGACCTGATTGGGCCGCGGTCAGCGTTGTCTGGCTCGACTGACATCGAAATTCGCGACTCCGCACACCTGTTCCTGAAGCAATCCGAATTCGTACCGCAGCTGCGGCAGTGGATCGGTCGCCATCAGAACGAATGGCCCTCTCTCGTCACCTCCATTGCGAACAAATGGCTTGACGAGGGACTTCGAGACCGCGGCATTACGCGCGACGTGGAATGGGGCATTTCGGTTCCCGATGACATCGCGGACGGCAAGCTGAAGGGAAAGGTTTTTTACGTCTGGTTTGATGCGCCGATCGAATATATCGGCGTGACAAAAGAATGGGCCGATGCAAACGCTAAAGGCGAGGCTTGGCGCGACTGGTGGTACGGCGAAAAGGCAAAGGACGTCGTCTATTACCAGTTCATGGGCAAGGACAACGTGCCATTCCACACCGTCGGATTTCCCGTGACTCTCATGGGTGCGGACAGTCGGTGGAAGCTGGTGGATCGCCTTAAGGGCTTCAACTGGTTGAATTACGAGGGCGGCAAGTTTTCTACGTCTCAGCATCGCGGTGTGTTCATGGACACAGCGCTGGAAATTTTGCCGGCCGACTACTGGCGCTATTACCTAATGGCGAACGCACCGGAGAACTCCGACACGAATTTCACCTGGGAGCATTTTCAAGCTGTCGTGAACAAGGACCTTGCCGACGTCCTCGGGAATTTCGTAAGCCGAGTCACAAAATTCTGCGTCGCGCGCTTTGACGGGAAGGTGCCAGGCGAAGGCAAATATGGAGACGAAGAAAAGGCTTTGATCGCAGAGCTCGACTCGCGGGTGAAACAATGCGCGGATCATTTTGAGGCAATCGAGTTCCGCAAGGCATTGGGTGAGCTTCGCGCCATTTGGGTCGCGGGTAACGAGTACATCACGCGCGCGGCGCCGTGGACGCATATCAAGACGGACCGGGCAAAAGCTGCAGCGGCCGTGCGGATGGGACTCAATCTCGTCCATACCTTCTCGCATCTGGCGTGGGCGGTTATTCCGCGGACGGCGATAGCGATCCACGAAACGATCCAGCCCGTTGCAGGTGGTGGCAATCTGATCCCATGGCCCAGCGACCCAATGGAGCGAGAGTTGGACCAGTTGGAACCCGGCCAACGGATCCGTCCCGCCGACGTTTTGTTTGCCAAGATTTCCGATGAACAGGTTGCAGAGTGGAAGGCGCGCTTCGGCGGTGCGGATCGTTCGTGACGATTTCAGTCCGCAGGCTTTTCGCCGAGGATGCCGCTGCGCTACGCGAACTGCGGCTGGAATCGCTGAGACTGCATCCGGAGTATTTCGGCGCCGACCTCGAGGCCGAAGAGGCCATGTCGGTTGAGGATATGACCGCGCGCATGGCGACCGGCCTCAGCTTTGGTGGATTTGTTGACGGTCAACTCGCCGGATTGGTGGTCTTCGTAAAACCAAACCGTCGGAAAACCGGTCACACGGGTGAACTCGGCGCGATGTATGTCCGTGCCAACGCAAGGGGTAAGGGTCTCGGCGACGCTTTGGTCGAAGCGGTGGTCGCTTATGCGACGGGGAAGGTGGAGCAGGTCAAGCTCACGGTGAATGCCGAAAACAAGCATGCCATTGCGCTTTATGAACGGCATGGTTTCAAGGAAATCGGCAGATATCCGAATTCAATCCGCGTGGGGCAGCGCAGCTATGACGAACTCATAATGCTGCAATTCCTGCCGAGCTAAGCACGCAGCCGAACCCAACCCTCGGGACGCAGAGTCTCAAGCGGACGAAAGCGCGACTTGTAGTCCATTTTGGCGCTGCCTTCGATCCAATAGCCGAGATAAACATACGGCAGCCCGCGTGCTCGGGCTGCTTCCACATGGTCCAGGATCATGTGCGTGCCGATACTGCGCGAGATTTCGCCGGGGTGATAAAAGCTGTAGACCATCGAAAGCCCGTCGCGCAGCACATCCGTCAGCGCGCACGCCATTAGCTGTCCCGGTTCGGTGCCTTTGGAGGGCTTGCGGTATTCGACGATATGGGTCTTGACCGGCGTCTCTTCGACCATCGCCACATAATCGAATAAACCCATGTCCGACATCCCACCGCCCGGATGACGCGAGTCGAGATAGGCCCGCAGCAAGGCGAATTGCTCCCGCGTCGCTTCCGCTGCCACTTCGGTCCGTTGCAGGTCCGCATTGCGGCGACGATTCCGTCTCGCCCCGCGCGCATCCTCGAATTCGCCCGCGACGATCCGCACAGAGACACATGCATTGCAGCCATCGCAGGCGGGCCGATATGCAATCATTTGGCTACGGCGAAACCCGGAATGGGTAAGAGCCTCATTCAGGGGCTGTGCGATCAAGCCGTTGAGCCTCGCGAAGACTTTGCGCTCGACCCGATCGGGAAGGTAAGGGCAGGGGCCGCCGGGTGTCAGAAAAAACTGCGGAAGACGTGCTGTTCGTTGA
>DASUJR010000085.1:0-13958 GCA_036279175.1 Candidatus Acidiferrales bacterium | reverse complement strand
GGTGGTGAAAGTAATACTTGAAGAGTGGCGGTTTTTGTCGCGACTTGGTGGGAGCGGGGCTACTTTCTTTGTTGGCGTTGCAATGTTGTGGTTTTGGGGAAGCATAAAAACGACCGAGCGTAGCACATATTAAGCATATTGTCAATAACTATATGCGGTACTAGAACCATCGGCTGCGTCCCGTTTTGGGACGGCTGTGGAAAATTCTTCCGCAGACGCTGAAATGAAACGGGGACGTGGTGCCAACAGCGAGCGTCGTAGATCGGGTCTGGCAACCCAGAATAGGTTCGCCTGTCCCCGGAAACGCGCACCCTTCGCAGAGGGCGGCGAAGGATGCGGCACCCTTGTTTCACACGAGAGCCGTAAGCGAAGTGTTGTGTGGCGCGTCAGCCACGGCTTCGAAGGGTGCGCCACCCGCCGGAAGAAATGGGCTGACGCCGCCCTACGATGATAACGTTCGTCGTAGGAGAAAAACTATTAACATGGAGACGTCTCGCGGTTATACTGCGGCACCATGCCGACTGAGTTGCAGAGTCTTGACACGATCTTCAATAGCCGTGTCTTTCGCATCCCGGATTATCAACGCGGGTTTGCGTGGGAAACGCGTCAGCTCGAGGATTTCTGGCAAGACCTCGACCGTTTGGCAGATCAACGCAACCACTACACGGGTCAGCTGACCTTGGAGAGGGTGCCCGAGGATGCCTGGAAATTATGGGACGGGGACAATTGGCTGATTCAGGGCAAGGCTTATAAACCGTTCTACGTGGTCGATGGGCAGCAACGCCTCACAACGGCAATCATTCTTATTAAAACCCTCTTGGATCGAATTCCGAATGATGGACAGTTAGCGTTCGCTGAGAAGCGCGATCACGTTCAGAAATATCTCAGTCAGGCCTCGGCGGTCAGCCGTGCATACTTGTTTGGATATCAAAAAGATAATCCGAGTTACGAATACCTGAAAACGCAGATTCTTAGTGACGCTTCGAATCAGTTTCAGGGCACAGAAACGACGTATACAGCCAACCTATTGAACGCTCGCGAATTCTTTCGGGGGAAGCTGAAGAGCGCCAGCATTAAACAGATCGAGCGTTGGTTCAGGGCCCTTACGCAGAGGTTCCTCTTCAATGTTTATGAACTTCAGGAGCAACTTGATGTGTTCGTTGTCTTTGAGACGATGAACAACCGTGGAAAGCCCCTCTCCAAACTTGAATTACTCAAGAATAGATTGATCTATCTTTCCACACTGCTGCCCGATTCCACCAAGGAAGAAGACCGCCGGGCCCTTCGGCTCAAACATTAATGATGCATGGAAAACTGTGTATGAGTTCCTCGGTCGGGAAAAGGGCTTCGCTTTGGACGATGACGATTTTTTGCGTGCGCACTGGATCATGTACTTCACGTACTCGCGTGATGAAGCCGGAAAGTTCGCCTCATTCTTATTGGACGAGCACTTTACAGCTGAGCGCGCCGGCAGTGGAGATTTGAGTATAGATGAAATCCAAGGTTACGTGAGCAGCATCCAGAGCTCCGCGAGGACGTGGCACGCGATACATTTTCCCGAGCGTGTTACGGGGCTCTCGGACAAACTTCGCAGAGGTTTGGAAAGACTGGACCGTCTCGCCCGTGGAGCGTTTGAACCTCTCATGATGGCTGCACTGCAAGCGGATGCGAAGGATACTGAGTTGGGCGCACTGTTGGGAGCAGCCGAGCGTTTTATCTTCCTTGTCGGAAGGGTTTGTCAACGGAGAGCCGACACGGGAGACAGTAGGTTCTATCGCTTGGCCAGCGAGGTTTTTCGTCGGGAGAAGACTCTTTCTGAGGCAACCGAGAAGATACGTGAGCGCACCGAGGAGTTTTTCTCCCTCGAAAAAGCTACTGCTGACATGCGGGACCTATTTCGCCGAGGCGAGGAAGGCTTCTATGGTTGGCAGGGTCTCCGGTACTTCCTCTTCGAGTACGAGCAGTTTCTCCGAGAGCAAGCTGGCATGAACACGGGTCGTTTGAACTGGAGAGATTTTACTACATCGAAAAAGGACCACGTCTCAATTGAGCACATCTATCCCCAAAACCCTACCAGCGGCGATTGGGCGGAATTCGAGTCGAAAACGAAGAAAGAGCGGAGCGTCCTTCTGAATTCGCTGGGGAACATGCTTGCCCTGTCGCAGAGTCGGAACTCGAAATTGTCAAATCGACCGTTCGATGTGAAGAAACAGGACTCCGACGGGGCTATCGGGTACTCGAACGGCTCCTACAGCGAAATTGCGGTGTCCAAGCTGAGCAGATGGACGCCGACCGAAGTCATCGAGCGTGGCCTGTCTATGCTCATGTTTCTTGAGAACCGCTGGGGGGTCTCTCTAGGAAGTCATGACGAAAAGCTTGCGCTCTTGAATCTCCGTGAGGACGGGGATGGCGCTGCGTCGTGAGCTCGCAGTTAGCCGTGACGGAAACTCAATTTTCTCGCACCGGAGGGGTCGGCTAGGCGCTCGGCTGATCCTTACTGGCCCGCTGCCGCCACACAATGGCGTGTTACGTGGGCGAATTGTAGGAGAGCCCTGTGAGTGCTGACAACGCCATTGTCGTAAGGTATTGGATTTCGACCGATCACCTTCCCTTCGAAGACCTCAAGGGAGTCGAGGAATTCCGCAATGAACTCGCTTCTGCATACGTTTCGGTAGTTAGCGGAAGGGCCGCTGGCGCTGGTGGAGTCACACGTCTGTTCGTTGAACTAACGTCAACATTCTCCTTGTCTCATCTTGTTCAGCTCATATTGGATGGAGTCGCCTTCGATCTCATTAAGAATGGTGCCGAAGCTTTTGTCCTGCGGCCATTCGTCGCTGCTTACAGGCGCCTACGCGACTGTAACAAGGATGGCTTCGTCGATATTGAACAGCTAAAAATCCAGTTCCGTGACTCACTGCTAGTTTTGCATGAGATTTCAAGCAATACGCTAGTGCCCCAGCTTGAAAATATCCTGGCAGCCCTTGCGCGGTCGTACGAAAAATTCGTCTTAGGGCAGGGGCAGGCACCATACACGGTTGAAATTCCAGTATTTGAAGATCCAGAAGAAGATCGTCCATGTAGGTTTCGCGTAATTGGACACTGGGATGAAACCATTCGAAGCCATGGTACGGAAGACTATGTGGGGTTCTGGGGGCTGGAATACGATCATGCGGGGTTAAGAGTGTTCGACGTGCAGCGTCAGCTTTTGCTGGATGAGCAGTTCAATACGCTGGATCGCTACTGGGCAGAAATGACGAGGCGTGCAATCAAGGTTGAGGTCGAGCGCCGAAGGTCCGAACGCTAGATCGGTAGCCGCCGGGCGGTGCGCCATCTCCGCTTTGTGTTTGGGTGATGCATTCAGCCTTCGGCACATGAAAGCCGAAGACTGCCGGGCTGAAGGCCCCGGCGCTACGTTTAATTCAAAAGCAAGAATGCCTGCGAGACCGGGTCTGCGACAGCCAGGCGCCATCGCTACTGACGTGGCTCGCTATCGACTGTTGACTGTCAACTGTCGATGGTCAACGGCCTTCGATTAGCCGGGGGCTTCCTCGGAGAAGTCGCGTTCGGGGGAGCGGTTGAATGTGGAGCGGCGGGCGAGGAGGTAGTACACCGGCAGGCCGATGAAGACGATGACGAGGCCGGGCCACGTGGTTTCGCGGTCGTACATGAAGAGCGTGACCATGATAGCCGTCGCGCCGAGGATGTAAAGCACCGGGAGCCATGGATAACCGAAGGCGCGATACGGACGCTCGGCGTTCGGCTTCTTGATGCGCAGGCGGAAGATGGCGGCGATGGTCAGAATGTAGAAGATCAGCTCGACGGAAATGATGTAGTTGAGAAGATTGCTGTAAAGATTCCCGTACGTGTGCGAAGCGGGATCGTAGGTGCGCGGAAGGATCAGGAACGCCGCCCACACTCCCTGGATGAGCAGGGAAATGCCGGGTACGCGAGCTTTGTTGAGGCGGCCGGCCATGTTGAAGAAAAGGCCGTCGCGAGCCATCGCGTAATAGGTGCGCGCGCCGGCAAGAGTGAGCGCGTTCACGCAGCCGACCGTCGAGACGATGATGGCGATCGCCATGAGCGCCGCGCCAAGATGCGGGAAGATTGCGCTGAGCATCGTCGTGGCGACGCGGTCGGAAGGCGCGTGCTGGATGGCGGAAAGCGGCAGCGTCACGAGATAAGCGACGTTGGCGAGCAGATACAGGACGATGACGAGAATCGTCCCGATAGCGAGGGAAAGCGGAAGCGTCCGGCGCGGATCCTTTACTTCGCTGGCGGTGAAAGTGATGTCGTGCCACGCGTCGGCGGAAAAGAGCGACCCGGTTTGCGCCAGGCAGATCGCGGCGAAAAGACCGAACACGGTGGCAGCGGTGAGCCCGGGTGCGAGTGCCGTAATGCCCTGAGCGGTCCATGGATGCGTGAAGTTGGCCTTCACGGCGGCCCAGTTCCAGCCGAGTGAAAGTCCGAGAACGATCAGGCCGAGCAGGGCAGCGGTTTTCGCGACCGTGAACGTGTTCTGGACGATCTTGCCGTACTCGAGGCCGCGGCTGTTCGTCCACGTGAGCAGCGCGATCAGAACGATGGCCATCAACTGCGCGGTGGAAAGAGAGAATGCGTAGTGGGTGGAGACATGTAACGGCGCGACAATATAACGGCTCTCGGAGATCGAAGGGAAGAGGACGCCGGTGAATCGCGCGCATGCAATGGCAACAGCGGCAATCGTTCCGGTCTGGATTACGGTGACGAGCGTCCAGCCATAGAGAAAGCCCCACAGCGGCGAGAACGCTTCGCGCAAGAAAATATACATGCCGCCCGCGTGCGGCATCATGGCGGCAAGTTCGCCGTAGGAAAGCGCGGCGGCGATGGTGAGGAATCCGGCGAAGCCCCAAGCGACGAGCAGCCAGCCGGCGCTGCCGATCTGGCGCGCCATTTCGGCCGAGACGATGAAAATGCCCGACCCAATCATCACGCCCATGACGATCATGGTCGAGTCGAAGAGACCGAGGCCGCGGGAGAAGGTGCGCTGGCCGGAGGAATGCGGGTCTTGATTGCCGGGCTGCACGTTTTGCGATTGCGTTTGAGGGTTCATATTTAGAGGCGCGTGCACAAACGCGCGATTATTCTCATGCCGACTTCAAACGATGGCGCTCCCCGAAGGCGGGAGCGATTTTTCCGGATGCGCATTTGCGAGAATGAGCCACTCTAACCGAAAGCCGACAAACCTGCCAGCCACGGGCGGCACGAGCGATCGAAAAGGGAACTGTTGCGTGGCCGGGTAGCGCAGGCGGTGAATCGTATAATATATCCGCGCGATCCGTGCAAGCGATTTTGCGCATACCCCGTACGTCTGAAAACTGCGCCGGCGACGGCGTGCGCTTAGCGGAGCCGCAAAAGATCGCTCCCGAACTGCCGGCGAGCGTGATGCCGAGTGGATCAAAACTACGAAAATCCCTTAGTGCGTTAACGTACACGGGAAGGCGCAAAGGGCAAATTTAAATGTTGAACTTGAAAACGTTTGCTGTAGAATCGCCATCGCTTCCAGGCAGCGGGAATCGTCCTTGGCGCCGCCGGGTTGTGACGCAACTGGCAAGGACGTAAGGATGGCCGGGCGGCGGCCCGAGTAACGTTTTAAGAGCGCGCTAAAAGCGCGACTGACAGGCGCGCCAGAGGCGCGACCAGAAACGGTAGAGGACTGCCGCTGGGACGGTCAGTGAATCCGGCCGCGGCTCGACAATAATGCCAACCACATTTACGCACGCTGGAAGCGCGACTCTCGCGCTGTTGGCGTCACCCCACCTGGTTCGGTTAGCTCCCGTCGATCTGGCGATCATCGCCTTTTATTTCGTATTCGTTATAGGCATCGGCTTTTACCTCAAGACCAAAGCCAACACGGGAGAAGACTTCTTCCTCGCCGGCCGCGAGATGACGGCCTGGGTAGCGGGCCTCGCGTTCCTTTCGGCGAATCTTGGCTCACTTGAGCTGATGGGTTGGGCGGCCTCGGCGTATCAGTACGGGATTCTGGCCGCGCATTGGTATTGGATCGGCGCCATCCCCGCGATGGTCTTTCTGGGCCTGGTGATGATGCCGTTCTATTACATTTCGAAGACGCATTCCGTTCCGGGTTATCTGGAATTGCGCTACGGGAAGGAAGCGAGCGGGCTGAGCGCCGTCACCTTCGCGTTCATGACGATTTTGATGTCGGGCGTGAACATGTACGCGATGGCCGTGGTGATGAAGGTCGTGCTCGGATGGAACATCAATTTCAGCATCTGGGTATCGTCGCTCACCGTCGGCATATACGTCGCCGCCGGCGGGCTGTTTTCCGCGATCTTCAACGAGGTGCTGCAATTCTTCCTGATCTGGTTTGGCGCGCTGCTGATTCCGATTCTCGGGATGGTGGAGACCGGCGGGTGGGGCGGCATGATTGCGCGCATTCATCGCAACTTCCCGGGGCAGGATTTCACGCATCTGTGGGCGTCGACGGGATCATTCGCGTCGAACCCGATGGGAATCAACTGGATCGGGATTGTGTTCGGGTTGGGCTCCGTAATTTCGATGGGCTACTGGACCACGGATTTTCTGGTCGTGCAGCGCGTGCTTTCCGCGAAAGATATTCGCGCGGCGAAGATGGCGCCGATCCTGGGCTCGCTGTTCAAGATGGCGGTGCCGCTCATCGTGATCTTGCCGGGCCTGTTAGGACTGGCGGTGCTGTCGAGTGGTTCTCATCCGATCCACCTGTATCCCGCAAGCAATCTGGCGACAGGGCAGCACGGCTATAACGAGGTTTTGCCGTTGATGCTGGCGCGTTACTGCGGGCCGGGATTATTGGGACTTGGCATCACGGCGCTGGTTGCAGGATTCATGGCGGGAATGGCCGGGAACGTGAGCGCATTCGCCACGGTGTGGACGTATGACATTTACCGTCCATTCATACGCAAGACTGCTTCGGATAAGCATTACGTGTCGATGGGGCGCTGGTGCACGATCATCGGCCTGATCATCAGCATCGGGACGGCGTACGTGGTGATGCAATTTGCGAGCATCATGGATTACGTGCAGGCGCTGTTCGGGATTTTTATCGCGCCACTGTTTGCCACGGTGCTGCTGGGAATGTTGTGGAAGCGCGTGACGCGATGGGCCGGATTCCTGGGGCTGCTGGCTGGAGTGGCGTCGTCGGCGACGATGTTCCTGCTGATGAAAGTGATCAATCCGCAGCGATGGGTACCTGTCTTCGCGCTTTCGCCGCTGGCGAAAGGGCTCGCGCAAGACATGTTCCAGGCGTTGTGGTCGTGCTTGATTTGCGCGGGCGTGACGGTGCTGGTGACGCTGGTAACGAAGCCGAAACCGGACCATGAGTTGCAGGGATTAGTTTACGGTTTGACGAAGGTTCCGCGCGAGGAAAACGTAGGATGGTTCCGTAAGCCCGTGTTCTGGGGCAGTGTGGCCATTGTGATTCTGATCGCGCTGCAGATCATTTTCTGGTGATTTTGATGACAGAGAAACAACACGTCATTCCGGTGTGGTTCTTCGTGGGGATCATGTTGTTGGTTTATGGGGTGATGATCCTGGTGAGCGGGATTGCGGAATGGCCCCATCCGCCGGACACGGTATTGTCGAATCTGCATGCGCCGGTATGGTGGGGCGGGTTGCTGACGGTGCTCGGCACGTTTTATACCGTTCACTTCTGGCCGAAACGCGGCGGACGCGATGGTGAAAAGAATGGCAAGGGCGGATCGGGAGCCGCGGCGCCGCACGATCCAACGGCGCCACGCTGAAGTGAGTTGTACCTGAAAGCGGACGCGGAAGTCGGAGGTGTCGCGTTCTGAAAGAAAACGTTTTCGTGAGGGAGCGAGAACGCGCAAAGTTGACAAGGTCCCCGGGCGTGGTCACAATTCGGTCGGAGGGCTCTGAGGAACGCGCGTTCGGTAGTTTGCAAGCGGCTATCGATCGGATAACTATTTCGGCGAGCATACTGGGGCTCTTGCTGTGAGTATTCACGAAGTTGCGAAACGGGCGAAGGTTTCTATCGCGACGGTGTCGCGCACGATTAACGGCGTGCCCACGGTCGCGCCGCAACTGTCACGCCGCGTCTGGAAGGTGATCGAGGAGCTTGGGTATTATCCCAATACCCAGGCGCGGTCGCTGGTTTCGGGCCGGAGCCGGATTTTCGGCCTGATCGTCTCCGAAATTACCAACCCATTTTTCCCGGAAATCGTCCAGGGATTCGAAGACATAGCGGTGCAGCACGATTACGAAGTGCTGATCACGTCGACCGTGCACGACTCGAAGCGGATGTCGCTTTCGGTCCGCCGGATGATCGAGCGGCGTGTGGACGGTGTAGCGATCGTGACGTTCGGCATGGAAGAGGCGCTTCTGGAAAACCTGAAGTCGCGCAACGTGCCGCTTGTTTTTATCGACGTCGGGCCGTCGCTTTCCCGCATCAGTAACATCAAGATCGACTATTTGCACGGGATACGCCAGGCGGTGCAGCACCTCGCGGCGCTCCGGCACAGCACGATTGCGTTCATTTCCGGTCCGTTGATGCTCAGGTCTGCCCTCGCCCGGCAACGAGCCTTCCTGCAGGCGATGAATGAAATTGGGTTGACGGTGTCGCCGGAATATCTGGTGGAAGGCAATCACACGATGGATGGCGGAATCGCGGCGATGAAAGAACTGCTGGCGCTGCCGGTGCGTCCGACCGCTGTTGTTTGCTCGAACGACATGACCGCTATCGGAGCCATGCGAGAGAGCTACGACCAGGGAGTCGTAGTTCCGGACGATATTTCGATCGTCGGCTTCGACGACATACGATTCGCTCAGTTCGTGACGCCGCCGCTTACGACTGTGCGAATGTCGCAAACGGAAATTGCGCGTATGGCATTCGCCGCGTTGTTCACGGAAGTCCAGCGGAAGAGTCCCGCGCCGACGGGAAACGAGTACACACTGATGACCTCGCTGGTTCTGCGCAAGTCGACTGCAATGGCTCCAAATGACAGTCAGAGTGCGCGAACGGTTAGGCCGAACCGGGGAACCCACGCCGAAACGGACTAAAGCGCGGACTGATTTGCGATTGACACCGTGTGCGGACTCAGGTAGCTTCGGCGATTTGAGAAAACGTTTCCGCGCGTTTATTCCACCACTCGAAGGACAGGTCTGGCCATGGTGTTAACCCGGCTGCGCGAAGAGGTGCTTGAGGCAAACCTCGAACTCGTGCGTAAAGGCCTTGTGCTCTACACTTTTGGCAACGCGAGCGGGATCGCGCGCGATCAGGGGCTGGTAGCAATCAAGCCAAGCGGTGTTCCGTACGAAAAGCTGAAACCGGGCGACATAGTGGTGACCGACTTGGAGGGAAAGGTCGTCGAAGGGGATTTGCGGCCCTCGTCAGATTTGCCGACGCACTTGTGCCTTTACCGGACGTTTTCGTCGATTGGGGGCGTAGCGCACACGCATTCGGAGTTCGCGACGGCGTGGGCGCAAGCTGGTCGGCCGATTCCGTGTTTCGGGACGACGCACGCGGACTATTTTCATGGTCCGGTGCCTGTGACCGATCATCTGAGTGAGGCAGAGATTGAGTCCGAGTATGAGAAGAACACGGGCGTGGCCATCTGCCGCACATTTCGAGACGTCGATTCCGAGAGTGTGCCGGCGGTTCTCGTGCGGGGGCACGCTCCGTTCTGTTGGGGACCCGACGTCGCGACTGCGGCTCACAATGCTGTGATCCTTGAATCCGTGGCGCGAATGGCGTATTACACGGTTGGCCTTGAAAAAAACGCGGACGCGTTGCCGCGCGCGCTCCACGATAAACATTTCTTGCGAAAACACGGCAGCAAAGCGTACTACGGGCAAGTGGGCGGCCGGAAATAGAACCTCAGGGTTTTCCGCGGTTTCGGCGCTCGCAGCGAACCCGCCGGGATTTAATCGCCGCAAAAAACGGCCCGTTTCAGTGCAAGGCAAGCCGGGAATGCAGGTGCTCCTGATTCGAACGACAGAGTCACCGGGAGCTAACCGGACGATGTCGACATGGCAGGCACAATTTTAACGGAGTTCAGGGGTCCGATCATGGAGAATGCTGACAACAAGATGACGATGGGGTTGATCGTGGGAAACCGCGGTTTCTTCCCCGGGCATCTCGCGCAAAGCGGGCGCGACGAGATGATCCAAGTGCTGCAACGAGCGGGAATCGACGTCGTCGCACTCGACCCGTCGCAGAGCAAACATGGTGCGGTGGAAACCTACGAAGAAGCAAAGCGATGCGCGGCGCTGTTTCGGGAGCACTCCGCGAAGATTGACGGCCTGATCGTCACACTGCCGAATTTTGGCGACGAGCGCGCGATTGCCGATACGATCCGCCTGGCGGGTCTGCGCGTTCCCGTGCTTGTGCAGGCGACGCCGGATACGCCATCGAAAATGACGATCGCGCACCGCCGCGACAGCTTCTGCGGGAAGATGTCCGCGTGCAACAACCTGCGGCAGTACGGAATTCCTTATTCTTTGACAACGTTGCACACCGTGAGTCCCTCGTCGGCGGAATTTAAGAAAGATCTGGAGTGGTTTGCGGCCACCTGCCGGATTGTGAGGGGGTTGCGCAATTTGCGCATCGGAAGCCTCGGCGCGCGGCCAACGGCATTCAATACAGTACGCTACAGCGAGAGGCTGCTGGAGGCGAGTGGGATTTCAGTCGAAACGCTCGATTTATCGGAAGTGCTGGGGCGAATCGAACGAATGAAGGACACGGATGACGCCGCGCAAGCGAAGCTCGCGGCTATTGAAAAGTACGTTTCGACGTCCGGAGTTCCCAAGCCCGCGCTGATGAAGATGGCGAAACTGGGCGCCGTGATCGATCAATGGATGAAGCAGGTAGATGTCGCAATCAGCGCTGTACAGTGCTGGACCTCGCTCGAAGAAAATCTCGGCGTCGTGCCGTGCACGATCATGAGCATGATGAGCAACGATTTGATGTCGAGCGCATGCGAAGTGGACATCTGCGGCGTGCTGTCCATGCACATGTTGCGCCTTGCATCGAACACGCCGAGCGCGATTCTCGACTGGAATAACAATTACGGCGACAATCCGGACAAGGCTGTGTGCTTCCACTGCAGCAATCTGCCGAAACACTTCTTCAAGAACGTGAAGATGGACTATCAGGCGATCATCGCCGGCACGGTGGGGAAAGAAAATACTTTCGGGACTTGCGACGGCCAGGTGAAGGCCGGCGCGATGACGTTCGCGCGCTTTTCGACGGACGACACGGCCGGCGTGATTCGCGGTTACGTGGGCAGCGGGCGATTCACCGACGATCCGCTCGAGACGTTTGGAGGCGCGGGCGTGGTGGAGATTCCGCGGATGCAACATCTATTGCACTACATCTGCAAGAACGGGTTCGAACATCACGTCGCCGCTAATTTTTCCACCGTTGCCGGCGCGGCGCACGAAGCAGCGACGCGGTATTTGGGTTGGAACACGTACTGGCACGATCAAAGCCAGGGATGCTGAAGTAACAAGGCGGAAGTTAGAAGTCAGAAGCGCACGCCACCCCAGTGGATCCCAGGAGCACGAATTACGCATGGCGATTGTAGCGGGAGTTGATTTCGGCACGCTCAGTGTGCGCGTATCGATCGTCGACAGCGCGCGCGGAATGCTCGGCTCCGCGATCGCCGAATATCCTCTGCACCGCAGGCGCGACGATCCCGAGTACGCGACACAATCGCACGACGACCACATGAGCGCGCTGGCAGCGGCCACGCGCGACGCGCTGAAGGAGTCCGGCGTTTCGGGCGACGCCGTGGCGTCGATCGCGCTGGACACCACTGGATCGTCGGTGATTCCGGTTGGCGCCGGGATGGTTCCGCTCGACGAGTACTACCTGTGGTGCGATCACCGCGCGAAAGCGGAAGCAGCGGAAATCACGGAAGCAGCGCACCGCGAACAGCTCCAGGCGATTGAGTGGTGCGGCGGAGTGTATTCGTCCGAGTGGGGCTGGGCGAAGCTGCTGCACTGGCTGCGCCACAATCCGGCGAAGCGCGAGCAGCTTGCGAGCGCGTTCGAGCATTGCGACATGGTGGCGGCCACTCTGTGCGGCGTAACCGATCCCGGGAAGGCGAAGCGCAGCGTCTGCGCGATGGGCCACAAATGGCTGTGGCACAGGGAGTTGGGAGGATTGCCTTCCGAGCAATTCCTGGTGAGGGTCGATCCGCTGCTCGCCGGCGCGCGCGAGAAGTTGCAGGGAAGCTATGAAACTTCCGACCGGATTGCCGGGACATTAGCGCCGTTTTGGGCAGAAAAACTCGGCTTGCGGGCTGGAATTCCCATTCCAGTGGGGGCTTTTGACGCGCATTGGGACGCGATTGGCGCAGGTACACAGGAAAAAGACGTGTCGAACGTAATCGGCACATCAACGTGCATCATCGGAATTTCGAGCCAGGCTCGGCTGGTTCCGGGCGTATGCGGCGTTGTGAAGGGAAGCGTTCATCCGAAGTTCACGGGAATCGAGGCGGGCCTTTCGGCGACCGGCGACATTTTCAACGCGATTGCGACGCGTGCCGGCACCACCGTTGCAGAGCTGAGTAAAGGGCTCGAGGACTACCGGGCAGGGCAGACAGGCCTGCTTCGCATGACATGGGACAACGGCGACCGCACCGTGCTCGTTAACGCCAACCTGCGCGGAATTACGCTCGGCTGGAACTTGCAGCATACGGCCAAGGACGAGCTGTTTGCCGCCATTGAAGGAACCGCGCTGCACACGCGCGTGATTCTAGACCGCATGGCCGAGCACGGCACGACGATCGAGCGAGTCATCAATGCGGGGGGAATACCGCAGAGGAACCGGGTGCTCAACCAGGTCTACGCGAACGTCCTTGGGCGGCCTGTGCTGGTGCCCAGCAGCAACGTTACTGGGTTGGGCTCGGCAATTTTCGCCTTCATGGCGGCTGGAACATTTCCCACGATCGAAGAGGCGCAGCGGCAGGTGTGCCCCTCCCATACGGTCTATACACCGAATCCAGAGGCAGGGCGTGTCTATGACGAGCTCTATGGTTTATTCAAGCGACTGTACTTCGATTTTGGGCGTCCGGCGAGTGGCGGGGCTTTTGGCGACGTGCTGCCGTCATTGATTAAGATCGCAAAGGAACAAGTGTTGGCGGAGAGCGCCGAAGTCGGGCACTGATGATGGATGTCGCTCACGTCAGCAGGTAACGAAGCATTCCCAGTAATCCAGTTTGGCTAGCCGGCAAAATCCAAGCTAAGCTTTTCTTATGCCTCTCATTGTGTGCAGTGCGTTGCTTTTCGATATGGATGGAGTGCTGACGGACTCAATGCCCGCGGTGGCGCGTGTGTGGTCGGGCTGGGCCGTGGAACACGGGTTCGATCCCGACGAAGTCGTTCGCGCAGCGCACGGGCGGCCGAGTTTGCTCACGATACGAGATTACCTGCCTGACTCGGATCATCACGCGGAGAACAAGGAAGTCGAGCGCAGGGAATTGGAGGATACGGAGGGAATCGTACCGTTGCCCGGCGCGCTGGCACTGCTGGATGCGCTGCCGCGGGAACGATGGGCGATTGTGACCTCCTGTACCAGGCCGCTCGCGGAAGTGCGGCTGCGGGCCGCCGGGTTGCCGAGGCCCGGCTTGTTCATTACGTCAAGCGATGTGCAACACGGAAAACCCGCGCCCGATCCGTATCGGACAGCGGCGGAGAAGCTCGGTTTTCCTGCTCGCGATTGCATTGTGGTGGAGGACGCGCCTGCGGGAGTTACTTCGGGAAAAGCGGCGGGAGCGAGAGTGATCGGGATCTCGGCAGTATTTGGCGAAGCCGAACTGCGCGAAAAGGGCGCGGACTGGATTGTGGGGAGTTGTGCAGATATCACCGCCCAGATGATGGACGGAACCGGGAATCTGACGCTGAACCTGAAACGGGGGAATTGACGAAGCTGGTTGAATCAGAGGTTAGTGCATGTCTCAGAG
>DASUJR010000084.1:0-21234 GCA_036279175.1 Candidatus Acidiferrales bacterium | reverse complement strand
TGGAGAAGCCTTTGAGTGCGTCCAGACGTGTGCTAAGGACACCTTGGGTGTGTTCCATGGCGCTCGCTGCGGATAGCGGGCTTCGCGGACGCGGTTGACGATGTCGCTAAAGTCGATCCTGCTGCCCGCGCCTGCTTTACCAAGAGTACGATTCAGAGCGCCGAGTGGCGATAACTCCCTTTCCCCTGCGTGCTTTCTCAGTAATACTCTTCTGGAACGACCCTAATACAGGGACTTTTGTATTGACCGCGCGGCTCGTGCGAATGCGCTACAGCTGTTGCAAAATGAGAAACTGCTCGTAGCGGCCGTCCCGAGTCAGATAGACGCTGACTAACAGCGTTTTCTTCTCGAATTGGGCCCTGTATTCGCGAAAGGTCATGCCGCCTCGGAACGATTGGCGCTGCCGGGTAACGGTCTTCAGCGCCCCGAGCGGCGCGAGCGAAGCCTTGATGTCGTGTAGGGCCGAATCCGTAAAGTAAAACTTGTTATTGCTGGTCAGTAGAGATCGATCGATGTGGCCCTCCTGTAAGCCTTTTATAATTGCCGTTACCTGAGCGATCTCCGCCGGCGATGCCGGTGCGGCCTGATTGCGGTAATCCGGCTCCAGAATCCAGCGGGAAATCTCGTCGCCTACCGGCCCGATCAAATCGACCGCGTCCTGATTCGAGAGCACCACGACCGCGGCGTGCCGCGTCGGGAAGACGCGGTTCAATGCGAGGAAGCCGGAAACCTCGCCGCTATGGCTGATCATCGGAATCGCTTCGTCAAAGGTGCCGACGTGCAGGCCGAGCGCGTAATGCGTGCGATCGCCATCCGCCAGGCGCACCTCCCGCGTGAACTCGTCATACGAATGCGCACTGAGGATTCGTCTCTTAAGGAAGGCAATATCCCACTTTGCGAGGTCTGTCGGCGTCATGCAAAGCTCGCCCGCGCCGAAGAACCAACCGCGTCCCTCGCGCAACGAAGGTCGAGGCGGCCCCAGAACGTAGCGCGTGTAAGCGACGGCATCGTCTGGAGCTTTGTCGACGCTGCAATCGACGGTGGAAGTCATGCCTAGCGGATTGAAGATCTTCGCGTCGAGGAATTTCATCAAGCCCTCGCCGGAGGCTTTCTCAAAGATCTGTCCGGCAAGGACATAGTTCGTGTTGCTGTACTGCCATTTGGTGCCGGGCGTGAAGTTCAGCGGCTTCTTGGCCCATTCGTCAAGGACATGCTGGGGCGTAGTCGGCTTCGTCTGCTCGGGAATCGTGTAGTCCTGTGGCGCGTAGTCCTCGTAGCCCGAGGTGTGAGACAGGATTTCGCGAATCGTGACCTCGTTTGCGCGCGTCAGGCCGGGAAAGTACCTCGAAACTCTGTCGCCGAGAGAAATCTTGCCTTGCTCGGCCAGCAGCAGCAGAGCCGCTGTTGTGAACTGCTTGCTGATGGAACCGACGGCATAGATCGTTTTAGGTGTGGCCGCGCGAGGCGGGTCCAGAGACGCCTTCCCGAACGCTTTCGCGTACACAAGCCGGTCGTGCGCGACGATTGCGATCGAGACGCTCACTCCGCTATCCGCGAGCATCTTCGCGATCTTTGCTTCTTCGGCCGCGCCAAGAGGCGACTCGCCGCTCTGCGCGCGCACAATCGCGGGAAATCCGAGCACTGTCAGCAGGATGCAACCCAACAGCAGCGTGCGAATCCGATTTCTGTTCATATACCCTCGCGTCGTCGAAAATGCCCTGCATGGTGAACGTCGAAGCACGCGAGTCTACGCGAAGCGAAATGGCGGTGCAATGGAAGCCGATCGAGCGCAAAGGTCATAGCCCAGTCGATCGGCCTCCAATGGCGCGAACCCCCTCTGCCAAGTCTTTGCTCCCCCAATAGGCCTCCGTCCGAAACCCGGATACGCTTAACATCCGGTCTTTTCTCCTTGACCGTCTAGGAAGCGGCGAGATACAGTCCTAGATGCTCTAGGAGAGGAGCTTTCGTGGATAAGCAGATGGAACTTCTGCAGGGCACGTTGGACATGCTGATTCTCAAGGCCGTTTCCCTCGGCCCTTTGCATGGGTATGGCATTCTGCTTCGCATTCAGCAAATTTCGAAAGACCGCCTGGAAATTCAGCAGGGTTCGCTGTATCCCGCGCTGTACCGGCTGGAACACCAGGGCTGGATCACGAGCGAATGGGGCGAATCGGAAAACAATCGCAAGGCCAGGTTCTATCGGCTCACCGCGGCGGGAAGGCGTCGTTTGCAGGTGGAAACGGAGAAGTGGAATCAAATGTCGGAAATCATCGCGGGAATATTAGGCGCGAGGACCGCAGCTCACTAGGGTCCCGAGGAGCAAGGATGAGGTTGTGGAGCCGCCTGCGGTCGTGGTCGCGCGCAAACCTGCTGCGATCTCGCACAGAAAGTGACATGGATGTCGAGATGAAGTTCCACATCGACACCTACGCGAACGACCTGGTTCGCGGCGGCTTCCCGCGCGAGGAAGCGATGCGGCGTGCGCGACTGGAGTTCGGCGGCGTCGAGCGCGTTAAGGAGGAATGCCGGGACACATCGGGAGTAAGCCTTGTCCAATCCATCCTTCAGGACGGCCGCTTCGGCCTTCGCATGTTGCGCAACAATCTGGGATTCACGACGATTGCGGTTTTGTCGCTCGCGCTGGGGATTGGCGCGAACACGGCGATTTTCACGCTGATTGACGCGGTGATGTTGCGGATGTTGCCGGTGAAAAATCCGCAGCAACTGGTTTCGCTGAAGCTTGCGCCGGACACGCAGTTCCCGCGCGACACTCCTGACGGGGATCGCTCGATTGCATTTCCATACCCGGCTTTCGTGCAAATGCGCGAACACAATCAAGTGTTATCGGCACTTTTTGCTTTTGTGGATACGGGTTCAGTGAGCGTTCTGGCGAACGGCTCGGCAGAGATCGTGCACGGGCAGCTCGTGACGTCGAATTATTTGTCGGCGCTTGGAGTCCGCACCGTGTTGGGCCGCAATTTTGTTCCTCAAGACGATACGGCCGGGGCCGAACCTGTCGCGATTATCAGCTACGGATATTGGCAAAGCCGCTTCGGCGGCCAATCTTCCGCATTGGGCCGCCGGATTTTGGTCAATGGTGCACCTGCGACCATCATCGGGGTGGCGGCCGAGGAGTTCTTTGGACTGCAACCCGGAAGCCCCGTGGATCTTTACATGCCGATGGCGACACAGCCGCTGATCGTGCCGAACGTTGCGGGCGAAGCCCCTGGCACGTCTGTATTCACTGCGGCCGGCGTGTGGTGGGTTCAGTTAATGGGCCGACTGAAGCCGGGCGTGACCGCAGAACTGGCACGCGCGAATCTTGACACGATTTATCGGTCCGCGGTGCTTCAAGGACTGAAGCCGGAAGCAGGCAGCGGGCCACTCGTTCCTCCGACGCTTCGACTGATCCCGGCGGGCGGCGGCCTCAGCGCGCTGCGAAATGCATTTTCGAAGCCGCTGGCGATTTTAATGATCGTTGTGGGGATCGTGCTGCTGATCGCCTGCGTAAACGTGGCGAATTTGCTGCTCGTACGTTCTTCGGCGCGCGCGAAGGAAATTGCCGTGCGGCTGTCGCTGGGTGCGTCGCGAGGCAGGCTGATCCGCCAACTGCTCTTGGAGAGCGTGCTACTTTCGGCGTTTGGCGGGTTGCTGGGGCTCGCCTTTGCATATTGGGGCTGCAATGCGCTGGTGGCGATGATGCAGCACGGAAGCAATTCGGTTTTGATCGATGTGCATCCCGATTTGACCGTCCTTGCGTTTACTGCAGTCGCGTGCGTCCTCACCGGAATTCTCTTTGGACTTGCGCCGGCGCTTCGCGCGACGCGAATCGAGCTGACTCCGGCGCTGAAGGAAACCGCCGCGTCGTTGGGAACGACTTGCGGCAAAACCTACGCGATGAAATCGCTCGTGGTGGCGCAGGTAGCGTTTTCCGTGGTGCTGCTCTTCGCCGCGGGGCTTTTTGTGCGGACTCTGGTGAATCTGGAAACGATGAACGTGGGCTTCTCGCGGGAGAATTTGCTGCTCTTCGGAGTATCACCGAAAAACGCAGGATATCAGGGGCAGAGGTACGCCGATCTTTGCCGCGAAATTCAGAACCGGGTCGCGCAAATCCCGGGCGTGAAGTCGGCCACTTCGTCGTTGCTTTTGCTACTGGATGGCAACTTACGCGTCGGCATCATTAAAGTGCCCGGATATGTCGCCCGGCCCCATGAACTCGCGATGGTCTCCATCCTGCCGGTGGGCGATGGCTTTCTTTCGACGATGCAAATTCCCTTGCTGCAGGGGCGCGATCTGAATTCGCGCGACGATGAGAATGCGCCCAAGGTGGCGCTGATCAATGAGACGCTCGCGCGCAAGTACTGGCCGCGCGAGAATCCCCTTGGACGGCATTTCACTCTCAGGAACGTGAACATGGAAGTTGTCGGAATCGTCGGAGACACAAAATATACGGACTTGCGGCAGCACATCCCGCCCATTGTCTACTATCCCTACGTTCAACAGATGGACAGCATGCCGCAGGTGCATTTCGAGGTGCGCACGCAGGGCGACGCGAGCGCGCTGATCCCATCGGTGCGAGCAGTGGTCTCGTCGATCGACAATCGCTTGCCACTGTACGATGTGCGAACGCAGACGCAGCAGATCGACGACCTGCTCTATCAGGAGCGGTTGTTCGCAAAGCTGGTGGGATTTTTTGCTACGCTGGCGCTGGTGCTGGTGTGCGTGGGGCTGTATGGAGTGATGTCGTATAGCGTGGCGCGGCGGACGAGCGAAATTGGGATCCGGATGGCGCTCGGTGCGCAACACGGAAACATTCTACGGATGGTTTTGCGCGAGACGATGTTGCTGGCCGGAGTTGGCCTTGCACTGGGCGTGATCGGTTCGTTTGCGACCGCGAAGATTGCCTCGCATCAGGTGGCCGGGCTGCTCTACGGATTGAAGGTTACGGACACCACATCGATCTGGGCCGCGATCGCGCTCATCGCCATGATCGCGGCTGCGGCGAGCTTCGTACCGGTGCGAAGAGCGATGCGGGTGGATCCAATGCTCGCGCTGAGACACGAATGATTTCCGGGGCTTGCCTCTTTTCCCATTTCGCTACCACCCATTTCGATCCACACTGACGGACCGGCAACTCGGATTGACCGCACATTCCGCCCCGGCGGCAAGCAACCTCCGGTCTTTGCGTTGATCAGCCGGTCAGCGCATCGTTAGAGCAGGCCTGCCTTCGGGATGGACCGCGACCTTGGCGAGAAAAGAGAATTCGTCGCGTTCAAAGGAAGCGCGGGCGGCGGCTGCAGATTTGCGATGCGCGGTGAACAACGACAGCGGGATCGCGTCTGCCATCGCCGCGTATCCGGCCGGCGAAGGGTGAAGATGATCGCCACATTCGAGTTTCGGATTCAGGCGGTCGGGGTGCGCAGGATCGCGCATCACTTTATCGAAATCGATCACCGCATCGAAATGCCCTGACGCGCGAATCCATTGGTTGATCGCCTGGCGGTCGGCTTCGGTATTCGGTCCCGGATGGTAGAAAGCTGAGCCCACAAACGGCGTGATCGTCCCGCCGATTACCTCGATTCCGTGCGCGTGTGCGCGCGCGAGGATCTGTTCATACGCCGCCTCGATCTGGTGGATTATCGCTTCGTGCTCAGTTTTCGGAACGTCGCCTTCACGCGTCATCATACCAAGATCGTTAACGCCTTCCAGCACGATCAGAGAGCGAACCCCCGGCTGGGCCAGCACATCCGCGTCGAGTCGTGCCACAGCATTTGGACCGAGACCGTCCAGCAGCATCCGATTACCGCCCGTGCCGACGTTGAGCACTGCAAGGTTCCTGGTTTCAGCAGACGCCTGCAGGCGCTCGGCAAGCACGTCGGGCCATCGATCGTTTCCGTTCGTGGTCGACGCGTGGCCGTCGGTGATGGAGTCTCCAAGAGTCACAATGGACGCGGCATCCTCAGCGGCCTGAACGTCCACGCCCGAAATGAAATACCAGTGTTCGACCGTCTTGGCGTCCGGCAAATCGCCGTCGGCGACGTGGTTGCCGTGCACCAGATAGGATGTCGCCCGCGAGCCCGGATGGCCCGTTTGCCTTGCCGGCGGCGCTTCCATGTAAATCGTGATTGCGAGATTCGAAAGCGGCGCGGCGGCGAACGCAATTGGGTCGGACACATAGTCCGCTCCCGCGGGAATCGTTACCTCCGTACTGCCCAAAAATGTGAGTGTGTGGTCCGTTCCTGGAACTGTCTTCGGCGATGCGGCCGAAACGGGTTTGGCAACGTGAACCGCAGCGAGCAACAGCGGTGCGATGCCGAAACGGTTCGAGAGGCGCACGCGCAACTCGTTGCCGCCGAGCGATAGATGCACGATTTGACGGAGCGTGCAATCCGTGAGGTCTGCCGGGGGCAGGGCATTGTTCGGTTCCGGGATTTGTTGCGACGCGGTCCATGAGCCGACCCAATGTTTTTGTGCCCACACCGGACTCGTCGCTGCCAGGGCGAGCACGAGCGCGCATAGGATGGAGAGTGCGACGGTGTGGATTCGACGGTTGGTTTTCGCCATGGCGCAAACATCATACTCGCCAGGATTCTTCGCGGTGAAGGAGATCCCAGTCGGCACGAAACCAGGTGCCGAACGCGGACATCCTTATATGTATATGTCACGCCTGGTGGACTCAGGCTCTCTCTTGCAGATCGAGCTCCCAGGTTTCCATGGTTAGGTGTTTGCCGAAACCGTTCTGCTTTTCCTCGCGGACCAATCGGAAACCTGTCTGCGCGTAGATATGCCGGGCGGCTGTGAGGATACTCGAGGTCCACAGCGTCATTTTCTTGTAGCCGGTCTGGCGCGCGAAGCGGACGCATTCTTCGACCAGCCGTTTGCCGATGCCCAGACCTCGCACGTCGGGCTCGACATGCAGCAAACGCAACTTCGCGAGCTCTTCCGAGGCTTTCACCGCGAACACCGCGCCCACGCGTACGCCGTCCTTCTCGGCTATCCAGCAGCGCTCGCGCTTGGGATCGTAATTCCTGATGAACTGAGCGATGATCTCGGCAGCCAGAGCTTCATACGTCTCATCCCATCCGTACTCTCTTACATACAGAAGACCCTGCCGTTCCACCACCCAGCCCATGTCGCCCGGCTGATGTTGGCGCAACAGATATGGAGTTCGCGCCTCGGGCGAATCGCCGAGTAGAAGATGAATCACCTGGAGCGCGTCAACCAGCCGCGCGCGTTCCGCGGCCGACAACTTCTCAATCATCGCCGCCGTATCGCGATTCGAGCGTGCGTTTAGGGCCTCGAAAGTCTTGCGCCCCTTTGGAGTGAGCGATAGAAATTTCTGGCGCTCGTCCCTGTTAGACTGAGCACGGCGGACGAGCTTCTGCCGCTCCAGCCCGCGCAGAATGCGGCTCAGATAGCCCGCGTCGAGCCTGAGTTCTTTGCGGATGTCCGTCGCCGTTGGGCGTTCGCGGCGCGCCAGTTCCAGCAGGACGCGGGCTTCGGCAAGCGAGAACGGACGGCTTGCCATCCCGTCGATCACACCGATCTTTCGGGTATAGAAGCGGTTGAAGGCGCGGACTGCGTTTACGTGGGTATCGGCGCTGTCGGTGCTCATGCGGGCTCTCCTGACGACGGTTGACAGTAGCATACAACTAGTTGTCACAGTCAAGTATATTTGAAGCTTCCCGCCCGAAGCTGCGAGAAGCGGCCATCTGTTGAATCGGCGCAAGCGCAGTCGTGTGCTCGCTCAGCTTGAATTTTATTGATCGCGGCACAAGCCGCTAAAATTCAAGCTGACCGGCATCCCAGTCGCGTAACCTTTTGCCGCCCGCCTCGTTTATGGTATGAGTGCCGGAACCCGGAGAGCCTGTTGGCGCCTGTGACAAATCAGCCGGACGAGCGGCTTCTGGTCGAAGCTGCGCAACGCGACCCCGCTCGCTTTGCCGAGCTGTATGAGTACAACTTCGAACGGGTGTACGCCTACGTGTCGCGCCGCCTCAGCGAACGTGGCGCCGCCGAGGACGTTACGGCGGAGGTGTTCCATCAGGCGCTTGCCAACCTCGGCCGCTTCGAATGGCGTGGAACTCCATTCGTTGCCTGGCTGCTCCGGATCGCGGCAAACGCGATTGTCGACCATTGGCGCCGCACGTCGCGAGAACAACAGCTTGCCGACGACGACGGGCCGGAGTCGTTTCCGGTCACCGCCGAAAATATCCAGCAGGTCGAGCGTCGCGCCATGCTCTTTCGGCTCGTCGGAACGTTGCCGGCGGACCAGCGGCGCGTGATCGAAATGCGGTTCGGAGAAGAAAAGGCGATCCGCGAGATCGCGCGCGAAATGGGGCGGAGCGAGGGCTCGATCAAGCAGCTGCAGTTCCGCGCAATGCAAGGTCTGCGGGAAAAGATGCAAGCGCCTTCGAAGAATGCAAGACCAGTATCAGGTGAAGCAAATGGCTGAGCAGAACCAGGCCGAACAACTCGATCGCATAGTCGACGCGATTCTCGCGAATCGTCGCGCCACTTCGCCCGACTCCGACGCGGAGCTCGCCGCGCTCGTGGATGTTACGGCCGCGCTGCGCAGCCTGCCGCGGGCAGAGTTCAAGGAAAACTTGAAGATAGATTTGGCAAGGAGAGCGTCAATGAGCAGCAAACCAGTATCCGCACCGGACGGCCAAGGCGCAGGCAAAACTTCGAAGGGCTCGCAACCGGTCCCGTCCCGGTATCCGACGATCGCCCCGTATCTCGTCGTCCGCAACGCTTCGGCGTTCATCGAATTTCTGACAGCCGCGTTCGGCGGCAGGGAACGGTTCCGCGCTCCGGCTGGTGAAGACCGCATCATGCACGCCGAGGTCGAAATTGGAAATTCGGTGATTGAACTCGCCGATGCGAACCCGAAGTATCCCCCAGCACCGCAAACTCTGCACCTGTATGTTCCCGACGCAGTCGACGAAGTCTATTCCCGCGCTGTGGCTGCCGGGGCGACGGCGATCCACGTGCCGCAGGACATGGAATGGGGCGACCGCATGGGTACGCTCCGGGACGCATTCGACAACATCTGGTACGTCGCTGTGCCAAAGGGATGGACACCCGGTCCCGAAGGCGTTCGGACGATCCAGCCTTACCTGCATTTGCGCGGCGCTGACTGGATGATCAGCTTCCTGCAGGATGCGTTTGGCGCGGAGGCACTGGGGGTTGCCAAGTCGCGGGAAGGCAAGGTGCTGCACGCCACAATTCAGATTGGCGATTGGACTCTCGAAGTTGACGAGGCGCACGATCATGCGCAGCCGATGCCCGGTCACTTCCATTTGCATATTCCCGACGCTGACGCGCTGTACGCTCGTGCAATAGCGGCGGGAGCGGCCTCAATCGAAGCGCCAAGCGATAAGCCTTACGGCCGTAGCGGCGGCGTGCGCGATCCCTTTGGCAACAGCTGGTTCGTCACAACTTTTCCTGCGCAAGCCGCGTCGCAACAGCCCCGTGCGCAAGCGACTGAACAAGCGCGGGCGGCTGAACCAGGGGAGGCGACAACGCGGGAATCCGCCGGCAAGCGCGCTCTCATCAGTGCGTCGCCGCGGGTGGCGTTTAAGGATGCCGCGCAGGCCATTGAGTTCTACAAGCGCGCGCTTGGAGCACGCGAGACGTTCCGCTTCGAGGCGGGCGGCCGAGTTCCACACGCTGAACTCGAGATCGGCGACTCGACCATCGACGTGGCCGACGAGTGGCCCGAGGGCGGGCGCTTCAGTGCCGAAACGCTGGGCAGTTCTCCCGTTTCGTTTTCGATTGAGGTCGACGACGTCGACGCCTTTGTTGAACGCGCGGTTGCGGCCGGAATGAAAGTGATTCGGCCGATCAAAGACCAGTTCTACGGCCATCGGGAAGGGACGTTGGGCGACCCGTTCGGCTACAACTGGGCCGTCTACACCGTTAAGGAACCGATGTCCGTTGAAGAGATGCATCGGCGCATGCAGGGTTCGACCGCGGGGCGCGAGGGCGGACAATCTCCTTCTGAACAGCAATCCCACGTAAGCCCGATTCCAGCCGGCTTCCGCATGCTGCAGCCTTATATGATCGCGGAGAACGGGGAAGCGCTCCTCGAATTTGTGAAGCAGGCGTTCGACGCCGAGGAAACCTCTCGTGCGATCGGCTCGGCTGGCGGGATCCACGCGAGCGTGCGCATTGGCGACACGATGTTGATGATGGGAGGCGGCATAGCCGGACGCGCGTTCAGCTCAAGACCCTATCCAGCCGCCCTCCATGTGTATGTGAAAGACACGGATGCAACATACGCGAAAGCACTCGCAGCGGGCGGCGTTTCTTTGGCGCAGCCGCAAGATCACGAATATGGCGAACGCAGCGCAAGCGTGAAAGATCCTGCCGGCAATTTCTGGTACATCGCTACGCACAAGGGCGGAAACTACGTTCCCGAGGGCCTGCACAACGTCAATATTTGCATTCATCCGCTGCGATCCGAACCCGTGATCGGCTTTGTCAAGCGCGCGTTCGGGGCGGAAGAGATATCGAAGTATGCTTCGCCGGACGGTGTAATCCACCACGCCTCGGTTCGCATGAGTGATGCTGTTCTCGAATTGGGGGACGCTCACGGGCCGTACCAGCCGATGCAGTCGATGTTCTACGTCTACGTGCCCGACGTGGACGCCGTCTATCACACGGCTGTCGCTGCCGGCGCGAAGTCTATTCAGGAGCCGAAAGACCAGCCTTATGGCGACCGCAACGCCGGAGTTACCGATCCGTTCGGCAATACGTGGTACATCGCAACGCACATTCGCGACGTTCAACCGTAATCGTTCGCGCGGGAAACCGAATGCGCGGGCACGCAGATGACTGAAAACGAGCTGCTAATCCGCAACATTTCCGACACGGCACTGTTCGCTGCGATCTATCGCGCACGCGAAACGGAACGGCACGATGCCCTATTTCGGGATCCCTTCGCGCGGCGCTTGGCCGGCGAACGCGGCGATCAAATCGCAAAATCCATGCCGTTCAGCGAGCGCGCCACATGGGCGTGGATCGCGCGGACGTTTGTTTTCGACGAGTTGGTCAATCAAAAGGTGCAGCAGGGCGCCGGCACCGTCCTCAATTTGGCGGCTGGTCTCGATACGCGGCCGTATCGCATGGCGCTGCCGCCGTTGCTGAAGTGGATCGAGGTTGATCTCCCCGGGATCCTCGCCTACAAGGAGGGAATTCTCAGAGGCGAACGGCCGGCTTGCGAATTGGAGCGGATAAGCCTCGATCTGTCGAACGTGGACGCCCGGCGTGAGGTGTTTGCTCGAATTGGAAGCGCCTCCAGTAACACCATGATTCTTACGGAAGGCTTGCTGGTCTATTTCTCCGCCGACGAAGTCGCAGCGCTCGCCTTGGATCTTGCGGCGGTTCCGTCGTTCCAGTCCTGGGCTCTCGACATGGCGTCGCCCGGCTTGCTGAAAATGCTCAAGCGGCGCATGGGGTCGCAGGTCGAGCGGGGAGGAGCGCAGTTTAAATTTGCACCCAGCCAAGGCCCCAATTTTTTCGCGCCTTACGGCTGGCGTGTCGTAGATGTGCGCTCAATGTTGAAAACTGCGGCGAAGCTCAAGCGTTTGAGCCCGTGGATGCGCCTCATGTCTCTGATACCCGAATCCAACGGCGAGCAGGGATCGCGCCCCTGGTCCGGCGTCTGCCTGTTGGGGAATGACGCTGCCCGTGCTCGAACCTAATGCTTCGTGCGGGGTCGCGACTTTCGAACGCCACTGTTCGCTGCGCGTTCGGCGCGAGCCGGCCGTTTGCCGCCTCTTCCAGCTAGAAAAGTGGAATAGAAAAGGATCCCGGCGACCGTTTTTGCGTCTCGTATCTTGCCGGTGCTGATCCAGTCCTCTGCTTCGCGCAGTGTTACGATCCGCGGCGTGATCTTTTCATCTTCTTCTGGACGCGCTTTGCCCTTCTTCAGGCCTTCCGCTACGAAAATCACCATGTTCTCGGCAAGGAATCCAGGGCTCGGGAACACGTCCATGATCTGCGTGAGCTTTTCCGCTTTGTAACCCGTTTCCTCTTCGAGTTCGCGCAGCGCGCCCTGGACGAAGTTCTCTCCGTCATCTTTTCGTCCGGCCACCAGTTCCCACAGAAACTGTCGCGCCACATATCGGTATTGCCGGATCAGCAGAATCCGGCCGTCGGCGAACACCGGCAATACCACAACGGATCCCGAATGAGTCACAATCTCCCGCGTCGCCTCCACGCCCTGCGGCTCGACGACGCGATCCTTTCGCAGGCTGAACACCTTGCCTTGATAAATCGTCTCGCTCGACAACACCTGAGCTTCCTTCTTCGCTTTAGCCAATCCGTTCCTCCGCGCGCTGCTGCCCGATTGTAGCGCAGCCGAAGTCCTCGCCGTCCACTTTGACGTTCTCTCGTGTTCGCTCGCCGTGATCCGGACGCGCTCATCGCGCCGGAGTTGTTAAAGTAAAACTTCCAGCGCCGATACGGTGCCGCTATTCGCCCGGTCGCTGGTCGATGGCCGAAGTCCCGGACCGTCACAGCGGGCAAGTTATACTTTCACTGCAAGGAGGGGTCTGAACGGCAAATGGGCGAGCTCTTTAACTTGTGAAGTAAGGCTTCGCTTGTCCGTTCATTGGTCCATCCGGATTGACCGATCGCCAAGTTCTTCTTTGCATCGCCCCAATGGGCTCAAGAATTTACTTGAAGAGTCGGCAAGTCGACGTCTGGCCTCGCCGACGAGATTCACTCCGCACTTCGGCCAGGCGTTTCCATTGAAAGCTCCGCGTCTTACTGCCGCCGTTTCACCGACGGGTCGGCCTGCTGAACGCTGCCCGGAATCAACGACGTCTTCAACGTGAACTTCTGATGCGGTTGGAGGTTTATCTCGGTTGTGAAGTCATGATACCCGACCAGCGCGATCTTGATCTGATGTTTGCCCGGAGCGATCAGCATCGCTCGGCCCACGCCGCCAAATTGATGCGCGTACCCGGCGAAATGCCCATCGACGAACACGGCCGCGCGGTCCGGATCGACTTCAAGCTTTACCTCCGAGGTGACCGAGGGAAATTTGGCATCCGGATTCCTCTCGAGATGAATCGCAAGATTCACCTCCTGTCCCGGCTGAACGACGATGTCGCCGGTCCAGTCCTTGTATCCCGATTGGCGAACTGCGATCGAATGGCTTCCTGGCATGAGCAGGACCTTCTTGTCGCCCTTCAATTCGCTGATGTGTCCAACGTATTGCCCGTCCACCCATACACCGGCAGACTTCTCTGCTTTGCCGGCCGGAACGAAGTTGATGTGCCCCAGGATTTTGTTGTCCGCGCGTGAAGAAGCCGGCGACAGCCAAATACCGGCGGCCAGAGCCATTGTCACTATTGCTGCGCTTAGGGATCGAGTTGTCGTGCGCATGATTTTCACTCCTCCAGGTCTGCTCGTTGAAGCTCGTGCTGCTTGAATCTCTGGCTGGGTGAAAACGCGTTTCGATCAAACTTCTCTTGCATCTTGCGGAAAATTCTTTCAATCCTTATTTCACGGCGCCCTTCGCGTATCGCAACAAACGGGCCCGGACCACTCCAGCGCCACTATCCATACCTGACGGCTCGCGCGCTCGCCTTCGTCTCCAACGCAATCAGCAGTCCCAGGATAAAACCTCCAACGTGCGCCCACCACGCGACGCCACCTTCGTACGTCGATGAGCCCAGCGAGCCTAGCCCGCTTAGAAACTGCACCGCAAACCACAGCAGTATGAAGACAAACGCCGGAATGCGAGCCGTAAACCAGATGATGAACAGTGGAATCAAAGTCAGGATGCGGGACCGCGGAAAAAATAGCAGGTAGGCGCCTAATATGCCCGATATCGCGCCGCTTGCTCCGATCGACGGAACCGGTGAGCCCCAGGAGAATGCAACCTGGGAAATGCCCGAACCGACTCCGCAAACCAGGTATACGAGCAGATATGTCAGCGGCCCGAATCGCTCTTCGACCTTCGCGCCGAAGATCCACAGGAACCACATGTTTCCTATAATGTGCAGCCATCCTGCATGCAGAAACATACACGTGAAGATCGTTCCAAATGCATGGGCGTAGGTGGCACCATGCACTCCGGCCAGCGCGTATTGAATGCGCAGCGGAACCAGCCCGTAGGTGCCAATCAGCGCGTTTTCGGCCGGCGGTGAGATCGAAAGGTGAGAGTAGAAAAAAACGGCCACATTGATGGCAATCAGAAGCAGGGTGATGACGGGCACGGAACGTCGCGGCGTCTCATCCTTTAACGGAATCATCGCTCCAACCCACAGATCGCCGCATTGGCAGCTTCAAGTAATTCTTTAGGTTCGAACGCCGCTTCCGACCGTGACCCGTCGCGCTGCATCCGGCAAATCTCTTCCAGCGACCGAATCCCGCCGCGAGCGCCGACGGCCTCACAATTCAGCGCTGCGGCCGCGCAGCTGAATTCAAGTATTTCTTTCACTTCCCACCCGTGCACCAGTCCATATAGAAAGGCCCCGTGAAAGACGTCGCCTGCCCCTGTTGTATCGATTGCATTCACCTTGTACCCAGGGCACAGAAAAAACTGTGAGCCGTCCCAAACGACCACTCCGAGCCGACCGAGCGTCGATCCCGTCAGGCGACACTTGAACCGCGCATGCATCTTCGGCAGGGCCTTAAGCAAATCCCGCTCGCCGGTCAGTCGTCCGGGGAAATCCCGCGACGTGATAAGGAAGTCCGCAAATTGAAGTAACGCTTCAACTCCGGGGTAACGATTGTCGAGGTCGGCGACGACCGGTATCCCTTCTTCCCGCGCCCATCGAGCGGACAACGCTGCGGCAGTTGTGTCATGCCCGTCGACCAGCAGCGCGGATACGCCTGCCAGCCAGTCTCGGCGGATATCTTCGGGGCGCAGCGCGATTGCGGGGTCGCGTTTCCACAGCACGGTCCGCTCGCCCGTCGGCTCATCTACCAGGATGAACGCGCTTTGACTTGCTTCTCCCTGCGCTGTGATCCAATGTGCTTCCACGTCTTCGCGATCCATCTCCTCGCGCTGGAATTGACCGGCCGGGTCGTCGCCGATCTTTCCGGCATATCGCGCGCGCAGCCCCCATCGCCTGCATGCAACCATCGCGCTGGCCACCTGGCCGCCCGCCTTGGTTTCTGTGGCCGTTATCTCGACCTTGCTGTCGATAGTAGGGAATCGCGGCAGACGAATCACGGTGTCGGTTGCATTGATTCCTATTCCGAGAACGATCGAGGCGGTCGAAATGCGCCTTGAATGCGCGGGTTGCGAAGAACTTCCGCGAGCACGTGTGTAGCGTTCGGGTTGTCGCGAGCCCATGTTTTCCTTGTAAGCGCCAACTGTAGCGAGAAGCGTCTCCATCATGCAACGGTGTTTGCTATGCCTTTCGCAAGCGGAATCGCACGAAGTGTCTGTGGGAACGGATAGGCTTCGTCTCTGCCATAATCGTTTTACGATTTCGACGCGCGGCATCGATTCGCCTTTGATTTTTCGTGCGATCCCGAGTTGCTCGCCAGCTCCCGGCAGAAGGCGATTGTATTTGGCCGGCCATGCCCGGTGCCGGGGAAGGCGTGTATCGCAGAACTCAGAATTCAGGTTCCGCACGGGCGATCGAATCCGCTTCGTTACGACCTACCTCAGTCGTAAGCCTTCCATGGGGGAGCCACCTGTTTGCGATGCAATTCATTTGCGCGCTATCCTTTGCTGTGATACAAAAATTTGTTTTGGTGCGCGCTTCAAGATGAGCTTTGCGCGGCAGTTTTTTGGCGCCAACGCTCTTCAAGTGCTGCTTTGCTTGTCGCCGCGCCGACACGCCGATGCCGCTTCACGAATCCGAAGCCATTGTCCTGCACAGTTACCCGCTGGGCGAGGCGGACCGGCTGGTCAGCTTTCTTTCGCGCACCATGGGACGGATGCGCGGCGTCGCTGCAGGTGCGCGCCGCCCGAAAAGCCGCTTCGGCTCCACGCTCGAACGGCTGTCGCACATACGCATCTGGTTTTTCGAGCGAGAGACGCGCGAACTGGTTCGCATCAACCAGTGCGAGATTATCGAGTCGTTCGTGGGAGCTTTTAGCGATTACGACTCAAGCGTGGGGCTTTCCTTATTCAGTGAGGTCACGCAAGCCGTACTGCCTGACCGGGAAGCCTCCGATGCGAATTTCCGTTTGTTGCTCTTGTGCGCGCAAACTGTAAAGCGGACGGCGAAGGTTGAGCCAGCGCTCGCATATTTCACGCTGTGGACCGTGAAACTTGGCGGGTGGCTTCCGCCGCTGGACGCGTGCTCGCGGTGCGGTCGTATGCTGCAGGCTCAATCCGGGCCGCCGCAGCCGGCGTATTTCTCGCCGGCCAGTTCGGCGGTCGTTTGTGCGAACTGCCGTAAGCCCGGCATGCGCACAATCGGACCCCCGGTGCTGGGGGCCATGCGCCGCATGCTGTCAGAGCGGCTCGACCGGTTGACTGAGGATGCCGTGCCGCCCCGCGCCGCGAAGGAAATGACTGAAATCATGCTCGACGTTATCGAACATCAGATCGATCGCAAGCTTGCCTCTCGCGAACTGCTGGAATCAGCGTGAAGCCTTCCATCAGCCGTTCGCGAAACCGCCGTGCCGGCCCGACTCGCGGGGCAGCCGCCAGGATCGTGGCGGGCAATCGCTCGCAAAGTAAAACTTTACCTTCTTCGCCGCGTCGGGGACTAAGCTTTCAGGATCTTCTTCTAAAACTTGAAGAGTACTGGACACGTCGCAATTGCATTCTTCAGCAGCCATACGACGTTGAAGTTGGCGCCGGCACGATGCATCCGGAAACTTTTCTGCGCGTGCTTGGCTCTGTCCCTTATCGCGTCGTCTATGCTCAACCCAGCCGCCGTCCCGCGGATGGCCGTTACGGCGAAAATCCCAACCGCCTCTACAAACACACGCAGCTTCAAGTGATACTTAAGCCTTCGCCGGATGACGTTCAGGATCTTTACCTCGACAGCCTCGCCTCTATGGGGATCAATCTGAAGGAACACGACATTCGCTTCGAGGAAGATAACTGGGAGTCGCCCACGCTCGGCGCATGGGGAATTGGATGGCAGGTTTTGCTCGATGGTCTTGAGATCACACAGTTCACTTATTTCCAGCAGTGTGGCGGGCTTGACCTCGATCCTATATCGGTGGAGTTAACCTACGGCCTCGATCGCATCGCCGCGTATCTGCAGGGTGTCGATAACATTTTCGACGTCCGCTGGTCCGATTCAGTGACGTACGGTCAGGTCCGGCTCGCTGAAGAACAGCAATTTTCCGCCTACAGCTTCGACTATGCCGACGCGGCCGCTACACGCAAACAGTTCGATTTGAATGAATCCGAGGCGGCGCGACTCCTCGCCGCGTACGCGAAGGCCAAAGGGAAGGAAAGGCTCCGTTTTCCCGTTCTTCAAGCTTACGATCTGTGCCTGAAATGCTCGCACCTTTTTAATTTGCTCGATGCGCGCGGCGCTATTTCCGTCACCGAACGCGCTGCAATGATCGGCCGCGTCCGCAAGCTCGCCGTACAAGTGGCTCGCGCGTGGACCGAACAGCAGTCCGGAATGGCCGATCCTCCTGCCGAGCGCAGCGCCGTACCCATCGCGGGAGTCAACCCATGATCGGCGTCGTCAATCCATGCTCGGCCAACTCGGCTCCGCGCCTCACGCGTTTGTAACCTGCGCCTATGAACCAATCCAAAACTAGCGGCGAATTCCTTTTTGAAATAGGTTGCGAAGAGATCCCTGCGGGGATGATCGCGAAGGCTGCGTCCGAACTGAAAGTAATACTTGAGAAGTATTTCCTGACGAATGCGCTGGTTCACGAAAACTCTGCTGCATCAATTGAAACTTTTGGCGCTCCACGACGCCTGACTGCCATTGTGCGTAACGTGCGACTGAAGCAGGAAGATCGCACCCGCGAGATTGTCGGTCCGCCGAAATCGGTTGCATTCGACAATGTCGGCGAGCCGACGCGCGCCGCCGTCAGCTTCGCGGAGAGGCAGGGCATCCCGCTCTCGAAGCTCACCGTTGTGAATACGCCAAAGGGCGAGTACATCGCAGCCATACAGATCACTCGCGGGCGCCTTGCTCAAGAAATACTTTCGGAATTTCTCCCCCACGCGATCCGTGAAATATCCTGGCCTCGCTCCATGTACTGGACCGGCGCTCACGGTCCGCGCTTCATTCGACCGATCCGCTGGATCGTTGCCCTCCTGGATGGAAAGATCGTTAAGTTTTCCTTCGCCGGCGTCCACTCTGCGGACCGCACGCAAGGCCATCGATTTCTCGGCAAACGAAATATTCGCGTGGCAATCGCGAGCGACTACGAATCGAAGTTAAAGAAAAACTTTATCCTTTGCCGGCCCGATCAGCGACGCAAGAAAATCGAATCCGAAATTCGCGCCATTTCCTCTCGCAAAAATTTACGCGCGCATGAGGATCCCGCACTGCTGGATCAGGTGACTTATTTGAACGAATATCCCTCCGTGATTGCCGGCGCATTCGATCCCGCGTTCCTCGACTTGCCGGATGAAATCCTGATCACCGTCATGCGCGGACACCAGAAATACTTCGCCCTGGAATCCCGCAACGGGGAACTGGCGCCTCACTTTCTCGCCGTCATCAATCTCGCGAGCGATCCCAAAGGGATGGTTCGCCAGGGACACGAACGCGTGCTGAGGGCGCGCTTCGCAGACGCTCAATTTTTTTGGCAGACCGATCAGAAGACTAAGCTCGCCGACTACCTGCCCAAATTGGCCGCCGTTACATACGAATCTCGTTTGGGGAGCTACAAGGATAAAGTCGAGCGCATGCGCGATCTCGCGCGATGGCTGGCCGAGCAGTGGTTTAACTCCGGCGTGACCGAAGCCGATGTGGCCGGGTCCGACCGCGCGTGCGAACTCGCCAAGTGCGACCTTATCACCGAAATGGTCGGGGAATTTCCGGAGTTACAGGGTGTCGTTGGAGGACTTTACGCTCGCGCGCAGAGCGAACCGGAAAGTGTTGCCTGGGCCGTCTACGATCACTACAAGCCCGTGGGCCTCGACGACCCCATCCCCCGCAATCTTACCGGTTGCGCCGTTGCCCTCGCGGACAAGCTCGATTCACTCGTCGCCTGCTTCGCAGTGGGTGCGGTTCCAACCAGTTCGGGCGACCCGTTCGCGCTGCGCAGGGCGGCACTCGGAATCGTGAAGATTATCCTCGATCGCGAACTGCCGATCTCTCTTTCGGCCGCCGTCTCGGCCGCCGCTCGCGGAGTTGCCGCGCACCCGCCGAAGATCGCTGTTCCCGACAAGGTGCAAGCGCAGGTCCTCGATTTCCTGCTCGAACGCGCGCGGTACATCCTTCGCGAGCGCCGCGGCTTCGCGTACGACGAAATCAATGCCGCATTTGCCGCGGGCGCGGACGATCTGGTCGATGCGGTCGAGCGTCTGAAGGCCCTGAAAGCGATACGGCACACCAAGAATTTCGAACCGCTCGCCGCTTCCTTTAAACGGATCCGCAACATCCTGGATAAGTCCGCCGGCGCGAGCGACAAGACGCAGTCCGGCGTAAAGCACGAACTGCTGCGCGAGGCCGCCGAACTTCAACTTCAGAGCGCCGCCCAGCGCATCGGGGAAGAGGCGAGCCGCCGTAAAAAGGAAAGAAAGTATCGTCAGGCGCTCGAGAAGATTTCCGAGTTGCGCCCCGCCGTCGACTTCTTCTTTGATAAGGTTCTAGTGATGCACGAGGATGAAAATATTCGCCGCAATCGCATCGCACTGCTTGGCAATTTGCTCAAGGAATTCTCCACCATCGCCGATTTCTCGGAGCTGGGCGGAGAAGAATCAAAGGAGTCGGCCCGCGTTGCGACCCGTCCTTAGATCCCGCGATGTTAAGGCAAACCTTGACCGCCCGGATTCGGTCTCGCGAGGCGAGGTCAGGCAGCCCGTGGTGGGTGTGAAGCGTTGCTTTCGTTGTCGGACGGTCGACACGCAGAGATCTAAGTGGCACTTGAAGAGTCCACGCGCAATGGTGGTCGTGGCGTGCCCGCAATTAGTCCGTCAGCGATTGCTTTAGAAGGCCAAATTGTCACTCAAGGAACACTTGAACTTCGCACCGACGGGCCGCGAGATCTTAAAGGTAAATTTTAGGTGTCGGTTCGCCGACAACGACGCACTCAAAATGGGACCTCCAAACTTGAAGTATCACACGAACCCAATCTCAACAGCCTGCACGCGATTGCAGATGAACTCTAACTCTTACATCTAACTCTTACAGAGGAGCGAAATGAAATACGTTTATTTTTTTGGCGCGGGAAAAGCAGACGGTACTGGCGAGATGAAGGACCTGCTCGGCGGCAAAGGCGCCGGCCTCGCGGAGATGACCCGGATCGGCCTGCCGGTTCCTGCCGGTTTTACCATTACCACAGAGGCGTGCGATTACTACCTCAATCACAACAAGAAACACCCCAAGGAATTGCGCGCCGAAGTTGACAAGAACCTCGCTCGCCTCGAAAAGCTCACTGGCAAGAAGCTTGGCGACGATACCGACCCGCTCCTCGTCAGCGTGCGCTCCGGATCCGCCCGTTCCATGCCCGGAATGATGGAAACCATTCTGAATCTGGGACTCAACGACAAATCGGTGAAGGGGCTTGCCAAGGCGACAAACAACGAACGATTCGCTTACGACGCGTATCGCCGATTCGTTCAGATGTACTCCAGCGTGGTTATTGGCCTGCCTAAGGACGATCTCGAGGCGAAGCTCCGAGCGATGAAACAGAAACACGGCGTAAAAGACGACACGCAAGTCACAGCCGAAGGTTGGCGCGAGCTCGTCGCTGCCTATAAGTCTTACTTTAAGAGTACGACCGGCACTGATTTTCCCGAAGATCCTGTCGCGCAACTCTGGGGTGCCATCGGAGCGGTGTTTGAGTCCTGGATGGGCGAGAAAGCCGTCACCTATCGCCGCGTGGAAAAAATTACCGGATTGCTCGGCACGGGCGTCAACGTCGTTCAGATGGTGTTCGGCAACACCGGCGACAACTCCGGGACCGGCGTCTGCTTCACTCGCGATCCCAGCACCGGCGAAAAAACGTTTTTTGGCGACTTCCTCCTGAATGCGCAGGGGGAAGACGTTGTCGCCGGGATCCGCACGCCCATGCATCTCAGCGAACTCAAGACGCGCATGCCGAAGGTTTATCAGCAGCTGGAAAAAGTCCGAGAGACGCTCGAGCGGCATTACCGCGACA
>DASUJR010000083.1:0-33287 GCA_036279175.1 Candidatus Acidiferrales bacterium | reverse complement strand
CCCAGATTCGTCGTTCGCGTTCGGCGGCCTCGCGCGCACGTGCTGCTTCGCGCTCTTGCTGCGCATGTTCTCGCTTGAGCCGTGCTTCCGCTAGCGCCCGTTTGTCCGCTAATTGTTCGCTGCGCCGGACCGCTGCTGCGTCGAGTTCTGCGGCCGCGTCCTCGGCTTCCATGCGGGCGAGCTCACGTTTTGCGCGGCGCGCCTGCATTTCCAGATTGAGGGTTTCCACTTCATCGCGTTTATTTTCGACGGTCGAAACTGAGCGTGTTGGCGCGGTCTCACGGCCAGCGGCCAATCTCTCGATCTCTTCGCGACGAAAACGGTGCTGTCCCCCTGGCGTGCGAAACGAGCGAATTTTCCCGTCGCGTGCCATACGTAACACGGTTCGCTTGTCCACACCGAGCAGGTCGGCGGCAGTTCTAGCGGTGAGCATCTCGGCCATTGGTCAGAGCGGCGCGACACGCACGCGACAATACGAACATTTCGCGCAAATCGACGCGACAAACCGTGAAAAAGGGCGCGGCAAATCGAACGGCAAAGTGGACATGCCAGGTTTGCTCCTATCGGTGGTCGGTACCGCGCGCTCGGCGGATCCGCCAGATCTCGCGTGCAAATAGTGACCGCCGCTCTGCTGGCGTGTCACGCACGAGGTCGATAGCTTCTTGTACCCCCATCGCATCGGACTTTCCGTGCAGTGTGAGAACCGCCGTCACCCACTGGGCGAGAGTCTGGGCGCCGTCCGAATCGGGATTGAATTGGCGCGTACGCCTTCCAATCCCGGCGCGTTTTGCCGCGATGCCGATAATCGTGTTGCATCGACGGCAACTCCAAACGAGATTCGCCCGGTCGGTGTTCCGTTCCTCGCCGTCGAGGTGATGGATTTCGACTGTGCGGAGCGTGCCGCAAAATGCGCATATCCGAGGGCCAGGCGGGCGACACTCCCTACTGTTCGCTCGGTACCGCCCGGCACGGTCGGTGATTTCTCCGGAAGGTTTACGCCAGCGTGCGCCGCATGCCGCTGCTGGCGCTATTCTTCCGGGTCGTCGTTCTCGTCATCGTCGCTGCTGTCGTCACCTTCGTCCTCGTCTGCTTCGTCTTGGCCGCTGTCCTCGTCGGGCGGCGCGGCGATATCGGCTATCGAATCGAGCGAGTCCTGCAGCTCGTCGTTCTCTTCTTCAAGCTCTTTGATCCGGTCCATGAGCTGCTGTTTTGTCGGCATTTCCTTGCTCCTTTCGGCCTTCAGCGTAGCGGTAGCTCGAACGGAGCGGAAGACGAAACAATTCGCTTGGGGTTTCTTCGCCTATGGGTGTTGAGGCACGCGAGGCGGCTCGAATTTATAGTAGTGAACCTTGTCGTCCTGATTTTCCTGCATGTGGATCAACCAAAATCCCGGCTCGCCAACGAGTCTGATCTGATGGTTGTTCAGAAGGTTCGCGATCTGCGTACGCCACGCGGGGAGTCTCTGAGTGTAATAAGCGTAGTCGATGCGAGAGCCGTAAGGATTCTCCGCATGGAGGATCGCTCCGCACTTCTCGTACGCTTTTTCAAATTCGTCTTTGGTCAGATAGTCCGACGCCCGGTCCTTCAGACTGTGGATCGCTCGCGGGTCGGGACTTGGTGCTTCAACGACGGGCCTCGGATAGAAGTCTGGATTGATCCTTTCCACGTCACGAAGCATCAGACGCGCGTTCCAGTGCTGCGCGAAATTCGCATATGCTGCAGAATACGAATCCCGATTGGCAACGAGCGATCCAAACGCAATAAGTTCGAGCATCTTTCTCAGCTGTAAGGCGACCGATTCGATGGTTGGAGGCTGATAAAGTGCGTGGCCCCCTCCGACCAAGAAAAAATCTACAACGGCGGTCCTGCGCTTAAGTTCTTCCATCAAATCGCAGTACTTTTCGATATCCGGCTGGCTCATAAGAGTCCTTTCTGGTCCGGCGAACTGCGCGCAGGGCCTGGGGCGAGGTCACTATACTGCGAGATTACCGAAAGTGGTATACTCGGCCATCCCTTTTGGCGTCACGCCTACCCCTGGATTGAGGCTCAGAATGAACCAGAAAGAAATGACAAAAAGAATGAAAGAGGTTTTCGGAGATCGCCTTCAAATGCTGGGCCAAATGATTCTGCACCTATCGATGAGCGGTCAACCGTGCGACGTTACTTTCTACAAGCGGGAACCTGCCATTGACGTGAAAATCGATCCACAAATTTCGCTCGCCTTGTGTTACGGAGCCGGGGCAAAAAAGCTGCACGAAATGCTCTCGAACATTCGTCTCTCCGGTGGAGAAGTTGTCAGCATCACGGATATTTGGTCCATACACCCAATGCCGGTCGGTGGGTTCTCTCAGAAGGAACTCGACGATGTTGACCTGGCCGACGGCGAAAAGAAATTCGGCCCACAGGGAGAAACCGTCCGCGAAATGATACGAGCGGTGTACAAGTGCAAGACCAAAGCTGAAGAGGAAAAATACCTGCGCAGGTATTTGGCTTCCTGAAACGCTCGGCTCCCGAGACATCATCACCCAAACGTCGCGCGCGCTGCTCTTCGGCCCTCAACGGCCCGGATGCGTCGCCTACGCACGTTTCGACGGGAACGAACGGCGGCTCGCAGTCGGGATTGCGCAAGGTGCCGCGCATAGGAATCGAGCCGCTGAAAATCTGGAATGCACTCGGGATAAACGGCTTGCCACGGTTGGCGGGACGCTCGCATCTCAACGGCGCGCGTCACGGTCGCATCGCATGGCCGTCCATTGCGCAGGGGGAGTTCTGTTTTCAAAGACGCGAGCAGCTTCGCTCTGAACCGTCGCGGATCGCGCTCGATTTCTCCTGCGAAACGCGCGCGGAGGTGCTGCACGAATTGCCAGATCGCCAGGTTCAGGCTAGCGGGCTGTTTTCGCCGTGGGCGATGAGATGAAATTTGGGCGCAACTTGGGCGCAAAATCGGGTTCTATTACCCCTCTTTTCCGCCCTTTTCGGGGAGTGCGGGCCAGTAAGGGCAGCACATTCAACGGGACTTATCGCTGTGGATTGAGTGGGCGATAAGTTCGATTCCCATCGCCCGCTCCATACGGCCCGGTTGACCTTGCGTTGCCAGGTCGACCGATCCCGTTCCCAACAATCGCTCGTTTTGGACGCTAGTTGCACGCCGCTCGCCGCTCTTTATCCCCTAACGCCTGCTTGAACGAAGATGTCATGATACGGGCAGGCTTTATAGCGAGTTCGATTTAAAGCGGAAGATAAATAATCGAAAAAATGTTTATCGAGACGCGCGAGCGACCCAGTTCGGCAAAGGGGGATGCGCAGAAAACGAAGCGAGCTCTTGCGATAACAATGCTGCGGGCGTGCTTGGTCGTAGTCTTCGCAGCGGCTGCGTACTTTGCAGCCAGGCGAGGCGTAGCGGCATGGTACTTCAGCCGGCATGATCCGCATGACGTCGAATTGGCTGTGAAATGGGACCCGCAGAACCCGGAATACGCGGACGCCCTGGGGCATCTGGTCGAGTTTTATTCGGAAAATCCAGATCCAAACCGAAGCGTCCAACTGTATCAGACGGCGACGCGCCTGAGTCCGAATGATGCACATTATTGGACGGACCTAGGATCGGCCTACGACCGCGCGGGACGTCCGAATGACGCGATTCGCGCATTCGAAAGAGCCCGCCGATTGTTTCCTAGTTCTCCGGATATTAACTGGAAGCTCGCGAATTTTTATGTGCGGACGAAGCGGGCAAGAGAGGCGCTACCACTGCTGAAGAATGTGTTGCTGGCCGGAGGAGTGCAGGACAGAGAGGTTTTCGCGCTCGTCACCGGGGCGGGTATCGATCCCAGCGAAGTAGCCGGCGAAGTCCTCCCCTCCCGTGGATCAATATTCGTCGACTATCTTAACTTCGAGCTTGCGTCGGGAAACCTGCGAGGAGCGGGAGAAGTATGGAGCAAGCTGCTCAACTCGGGACTGGCATTTCGGCCCGCGGACTCGTTTCCATACTTCGACGCATTGCTCCACCACGGACAAGTGGGCGCTGCTTCAGAGCTATGGCGAGGGCTTAGTGATCGCTTTCCGGCCGAAGTACGTGCCCGAATTTCCAGCCGGAATCTGGTGACGAATGGCGATTTCGATTTTCCCATTCTGAACGGCGGGTTCGATTGGCGGGTGATTCCCACCGCAGGCGCCACGGTAAGGATCGACCCTGCGGATGAGTCGCATCCGTGGGGACTGCTTCGGATCGACTTCGATGGCACGCAAAACCTGGACTACGGGGCGGTGGTGCAGTTCATCCAGGTTCAGCCGCGAACGCGGTACGAGTTCTCGGCTGATGTGCGCCGGAATGCAATCACCACGGACAGCGGTCCAAGATTCCAGATCTTCGATGACTACGACCTGAAGAAGCTTCCTGTGATGACGCCGAACCAGGTAGGAACCTCGGACTGGACGCCGGTCCGACTGACTTTCCAGACGGGGCCTAATACGCACCTGCTTCTCTTGCGAATCGCGCGCTCGCCGAGCGGCAAGTTCGACAACAAGATCTCCGGGACTCTTTGGGTGCGACATATTGTCCTCGCGGAAGGAAAAACCGCCACGAGAAACGCCGAATCAGAGACTCAAGAGCAATGAGGTATAACTGGAACAAGGCGAGGCGCAGATAGAGCTGGATTAGCTGCTAAATGACGATTAGCAGCGTTGAAGAACCCCGAGAGTGCGGATACAATTGGGTAAGGTCGTTGCTGCGTTTGCCCCCCTCAGGCGCAAGAAGAACAATGCTGGACTCCCCCGAACGTCACGCAGATAGCACTGGGCTTTCCGATAGCAGAGCGCAATTGCGACTGCAGGTGCATTCCCTTGCGTACATTGAACTTACGGACAACAACGCGGGCATGATTCTGAATATCAGCGAAACGGGAATCGCGGTACAGGCGGTACAAGTCCTCACCTGCGATTCGTTCGAGCAGATGCGGTTCCGTCTGCCGAGAACGGAGGAGCGGATAGAAGCTGCTGGCCGACTGGCGTGGCAGATCCGGTCGAAGAAAGAGGCGGGAATCGAATTCGTCGATCTGCCGGCGGAGACACGGGCACAAATCAGTGCATGGATCGATGCGGAGCGAGATCGAAGCGCCTCGCCGGAGCTGGCCGTTCCGCCTGAGCGACCGCTGGCTGGCGAAGCAGACGCACATCTTCCTCTCGAAAACCAGCATGAACGGAACACACCACTGCGGCGGGACGGAGTTTCGGAACATCCTTTAGCAACACCGAGCGGCTCAAAGTCCCCAGCAGATTTGAACGGGCGCCTGTCGGGGGAACTGCGCCCAACGCGAAGTACTAGGGCCGCGGATACCGCCGCGCGCAAATACGATAGGTCAGCATTTGACTTGTCTCTCCTTGACGAGACATTCCCACCCGAGCGACAGCCAGAGGACGAAAGCGTACCGGCGGCAATTCCCAATATGCCGCGACCTAACGAACACATGGCGCCGCTTGTCGGAACAGACTTCAAGCAACGACGATTTGGGTGGGTCTACGCGGCGCTCGGATTGATTGCCGTGCTGGGATTTGCATTAGTCATGATGTTCAAACCCATCGCGATGACTCAGACGCGAGTGAAACCACTGCCCCTCCCGCACCGTAGTCGTGCGAATGATGCCGGACCGGATCGCCGGAATGGCCAAGCGAATGATCAACGGTCAACCGATAATACGAGCGGAGTTGAAAACGCGCAGAACTCGCCATCCCGTTCTTTGGAGCAACCTGCAGCGCCGAATAATGCAGCATCCAGCGCGGGCGCGGGTGGGATACAAACTGCTATTCCTCGTGTCCCGCCTGCGGCGTCTGCCACTCAGAGCAATGCTACACCGGTAGGAGTGCACCGTCCGGCTGCTGCCGGAAATTCTTCTGTGGCGAGTGCGAGTGGCCCAGACCGCTTTGGACATCAGCCCCGATCCGATAAATACAGCTTACAGAATCGCGAGACGCAGAATGCCGTGCCGCCGCGTCAGCCGACTAGCCGGTATTCGCCCGATGCTGCTGGGAATGCGCGGGGAAGCTCCCGCTACGCGAGTAATCGCACTTTGCAGGAACGGATACCGGCGACGAACGCGACCGACACTTCAAAATGGCAGGCCAACGTTGCGCCAAGCCAAGAAAAGACAAATCCGGATGTCGAGCCGCGAGTATCCAGCGTCGATATGCGAAAAACGCAAACGGAACAAAATAGAGCCGTACGCCCGGCGAATCAGGAAGTAGCACAGGTGCGGAGACAACCGGTCGCGCCGGCGTCAAGCTCCAAAGCGGCAGCAAATCCGGCAATTCCAGCGAAGAACAATGGACCAGCGCAGCGACAGGAGAATTTACACGCTGTGGATTTACATGCTGGGCCGACGGCGGCCGGCGCATCATCGTCCGATCCGGCTACCGGTAATACTTTACGATCTTCCGCGGCAGCGTCGGCGCCCAGAACTCCCGTGAAGCCCAGCGCGCCGCTGCCGGTGGCCAGCGGCACCGTTATGGCCTCGTCGCGGTTCTACGGCTTCATCATTCCGCCTGAACTGCAATCCAGTAGCTCGCAAGTCGCGGGACAGTTACGCATAGGGCAGCCGGTCTCAAGTTATCCGCCCGTCTATCCAATCGAAGCAGCGCGGGAAGGAATCCAGGGTACGGTTAAGCTGGATGTGACGGTGAACCGAGATGGAAGTGTGAAAGACATCCGCGCGATCAGCGGGCCCGTCATGCTGATGTCGGCCGCGGCGACCGCTGTGCGGGGCTGGCGTTACCAGCAAACCCTTGTAGGCGGACATGGGGTGGAAGCGCGGGAATACGTGACTGTCGTCTTCAGGATTGCCGCCGCTCAATAATTTGGCCTACTGAACCGAGTCCCCGCCGCGGCAACACGCAAGAGGAGACTACGCGCGTTCTCACATTGAAGAGGGGCTAACAGGCTGTCCGTGATTTCCACGCGCGGCCACGGCGGCAACAACTGCAGCTGCTCCGCCGCCCGCTATCCCGTAGGCAATCCATTTTCTGTTCTTGTGATTCGGTTGCTGCGCAGTCTGCTGAGCGGGCGCTTGGGTGGAGGTCGCCTCTGGAGTACCCAGGACGCCGGCAGGTGAAATCTCGACAGTCTGACCGACTCGCAACACTTGGCCCGACACGCCTTGGATTGGAATGACGCCAACGCTGCCGTCCAGGCAGGCCACGAGAAACGAGCCGACGGTATTCTTCTCGATCCTCGATGAGGATTGCTGAGTTTCGATAACAGGACTCACCACATAATTGCCGACCTTCAAGCCTATTTGCGTGGCGCCCGCAAAGGTGGTCATGACCACGGTTCCCGATGTCATTTCGGCAAGGTATGTGGGCTCGGCGGCAAAAACAAGGTGTGTTTGCGGGGAAATCTTGAACGAGCCTTTACCGCTGACCGTAAATACCGCCACACCGGTTTCGCTTGTGAGTACTGTGTCGCCAGAAAAAATTGTCGATTCCGCGGGTGCTAGAGAACCGTTGACGTAGACGTTGCCGACTGTACTCAGCGAACCTAACGGTTGCGTCTGCTGCTGGCGTTCAGCCGGTCCACCACGCGCCGCTGCCAAGGAGGCGCAAAATGGAATGATTACCACGCAAAAGAGCTGGAATGAACGACTAATTCTGCGACGGAAAGACCGAGCGGCACTTGGATTCACGCTGCACCACCAATCGGCAAACGGCCTGCTAGATCTTAGTTAGCATCTTATGGCTGCGATTGTCCACAGTGGAGCTGTAGGGTAAGCTCGTTTTAAGAGATTGTGAAGGTACTGCACATTATCAAGACAGCGGTTGGGGCTACCTGGGCCTATCATCAGATTCGTGTGCTGCGATCCATGGGAATCGACGTGGAAGTGGCGCTGCCGTCGGACACGGAAGGCCTGGCGCCGCGCTATCGCGAAGCGGGCATCAAGGTAGTCGCCGTGGATTTGGATTTTCCCGCAAGGCGACCGTGGGAGCTTCCATCCGTTCTCCGACGTTGTCGTCAGTTGGTCGAGCGCGTCCAGCCCGATCTGATACACACACATCACGTGGGAACGACATTGGCGCTGCGCCTCGCACTCGGGAAAGATTCTCCGACGCCGCGACTATTCCAAGTGGCAGGGCCGCTTCATCTGGAATCGCCATTTTTCGCTAACCTGGACATGCGAACGGCCGGTCCGCGCGATCACTGGATCGCCACGTGCCAATGGACTTGGCGCAAATACCTAAGTCTTGGAGTCGAACCCGAACGCGTATCTCTCTCATACGCCGGCATTGAAGTGACGCCCTTTGGCACGGCGAGAAACGGCAGACTTCGGGCCGAACTCGGGATGGCGTCCGACACTCCTCTAGTGGGCATGGTCGCATACATGTATGGGCCCAAATGGTTTCTGGGGCAACGGCGCGGACTGAAGGGCCACGAGGACTTTATTTCTGCACTAAACCTGGCGCGCCGGGAGTTGCCACAGATTAAGGGCGTGATCGTAGGAGGAGCCTGGGACGCTCGCTGGTACGAAGAGCGGTTGCGCAGATATGGCCAAACCATTTGCAATGGCTCTCTTGCGTTTCTGGGCACCAGGGCGGACGTGCCGGAACTATATCCGGACCTGGATCTGGCGGTGGTTCCATCGCACTCCGAGAATTGCGGCGGTGCCGTCGAACCGCTCCTCAGCGGTGTCCCTGTCGTGGCGACCGATGTGGGCGGTCTTCCGGACTTGATTCGCGACGGAAAAACAGGTTGGCTTGTGCCGCCGCGAAATCCGGTCGCGCTGGCTCACTCTATTGTCGAAGTGCTGCGCAACAAACCTGAAGCAAAACGTCGCGCATCCGCGGGTATGTCCCTGGCTCTACAACTTTTCGACGTGCAGCGTACGGCGCACGACGTCGTTGACACATATAACGGGTTTTTCGGAGCGGAGGCCTGCGAGCGCCAATCTACCGCGACCGCATAGACTCGCGTGCAACGGAGGTGCTTTCGGCGCTTTCAAGACCGTTGAGCGTTGCAGCCCGAAAGCAATACATCACAGGCACCACACCAGACGCGTAAATGGCTAATGGATCCATCACCGCAACGGTCAGGACCAGCGGCTTGTATGATCGGAGATTCGGCACAGCCGCTCGACGACATGGACTGCGCGGGGATTATGTTTTGTCGGCCGCGATTGTAGTACTCGTGACGTTCGCCGCCGCCCTCTGGAATCAAAGCGTCCTTCACTGGTTCCTTGCACCCGTGATGGCCTGCGGCATTTTGACGGCAGTCGATATTGTCCGTTGGCTGTGCGGCAAGCTCGATCTGTTCGATCCGAAAACGATCATCGCCTGCGTCGCATTCTACGGGTTCTTTGTGGCGCCGCTGCTGAACGTTTGCTGGGACACCTATGGGGTTGGCGACCTTCCTTATTGGGGAGATTGGCGACCCTGGCTTGGCGCGATGGCGGCCCTCACGGCGCTGGGCCTCGCCGCATATCGCCTGTTCCATGACATCGCGTTCAGCCACACCAAACCTTCGGCACAGCGATGGGAAATCAATCAGCGAAAAACATATCCGTTCTTTGCCTTCGGTTTGTTGCTTTCGGTAGCCGGGACCGTAGCTTTCCTATGGCAACTGAACGGGCTCGCTGGACTCGTGCATTCATTTGAAAGCGATCCAGAAGCATTTGCAGGAAAGGGATGGCTGCTGATTTTTGCATGGCCGATGTCGATCCTATTGTTTATCGCTGTGGTCTACCTTCTGACGCGGAGCGGAAATCCGGAGCATCGGCGCCGAAACCTGATCATCGCCGTCTCGCTGTTGATTGTGGCGGGCGCGATTCATTTCCTCATCGTTGGTTCGTACGGCAGCCGGGGGACAACAGTCTGGGCTCTGTTCTGGATGCTGGGCATCATCCATTATCGCGTCCGCGCGTTGCCCAAGAAGCTGATGGCCGCGGGAATCGCCTTTCTGATCGGTTTCATGTATTTCTACGGGTTTTATAAGGAGAAAAAAATCGAAGCACTGAGCGTGCTGCGCGCTCCATCGACGTGGCTGGACCCGGCAGGTTATCAGCGCAATTTCAAATATTTGCTATTGGGAGATCTGGCGCGTGCCGATTCGAACGCGTTCATATTGCGAAACCTGGTGGTCGACCCCGACGATTACGATTATCGCTGGGGACTCACCTACATCGGCGCGTTTGCATTCGTCATTCCGAGCGACTTTTGGCCCGGCCGGCCGGAGATACGCGTCGATGCAGGCAGTGAGGCGCTGTGGGGCAAATCGACACAGCTGCGATCAAGTAGATTATATGGGCTGGGAGGCGAAGCGCTGCTGAACTTTGGACTGTGGGGCGTGGCGCCCATATTCGCGGTCTACGGAGCGATCTTGGGCTGGTATCGGCGCAAGCTCAACAGCTGGAATTCTGCGGATGCTCGAATGTTTTTGGCGCCATTCTTTACCGCGATGCTGGTGATGGGCCTCGTTTACGACAGCGATGTCTTGCTGTTTACCTTCATCACAGAAGGATTCCTAACCATTTTAGTTGTGTTCGCCGCCTCACAGCGTTTACGGCCGTCATCCGAGCATGTGACCCGAACATGAAATGTCTGTGTGCTATCGAAAACCGCCTCGTTCGCAACGCCGATGAGTTTCGGGTGCAAGGCCCCGCGGGATACTCGGTTTGGTCCGAACTTTTGGAGTTTTTCGACGAGGTTTTGCTGGTCGCGCGCGTGCGCCAAACACGCAGTACTGTCGCTGCAGAGCGCGTGAATGGGCCGAATGTCTCCGTGCACGGGCTGCCCGATTTTTCAGGACTCGGGGACTACGCAGTCAAATTCCTCCAACTACGCAGCCACGTTCGCGAGGCAGTTGCTGAATGCGACGCTTATGTTCTTCAGATGCCCGGCGTAGTCGGTCGTCTGCTGTGGCGCGAACTCCGGAAAGGCCAAAGACCTTATGCCGTGAATGTCATGGGCGACCCGTGGGACGCGCTTGCGCCTCGCGCGATGAAAAGCTGCTTCCGCCCAGTCTACCGGTACGTCCTTACTCGCGAAATGCGGAACATGTGCGGCAATGCTCAGGCTGTGCTCTACTGGAGCCGAGCCCTTCAGCAGCGTTACCCACCGGCGCAGGATGGTTATGCAAGCCTCTCGCCACGTATATCTCTGCCTTGCGGCTTCGCATCTGCCGATCTCATTCAGGAGCGAGTAAATCGTGGACGGACGTTTGCTCAGAGCCAACAGCGATGCTTCAAAGTCGGCTTTATCGGAACGTTCGAGCAGCTCTACAAAGGGCCGGACACTCTACTTCATGCAGTCCTCGTTTGCTCCAGAGCTGGTCTTGGAATTCAAGTTTTTATGGCTGGCGAGGGTTGCTACCTGGATAAAATGAAATCACTGGCCCAAGCACTCCGCGTACAAGATAGAGTAGTGTTTCTGGGTCAGCTGGGATTCGGAAGACCGATCGTTGATTTTCTCGACTCACTCGATTTGTTCGTAATGCCGTCGCGAGCGGAAGGGCTGCCCCGTGCCCTCGTCGAAGCAATGGCGCGTGGTTGCCCTTGCGTGGGGTCCAACATTGGCGGAATTCCGGAACTGCTCCAGCCCGAAGACATGGTGCCTCCGGGAGACGCGCACGCATTGGCCGCGAAGATTCTGGAAGTCGCCGCGGATCCGAAACGCCTGGCGCAAATGTCCTCGCGAAACCTCGCGAAAGCGAAGGAATTCGACCCCGAAGTGCTGCGCCGCGAACGAGCATCTTTCTATCGGCGCGTAAAAATGCAGGCAGGTTCGGCAATTGTGTCGGGCATTAAAATTGCCCTCGGTGGAGATCCTTCTCCGCTTCGAGAAAAATAAGGGACCTCAGGCTCCCTGAGCAAGCCAGGAGAGTTGCCGGTTCGCAGCAATGCGCGTCCTCAATTCTTGAACGCAGTCGCGATTAGGTTCATTCGGAATCGCGACAGCCACTCAAAGCGGGTGACCAGCGACTCGTACATCCGCCCGGCGGCGTGAAGCAGCGGATTAAACTGCAGCACATTTGGCGCACCTTCCACGGCAGTCAGTTCAACACGCAAGAATCCTGCTTGCGTAAGTAACAGTCGGAGCCGCCTGCTGGTGTTTGCGCGATATGTCGTAGGAAAAATATCGTCATCTTGAAAGCCGCGTACGGTGCGATTGAACCACAGATGAAAACTGTGCGGCGTCAATCTGGCTGCGGCGCCGTAGTAATGCAAGACGTTCGACGTGAACAGGCAGAGGCGTCCTGAAGGCTTCAGCACGCGTGCAAATTCTGAAAGTGCAGGAAAGGGTCTCGGCAAGTGCTCAACCACCCATCGGCAGATCACCACATCGAAGGCGGCGTCATTGAACGGAAGCCGCGTCACGTCGCCCTGAGCGCGCAGATGAAGTCTCTTATTCCGGTTGAGTTCAGAACGCAGATCGATTCCAATCCATCGACAAGAAATTCGCTCAGAGAAATCCGCTCGAAAGAATATTCCTGTACCGCAACCGGCATCGAGGACGCGGTCACCCGGGCCAATGATCTGAAGCAACCGTTCCTCAAAAACATCCTCCGGAGCGGACGGGACGGTTTTTTTCGCCTGCATCAACCCTGACGAGCTCACAGGCTCAATGCAAACGGGAACTGCGGCCCTGCGCATGAGCATCTAGTCTCCTGCCTTTGAAGTGGACGCCGCCACCCCGAGCGGGACAGCAGGGCCGGTCTTCCTTCTCAATGTTGCTCGAACGGCAGCGGCACGCGGTGATGGCAGCACGTGGATAGGCGTTGTCGTGGCACGAGTGCTGGTGGACATGCGTATCGGCGATCGATCGCCAGAAGCATTGCTGATATCATCCGCCGCAACTGCTGCGCTGACCTCACGCACGCCCGCTTCCAGAGTTTCGCGACACACGAAGCCGAGTGTCCGCTCTATCTTGTCGAAACAGGCGCGATAACTCCGCTGATCGAGTCTGTCGTAAATTTCCGTGACGGCAGTGCCGGGAACTAAATGCGCGACGATCTCGCCCAATTGCCGGATTTGCGCGTTTAGAAAACTCGAACCGACGTTGAAAATCTCGCCTGCGACATGTTCGGCCTGAGAATCGATGCACGCCAGGAACGCTCTGGCAGCGTCGCGCACGTGAATGAACGGACGCCATTGCCGGCCATTCCTGACGGTGATTCGCCCGACAGAAACAGCGCGTGCAGCGAGCAGGTTGAGAACCAGATCGAAGCGCATGCGTGGCGAAACGCCGAACAGCGTTCCCAATCTCAGCACGGTAGGAGCGAAACCACGCGTGCACGCATCAACAAGAACTCTCTCTGAATCGACTTTCGTCTGCGCATACAGGGACAATGGATGCAGCCTGGAAGATTCGGCGACCGTCGCTCGACTCGAGCCGTACACGCTACAGGACGAAGCGAATAAGAACCGGTGAATCCCGCACCTCGGCGCTATCTCCGCCAGCATTCGCGTGGCGGCGGCGTTCACCTCGACGGTCAGCTCACGATTGGCTTCGCAGGCCTGGTCTCCGACGATACCGGCCAGGTGAATCACCGTGTCGCATCCATCCATCGCGCGCACGCTCGTTCCGATGTCGCGGATGTCCCCAAGAATGAACTCGCAATTCGCATGCGACCTCAGCTTCTCGATTGATTGGCCGCCAAAGAGCAAGCAATCGAGAATGCGCACGTGAACACCGCGCGACAGCAGCTGGGACACGACAATGGAGCCCAGATACCCAGCCCCGCCGGTCACTAGAACGCACTGCGGTCGATGTGGTGAAAGCATTCTCATGCATCCCACTTCGCGGCGCGCTGTTGCGCAATTTCCGCCGCCCGAAGGATCGTCCCGCAGACACGATCGACATCTTCATGCGTTAGCGACGAATAGATGGGCAAATTCAGAACGCACTTCGAAATGTGATCAGTAACGGCGAGCGGGTGCCGATCCCAAGCCGCTCGATACAGCTTTTGACGATGGACAGCGGGATGGAAATAGCGGCGCGATTCGATATTTTCTTCGCGAAGGAAATGTTGCAGCCAGTCGCGCGACCTGCCAAACTTCGAAGCGTCAATAAGGAGCGGAAAATCCTTGTACGTACTGCGGTTTCCCGCTCGAACGCGCTGAAACGAAACTCCGAGCATTGCGCCGAGGCTTCCTTCATAACGAAGGCGAATCTGGTTTCGTCGCGCAATCCGTTCTTCAAGCCCTTCGAGGCCGCGGACAGCAAGAGCAGCATGAAATTCGCTCATACGCGCGTTCAGTCCAAGCAATTCAGGATCCGCGTTTCCCGCATCACCATAGTTGCGCGCCGCGCGTAATCGGTTCGCCAAGCCGGCGTCGTGCGTGGCCACCAGGCCGCCTTCTCCAGCGACGACCAATTTCGTGGGCGAAAAACTGAACACTTCAGCCTCTCCAAAAGTTCCGACGTGTCTCTCGCCCACTCTGCTTCCGAAGGCATGGGCGCTGTCGTAGATCAGCGGAATGCCGGTGCGCGCCGCGAGTTCGCCAAGTTCGAAGACGCTCGCCGGGTTTCCGAACACGTGCACGGCAACGATAGCTGCGGTTCTGGGAGACAGGCGTTTTCGAACCGAGTCGGGCGATAAGCAGAATGTGTCCACCTCACAATCGGCGAACACAGGTTTCAGGCCGTTCCACGCGAGAGCATGTGCTGTGGCGTGGAAGGTAAAACTGGGGAGAATGACTTCTCCTCGAAGCCTGAGCGCGCGAAGCGTCAGCACCAGACCCGCAGTACAAGAAGAAACCGCGACGCAATGCGGAACACCTAAATACTTCGCCGCCGTTTCTTCGAATTCACGAACGTACTCTCCATTTGTAAGTTTCCGGCTAATCAGAATCCGGCGAATATCGGAGATAAATTTCTCGTTGGAAAGGCCCTCAGGGGAAACGATAGGCAAAAATTTGCCCTGTTCTGGAAGAGCGACGCGCTTTGCGACGACGGCAAGCGCGGTCATTTTGGTTGCAGCCATATCGAGCGCCTTGTTACTGCATTCAATTACGTAAAGAGACGGAGTGCTCGGGTTGCTTCTGCTTGATGACGCGGCATGGAACTCCAACGGCGGTGACGTGCGAAGGAATGTCCGACGTTACTACCGCCCCGGCACCGATCGTCGTCCATTCGCCAATGCTCTTGCCCTGGATGATGACGGCGCCGGTGCCGAAATAAACGCCATCCGCAAACGCGACGCAACCAGAGATGCGACAGCCTGGATTGATATTGCAGTACGCCCCTATCGCCGCATCATGCCCGATTGTGGTGTTTACGTTGATCAACGTATGTGCACCGATTGTGATCTGCGTTGTTAAAACGCAGCCTGCAGCGATGATCGTTCCCGCACCTAGCTCCACCCACTTCGACATACGCGCTGAGGGGTGGACCGCAATGCAAAACTCGTACCCAAGCGCCGCGCCATGGTCCGCGAGAATTCGTCGCGTGTGCGTGTCCCCGGCAGCGCAAATCAGGCGAGTACTCCGGCGGGTGTTGCGCTGTAGCCAACTCCTGTTGCCCAGCACGGGCAAACCGCAAATGACGGCGTTCTGCAATTCCGGGTTATCGTCCACAAATCCGAGAACATTCCACTGCGGCTTTTCGTCATTGGCGTCGAGGAACAACCAATACAGCTCCCGGGCCATACCACCGGCACCAAGAATCACAACGTCGTTCACCGTTCCCTCCCCGGAACCGGCATGTCGTCGTGCTGCGAGAAGAAAAAGCATTCGCGAGGCGCGTAGAGGCCCCGGCCGGAAAACCAAACAGCGCCCGTGCGGACGAGAATGCGCGCGTCGAGCCACAGCGAAAAATGATCGACGTACCAGAGGTCATGTTCCACGCGCTGCGGCCATGGCAGTTGGTTGCGGCCGTTCACTTGGCTCCATCCGGTCAGGCCCGGACGAACGGAGAGACGCCTCGTCTGCCGGGCCGTGTAAAGCGCGAGTTGGTAAGGCAGACCCGGCCGCGGCCCAATCAGGCTCATCTTCCCCGTCAACACGTGAAGCAGTTGGGGCAGTTCATCCAGGCTGAAGCGTCGCAAAATCCGTCCGACACGAGTGACACGGTCATCGGATTCAGAAACGTAGAGGCCGGGACCGATTCGCTCCGCGCCGGCGACCATCGTGCGGAACTTCAGCATTCGGAATTGCCTGCCGCGATATCCCGCCCTTTCCTGAACGAAGATCGGCGCGCCAGGCGAGTCAATGCAGATTGCAATCGCCACAATTGCGAACACAGGAGCGAGAACTACGAGCAGCACGGCGGATGCGAGCACATCGATGGACCTTTTCAGAACACATTCGATCGTATGTTTCATGACTGTGTCTCTGGCTGGCGAGTCCTGGCAGTTGCCGTCGATGCCAGGCCCAGAATGACGGCGAAAATCAAAGCGTTTGCAGGAATGTAGAGATTAAAGTCGGTCAGACTGTGCAATAGAATGGCGACGATGCTGCCGACGCAAGCGAGCGACAGATTCTTCTCGAATCGGCTCTCCGCTCGAAAGAAGGTGCGCATAGCGCCGCCGAGGACCCAGACAACAGAGCCAAACAGAACCAGAGCCGCGGGAATTCCCAGGTCGCTTGCCAGTTCGAGATAGTCGTTGTGGGCGTGATTCACGAATTTCGTAACAAACGAGGTTTGATACGGAGTGTAGGCGACGGGAAATGTGCCCAGGCCGTTCCCCATCAAGGGGTGCTCGGCAATTAATTCCAGTGTGCCGGGCCAGATCGAAAGCCGCGTCGCCTGCTGCCCGGGCATTTCCTGCGCCAGATCCTCAAAACGAGTGAGCGCGGGACGCAGGCCGATCCAGCCGGCTAAACCTAAGCTCAAAATCAGCAATGCGAAGCCAATCGCGACGGGCACCATTCGCCGTTGCAGCGCACTCAAACTGAACATCACGATCAGGGATGCAATCGCCGCCAGCAGGCCCATTCGCGAACGCGAGAATACGAGCGAGGCGACAAGCACGACAGCAACTGCGAGCCAGAGAGAAACGCTCGAGATTGTCTGATCGGCTTTCCCGGACGGCCGGCCACGACGCGGGTGGCTGAGCGTCCGTTTTTCGGCCTCATAGAACGCGAGACAAACCGCGAACGGCAGAATCATTTCGAGCAGACCGGCGAAGTGGTTGCGATTGATATACGTGCCGGTAGCTTCTGCCAGATCATATTTTTTCGAGTACCACCAAATTGTCTGCCAGTTACCGAGGTATTGAACAAGACCGTAAAAAGCCTCAGCCAGGGCAAGGGCGACAAGAACGTAGACCAAGCGGCGCTTCCGCTTTCGGTCGCCTGTAACGCAGACGGTCAGAAAAAAACCGATCAAACACGTAAGAAGAATCAGGAACTCGACTCGAGTCCGGTAAGGAGCCCGGCTCAGCACCGCCGCTGCACTGGCTCCTGCACGATGGCCGGTAATCACTCGGGGCAGTTCCGCGGACAAAGGGCCGGTTTGCAGGAAGGCCCAGACCGCAATAAGCGTGGGAACCGCGAAAAAGATCGTTGGCCGGGGAACCGGCGCGGTTGCGCGGTTCGCAACGATCCATGCCGCCGTTCCGAAGAACAGAACCTCTACGGCTGCAAATGAGACCGGCTCCGTGCCGCCAAAGAACAAGGCAGAAACGACAATTCCGGAAACGAGCGCGATTTCCGCCGTGTTTGTTAGCGCTCTCTCGTTCATTTGGAATGGCTCTTTTTCGCAGGCGAGTAATCGCTCGCATAGTAGTACTCGTTCGCGAGACCGGCGAAATTGATGGCGGCTCCAAGCACACGCGAGCCCGCATCGATCGCCGATGTGTAAGCGCGGTGAACGGCATCGCGCGGCGTAGTTCCGCTTCCAACCACCAGGATTACGCCGTCCACTAAAGTGGCCAGAATACGGCTGTCGGAGAGATTCAGGAGTGGCGGAGAATCCAGCAGGACAAATTTGTATTCCCGCGAAGCCTCGCGAATGAGGGTGGGCATCGATTCGGATGAGAGAAGATCCACCGGGTTGGGTGGCACCGGCCCGCAAAAGAGCACTGATAGACCTTTGGTAGGTGCTTGCCAAACGAGATCGTGCCAGTCGGATTTGCCGGTAAGAAAATTCACAAGTCCTGAGGACCTCTGGATTCCAAAAAAGTCGTGGAGGCTCGGACGGCGCAAATCAGCATCGATAAGCAATACACTTTCGCCAAGTTGGGCAAGCGAGAGGGCGAGATTGGCGGTCACGGTTGTCTTGCCTTCGCCGGATTGCGCGCTCGTAATCAGCACAGAGGAGGGCGGCTTCTTAGCGGTTGATAGCAAAACGGACGTGCGCAGACCATGGAAGGCTTCGGACAATAGAGCGTTCGAGCCATTCCCCTCAATTCGGTTCCAGTGAGCGCCGTTCGATCCGTTTTTATCTCCCACCAACAGCCACGCGCGGCTGTAAAGTGCCTGAACGGCGCTCCTTTTTTCGCAGCCGTCCACGGCAGGAACAGCCCCCAACGCCGGAACTTGGAGAAACTGCTCTACCTCTTCCGAGCTCTTGAGAGTGTTGTCGAGGTGTTCCTGAAGAAACGCCGCCCCGGTTCCTAGGCACAGCCCAACCAGAAGACCCAACGATAGATTCAACAAGATACGCGGTCGCGACGGGCGGTTGGGCGGATAGGCGGGATCGACGACGCGAATATTCCCTGCATTGAGGGTCGCGGACATCCCTGTCTGTTTAAGCTGTTCGAGGAGGCTTACATAAACTTGCTTATTGGTGTCCGCTTCGCGTTTCAGGATGTTGTACTGAACCGAGCGTTCGGCGACCTCATTGGCGGCCCTTTGCTGTTCGCGAAAGGCCTCGCGCAGCATGTTCTCGCGATCGGCTGCTGCTTGATACTCATTGTCGATGCGTTTGGCGCCACGATCGAGCTCGGCGGCCAGGAGCGCATTGCTCTCGTCAATTTGGCTCTGGACTTCCTTCACTTTCGGATAATCGGAGGTGAAGGTGATCATCAGGCGGGATTTCTCGGCTTCCAGTCCGGCCACGCGATCTGAGAGTTCCTGCATGACCTTGTCGTCGAAAACGCCGGGAATGGATGCGTAGTCGCCTTTCTGGACAAGCCGGTAAAGAGATTCCTTTTCGAACCTGTCTGCTTCTGCTTGGGTGAGCTGTTGCTGTAATTCACGAAGCCTCTGGACGACGATGTTTTCCGTTGTTCCTTTGTCGGTTTCAAGGAACACCAAGCCGTTGTTGCTGGCGGACTGCTGGAGTTCGTCTTCCGATTTTTCGAGCTTTGCCTTTAAATTTTCCAGTTGGTGCGACAACCAATCTGAAGTGCGCTCAGACGCGCCCCAGCGCGCTTCCAGATTGTCGGTTATGTACGTTGAGGCGAGCGTGTTCACGACGCTCGAGGCCAGCCGGGGATCGTTTGAATCAAAACTGACTTCGATTAGCCGGCTTCGCTTCACCGGCTCCACGCTGAGACGATCCTCGAATTTACGGAGGACGTCACTGGGAACGTTCATGTTCCCGGCGCTGCTGTCGGGTGCCGCAAAGACCTGAGCTACTTGAGTTGATGGTGCCGCCGTACTCTGTTCGGGTCGGCGATTGTTCGCGGAGGGTGCAAATTCCGGGATATTTTGTAGATGGAGTTCGCGGATTACGCGCCGGGCGAGGTCTTCGCTCTTGAGGATGCGGTCCTGGGTTTCCAGATAAGTGTCGGAAATTCCTTCGACCTCGAAGAGTTCTTGAACGGTGGGAATGTCCGCATTTTCCTTCTCGATTTCGATCAGCGTACGCGCTTCGTAGACTGGTTTCTCTTTCAGTGTGGCGAACAGCGTAAGCGCGAAGACCACGAACAGAACCGTCAGAATCGTACCGCGTCGCTTTCTCATGATGCGCCAGTATTCGAGCAGATCGGGGACTTCGTCCGGCTGGCTTCGCGGGTGAACGGAAATGGTGGGCGCTTGGCCCTCCTTCAGCGATGATTCGGCCTCGGCGCTGTAGCGTGTGATCTGCGTGTCCGGATCCATTCGTCTCTTTCAGGGATGAAAAATGATGAAACCGCTGGCAGTAGCAATAGACGTTTCGGTGCCTTTGAGGAGTGCGGCCTTGGCGTTGCTGCGAGGCACGAAGACGATGTCGGCAGGGCGGAGAAGAATATCCGGCGCCTTTCCGGCCAGAACCTTGCCGAGGTTGACGGCCGTTTCAGAACGATGCCCGGTGATTTCGTCGGTATGAATAATTCGTGTGTGGCCCTTCGAGGCGGTCGCATCGACGCCCTCCGCCAGAGCGATAACCTGGAGAAGCGACATCTCCTCATTGCTTCTCATGACGAAGCCGCCGGGCCTTTTCACGCCTCCTACGACGTACACAATTCCGGCTTTCCTGACTTTGATGATGTCGCCGGGGAAGATTGGGACGTTGTAGCGAGAGTCGCCTGAATCGAGCAGGAGCTTCAGATCGATGAAGATTGTATTGTGATTGTCTTGGGCGATTCCGCCGGTCGAGAGAGGCCCTGACTTCAAGGTGCTCTCAGTTTGCGATGCGCCTACCAGATGCCCTTGGAACGAGTTCCCCGCCAGCGCGGCACCGCGCATCACGACCACCGTGTCTCCCGCATCGTCAGCCAGTCCCTGGGCCATAGCAAGCATTTCGAGAAGCGTTTTCTGCCCGCGTATCTGAAACACGCCCGGCTTTTTGACTTCGCCAAGGACGGACACGGGATGACTTCTCACTGACGCAACAAAAACATTCACGTGCGGCTCATTCATATAGACACGGAGCTTGTCTTCCAGCGCCTGCTGCAACTCTTGAGCCGTTAGGCTGGAAGCCTTGACGGATCCGCCCAGCGGAAGCGAAATATCCCCTGTCGCTGAAACGCGCACCGTCTGATTCAATTCCGGAGCGCCAAAAACCTTCAGATGGAGGACATCGTTCGCACCGATGCGGTACTCGGTTGGACTGGAATCAGCATCTGGGTTGGTGAGAGAGCTATTCAACTGCTTGATCCGCCGGTTTAGATCGGCGGTCGTCTGCAGCTTCTTGTTGGGAAGCACTTCGCCATTCCGCTGCACCTCTTGTGCACGAGCAGGCCCTGGTGCTTGCACAATCAGGGCTGCAAGGACGAACAGCGATGCAGCGGGCCCTGTAACAGAAAATTTCCGCACGGACCCATCTCAGAATTCAATCAGGAACAGCCAGACTGCTCCGACACCCCGGCTAGCAGCCGCCATCAACGATGATCGCAACTCGACCTTGGCATCCATACATGCAACACAGCATTTTCGGCACGCAGTGAAATGTACGGCGCTCGCGAGATTGGCTAAGTTTTCTGTCTATGTTAGCGATGCGGCGACCGCGAATTGGATTTTGAGCGCCGTCAGGAGGGGCACAGTCGGCAAGCAGTTCACGATGTTGTTGTGAATGCTGGCGACGCTGGGAACGCGGTGGAACAAGTGGAATGTCCTGCTTGAGGTAGGAATCTATCGTCCGCCGTCGATCGAGAGCGTCTGGCCGGTTATCCAGGCGGCGTGCTCGCTGGCAAGAAACAGAACTCCATTCGCAATATCCTGAGGCGAGCCGAGGCGCTTTAACGCGATGTTCTCGACGAGTTGCCGCTGGCCTTCTTCCCCATATGCTTCCCATTGTTTTTCCGTGGCCGGGTTGGAGCGGACGAATCCCGGTGCCACGCTGTTCACCGTGATTCCCCATGGCCCGAGTTCGTGCGCAAGTTGCCGCGTTAATCCGATTTGGCCCGCTTTCGCAGAAGGCATAGGCTTGAATCCCGGTGAGGCTAACGCGAAGTCCGGCGCCGCTCGAGATATTCACGATGCGCCCGTAGCGGGCCGCTTTCATCGCCGGTGTGACGGCCTGGCAGCAGTAGAACGCGCCGTCGAGATTTACGGCAAAGATCGCGCGCCAGTCCTCCTCGGATATATTTTCGAGCGGCCGGCCCACTTGGCCCATCACTCCACCTGCGTCATTCACCAGAATGTCGATACGTCCGTGATCCTTAAGAATCTCAGTCATGGCAGCCTGCACTGCGTAACGGTCGCTCACGTCCACCACGCGCGTGACAATCTCCGTCGCTTGTCCCTTCGACAGCCTCGCCGTTTCGTCAAGTTCGTCTCGCAACACGTCGCAAGCCACCACGCGCGCGCCCAGCTTTGCCAAATTAAGCGCAATCGCTCGTCCGAGCCCGTGCGCCGCACCGGTTACGATCGCCGTTCGACCGTCAAAACGAATTTGCATCGGTTCACTCGCGTTCAGGAATGTTGGTTTTGCAGACATGCAGGCACAGACGACAGACTATTTCTCCAGCGCCTTCAAATTGTCCATCGATTGCGCACGCGCGCCGCTTTCCACCTCATGCATCAGCGACACGAGACGCTCCACATGCGGTATCGCAATCCCGGACTGGCGCGCCAACTTCACAATCGGCGCGAAGTGCGCATCGCATTCGGTCTTGCGGTGATGTACCGCAATGTCACGCCACACACCGCTATGCGTCTTCGCCGAACGCCGATTAAACGCAACCATTGCATCGAACGAAGCGTCAATCGCCGCATCCTTTCCATTCGCGCCGAATGCGGCTGGATCGTAGCCGTTGAAACCCATAGGGGTCACGCCTTCCGCTGCGGCCACGGCCATCACTTCGCGAGCCAGAGCCGTCAGCACAGGCCGAGCCTCGCGTGATTCCAGCACATCAACGATGCTGGCCGGCGTCAGCGCGCCCGCAAAAAGCAACGCGCCGTAACCCATCTTGCCCCACAGGTATCCCCAGATGTTGTTCGTTGTGATCGCTGCCGGCTCGAAGTGCCGCAGTACATGATGCACGCGAGCGAGCCGAGGAGTGTCGCCACCGTCCAGCTCGCCGACGACAACTGCCCCACGCCCGCCAAAATGCACCACGCCCGGCTCCAACACGTCCGCGCCGAAATTGATGAAGGCGCCTATCGTGCGTTCGCGGCCCAGTATCTCCGCGATGATCAGCTCGTTGAAACCGTTCTGCAGCGATACGACGAACCCGCTTTGCGAAAGGTGCGGCGCGAGTTGACGCGCGGCCGTCTCCGTGTGCTGCGCCTTCACGCACAGGAAAATCATCTCCCAACCGCCGGCGATGTCCTTCGGCGCGAATGCGGGAAGTTTCTGCGTAAAAGTTTCGATGGGGCCCGTAATCGCTAGTCCTCGCTCGCGGATCGCCCGCACGTGAGCCTCATTCGCATCAACGATGGCGACGTCGAATCCCCCGCGACTCAAGTAAGCGCCCACCGTGCCGCCGATAGCGCCCGCGCCCCAGATCAGAATTCGCTCTGTTCCACGCGTCTCGTTTTTTGCAGGCCGTCCCATCGGTAGACCAAACACTACCCAAGCCGCGTGATTGCCGGCGCCGGGTTGCATCATCTCAACGTTCGGCGACGAGCGTCAACCTCACCAGCGCACGTTTCGATTGCCGATGATGTATCCTTACGGTTTTCTTATCGAGAGGTGCATTCGTGATCCAGCTTCGAGCGTCGTTCCTGCTGCTGTGTCTTGCGGCCCTCGCCGATTTTTTTGCGTGCGGCCCGCTCCTCGCCCAACAATACGATCCGCAGCTCTTTTCCGGCATGAAGTGGAGATCAATCGGGCCAGGCACCGGCGGCAGAATCGAAGCGGTCGCCGGAGTTCCCGACCAGCCCGATACCTACTACATCGGCGCAGTGGATGGCGGCGTGTGGAAGACAACCAATGCCGGCCTAACCTGGACGCCTCTCTTCAATCACGAAGCCGTGGCGTCCATTGGCGCCATCGCCATCGCGCCGTCCGACGATAACGTGATTTACGTTGGCACCGGCGAAGAGGCCCCGCGCGGCGACATTTCTTTTGGCGACGGCGTGTACAAATCCACCGACGGCGGCAAGTCATGGACGAATGTCGGGCTGAAGGATACTCGCCAGATCGCCCGCATCATCGTCGATCCGAGAAATCCAGACGTCGTATACGTCGCGGCCGAAGGCCATATCTACGGCGCGAACAGCGAGCGTGGCGTTTTCCGCTCGACCGACGGCGGCAAAACGTGGCAGAAAATTCTGTACAAGGACGAGCAGACCGGCGCAATCGATCTCGCGATGGATCCCGGCAATCCGCGCATCCTCTATGCGGCGCTCTGGCAGGTGAGGCGCGAACCATGGCACTTGAGCGATGGTGGCCCTGGCAGCGGTCTCTACAAGTCCGTCGACGGCGGGTCTACGTGGCAGCAGCTTTCTGGTCATGGCCTGCCAACTGGCGTGCTCGGCCGCGTCGGTGTGGCGGTCGCCGGCGGCAGCAACGGCCAGCGCGTTTACGCCTTGATCGAAGCGAAGGACGGTGGCCTATTTCGTTCTGAGGATGGCGGCACGACGTGGCACTTGGTGAACGACAAGCAAATCCTGACCACCCGCGCATGGTATTTCACCAATGTATTCGCCGATCCGCATAGTCCTAATGTCGTCTACGTGGCGAATAATGGCTTTTATCGTTCCATCGACGGAGGCCACAGCTTTGCGACGCTAGCCATTCCAGGCTTCGACGGGTACCCCGGCGGCGCGGACAATCACGCCTTCTGGGTGAACCCGCTTCATCCGCAGCACATGATCCAGAGTCACGATCAGGGCATCGCCATCAGCGTCGACGGCGGGAAAACGTGGGGCAGTCGAGACAACTTGCCAATCGGCCAGTTCTATCACATCGCCGCAGACAACGAGTTTCCGTACTACGTCTACGGCTCGCAGCAGGACGAAGGCGCGCTCGGCGTAGTGAGCAACGACCGAGGCGGTGTGCAGCAGCAATCGTACTTCATGGGCGGCGACGACAGCGAATGCGGTTTTGTCCTGATCGATCCCGCGAATCCCGATTTTCTCATCGCCGGCGGTTACGGCGGTGCGCTCACAATTTACGACAAGAAAACCGGTCAGTTGCACGATATCGCGCCGTGGTCAAACAACAACGGCGGGCATGCTGCCGCCGAACTCAAATACCGCTTCAATTGGACCGCGCCCGTCGCCCTCTCGCCACAAAACACCCACGTAATCTACATCGGTTCGCAATATCTGCTCGAAACCGACAATGACGGCGCGAACTGGCACGCAATCAGTCCCGATCTTACGCGGAACGACAAATCCAGACAGCAAAGCTCCGGCGGCCCAATCTGGCAGGACAATTCCAGCATCGAGTATTACGACACGATCTGGGCGATCGCGCCGTCGCCGATGCAAGCTGGTGAAATCTGGGCCGGCACGGACGACGGCCTCGTTCAGCTCACGCGCGACGGCGGAAAGACGTGGCGCAACGTCACTCCGCCGCAATCACCCAAGTGGGGCCGCGTGTCGATGATTGCCGCATCCGACGCGAGTGCCGGCACGGCCTGGGTCGTCGTCGACAATCATGAAAACGACGATTATCAACCCTGGATTTTCCGCACGCACGACTTTGGCGCGACGTGGAGCCGCGTGAACGGCGGTATCGCCGCACCCGCATACGTTCACGCCATTCGTCAAGATCCCAAGGATCCGAAACTATTGTTCGCCGGAACCGAAACGGGCGTCTATGTCTCGTTCGACAGCGGCGACCATTGGCAATCGCTGCAGCTCAACCTGCCCACAACGTCGATGCGCGATTTCGTGATTCACGGCGACGACCTGATCGTCGCAACTCATGGGCGCGCGATCTGGGTGTTGCACGATATTGCGCCGCTTCGCCAAATGGCTCAAGCTGCGGCTGCCGATGTCTATCTCTTCCGGCCTTCGACCGCCGTTCGCTCGCGGCTCGGTGATCCCACCGGCGGCGCGTTGAGCTACTTCCTCAAAACGAAGCCAAACGGGCCGGTCAGCCTCAGCGTAACGGATCAGACAGGCCGGACTGGCATCCTCTTTTCCAGCACGGGCAAAAACAAACTCGACGTCGAACCCGGCATGCACCGCGTGAATTGGAATTTGCGGTATCCGGTTCCCGACGATATTCATGGGGGCGCCGCCTATGATGAACGCTCTCCTCGCGGCATCATGGCGCTTCCCGGACAATACACAGTCAAGCTGACGGTGGAAGGCCACACGTACACCCAGCCGTTGACCGTAGTAAACGATCCTCGCTCGAAAACTTCAGCCATCGCCCTGGCGGCTGAATACAAACTGGCCACCACCCTGATGGACGCCATGGCGCGCGATCACCAGGCCGTGAACCAAATCCTCCAAGTGCGAGCGCAATTGAAGCAGCTCCGTCAGCGCCTTGCAGACGACGCCGGCGCCAAACAAATTCTTTCGGCGATCGACTCCTTGGATCAGAAAGCCGACTCGATCGAAAACGTCCTCTACCAGCCGAATGCGAAGACGAACGAAGAGCTGCTCAACTTTCCGACCGAATTGAACAGCAACATTGCCTATCTGGAAGACGAAGTCGACTTCGGCGATGGCACCCCCACCGAGCAATTCCAACAGATGGCACGCGAGTATCTCCGAGAGTTGCAGCAGCAGATCGGCAAGTGGCACGAATTGCAGAAAAACGATCTGGCCGCGTTAAATCGGCAGATCGAGCAAAAGCAAATTCCGGTGATCTACCCGCCGCCGGCGCCTATCACATCGGGTTCGCACAAGTCGGGCGCGGAACAGTGATCCTGCAGCCACCAACAACGGCAAAGAATCGCCATCCATAACCACAACCTGAAAATGTGGCAAAAACCTTGGACGCAATCCTATGTAGCCACACGGCGAAAGTAGTCCCACAATGAAAGTCCTCTTCATTGGCGGAACGGGCGTAATCAGCACAGCGTGTACGCGACTCGCATCCGATCACGGCATCCACCTGACGCTTCTCCGTCGCGGCCATCACAGCGCGAGCGTCCCTGTCGGCGTGAAGACGATCGCGGCCGATATCCATGACGCGTCCGCCTGCGCGCAAGCCCTCACCGGCGCATCATTCGACGCCGTCGTCGATTTCCTTGCCTTCACTCCCGTTGACATCGAGCGCGACCTGCAACTGTTCCACGGCCGCGCGCGCCAGTATGTCTTCATCAGCTCTGCCAGCGCATATCAGAAGCCGGTTCCCGGCTATCCGATCACCGAATCTACGCCGCTCGGAAATCCGTATTGGCAATACGCCCGCGACAAAATCGCTTGCGAAGAACGCCTGATGCGCGCGCACCGCGAACAGAATTTTCCGGTCACCATCGTCCGGCCTTCGCTCACCTTCAACGAGACCTGGATTCCTCTCGTGATCAACAGTTCGCAGAAGCCGTACACGATCGTCCACCGCATGCTGCGCGGCCGGAAAGTGATCGTGCCCGGCGACGGCTCTTCGCTCTGGGTCATCACCCACAGCAGCGATTTCGCAAAGGGACTCGTCGGCCTGCTCGGCAATCCAAGCGCAAGCGGCGAGACATTTCACATCACGACGGACGAAGTAATGTCGTGGAACCAGCTTTACGAAACCGTTGCGGGGGCGCTTGGCGTCGCGCCGAAGCTCGTCCACATCCCGTCCGACTTCATCATCGCCTGCCTGCCCGACCAGCGCGGCCGCCTGCTTGGCGACAAGTCCGTAAGCGTGATCTTCGACAACAGCAAGATCAAACGTTTTGTGCCCGAGTTCGGTGCGACCACAACATTTGCCGAAGGAATCCGCGAATCGCTCGAGTGGTTCGCCGCCGATCCTGCGCGCCGCGAGATCGACGATGCCGCAAACGCCGCGTGGGACAAACTGATCGCTGCGTACGAAAACGGGCTGACCGCCGCCGTCCAATTGTTTGGCTAGCCGTCGCAGACCGACAGTATGTGTTGTCCGTGCCAAGGAAACCCGCGGCGGGGAGGAATCGACACGCAGGTGCGGCCGCTCCCGGGTGCGATCCTCCGCCAAACGTTTCGTCCCTCCTGGCACTGCATTCGATCGTGTACAATGCCGTGCGCCCCTGGCTGCACGCCCAGGAATTGAGCGCTGTTCAGAATCCCATTCCCACAAGTATCATACGTGAACTCGCATAAAGCCCTGGAAGGAGTGCTGGGATGAGCTTCCACAGGCGCCGACTGCTTCAGCTCCTGTCATGCGCGTTCGGGTCCACTATCATTCTGCCTTCGAGTGAACTCAGCCTGGTTGCCCTGAGCCCTGCACAATCGGCGAGTCCTGCTCCGCCTGCAAGCGCATCTGCTGAACGTGAATCGGGGGGAACGAAAATGGAAAAGGTAGCCGGAATCGGAGGATTGTTCTTCCGCGCTCATGATCCCAAAGCGTTGGGGAAATGGTATCAGCAACATTTAGGGATCGCCCTCACGCCAACCGGCGAAGGCGAATCCGTTTGGCAGCAAGAGGCCGGACCGACTGTCTTCAGTCCCTTTCCCGAGGCGACCAAATATTTCGGGGATTCCAACAAGATGTGGATGGTGAACTTTCGAGTGCATGACCTCGACACAATGGTGGCTCAGCTGCGAACGGCAGGCATTGAGGTCAAGGACCCGGAATCTTATCCAGGCCTGGGGCGGTTTGCTCGTCTGCATGACCCCGAGGGAAATCCCATCGAATTGTGGCAGCCTGCATAATTCGTTACCGCACCTTCGTGTCTTACGATCCAGCACTTGGCGGATGACGGGCCGGCCGGAAGTTTCCAAGGTTAGAATCATTAACGTATACCTTATACGTTCCGTTCGCCAGCCCCTGAACCTCAGGATTGCCGGCCACGCCTGCCTTGCCGGAACCCATTATCGTTTCATCATTTGTTCACAAAAATCCAGCAGCCCAGAACCTTGTTTTTGCGTCTAATCACTTCGAGACACTTAAAGATGAAAGCGGTGGAACTTTAGAGGTTCGGCAAGCGTATTACATAGTGAAACAAGGGGGCAAGGTGGAGGAACCCATGGAAACCCTGTTGGAACACGAGCTGGACATCGAAAATCTGCGCAACCACTCGGCAAGAGCGGTGAATGTTGTGCGCGACCTGCTTTCAAGCGGGGCGAATCTGACGCCAGATCCAAAGCGGGCGGGATTCTACGAGCTGCACGATGAATCGACCGCCTATTACATTCACATTTCGCCCGTAACGGGCAAAATTATTCTTCTCGCAACGTGGCCAATCCGCGCTTCGCGTGCGGATTAAGACCCCCTCGACACCCGTTGGCAGGGCTGCCGTGGCCTGATGTTTTCAGCAGTCGCGGCGCCCTATGGAAAATCGCGCAACTCGGACTTCAGTACACGAACCTTCAGGAAATTAAGTCGGACGCTTTGACGTCGAGGTCCTTCAAAATTGATTTTTTCAGCTTGTACACCGATGGGCTCCCGCTTGATTGTCCGTAGATGAAATTCCCTTCGGCTTTGGAGAGCTTCACCGTCAGCTTCTTTCCGTCTTTCTTGGTGAAATCCACTTCGATAGCCGGTTTTGCGAATTTCGATAGAATCGCTGCCGACGGATGATCGATGATCGCGTCGGCTTTGGCCGACGTCAGCGGATCGAACAGCTTCCAAGTTTGCGCCGATTTACCTTTATCGCTCGCCGGCGAGTCGATCAACCACTCGAAATCGCTCCCCGGCTTCCGCCCCAGAGTCATCGTACCGTTTGAATCCTGCAAACTGATGTCCTTGCAGTCGCTCTCTGCGATATGAACGAAATCTTTGTCGCGCAGATCGCCGAATCCCTGATCCAGCTTCTTGTACAGGTCAGCGTTGATCAGAAATATCGTGGGACGTGAATCGTCGCGCGCAAAATAATTGTCGCCTTCTTTTTTCCCAACTTCCAGTGTCTGCATCTTCCCTTTATCGCTGATCGCGGTAAACGTGATAGCCGGATGCGCCAGTCCGTATTTCTGCAGGCTGTCCGCCTTCTCGCTGGCAACCGTGGTAAAAGTCCCGCCCGACACAGCCGACACGAGCGCGCTTACGCCATCGCTGTCCGCCCGCGCGTCCGAAGGTTTCGTAAAACTCCAAACCGGCGAATAGTTGACCGTCTTCTTCGTCAGCGCCAGCTCCCCGGACGAATTTCTCAACTGCACCGACGCAGTCGCATTCGAGTCGATGTGCAGCACCTTGCGGTCGCGCAGATCCTCCACCGGCTTGTTGCTCTCCATATAGAGCGACAGCGGAAGCAACGACACGCTCTTCTGCCCGTCGATCAGGCTATACACGTACGAGCCGGTGAAATCCTTGTTGCCGATCGTGATTTTGTGCTTCGCGCCGCTTTTCGTCTGGAAATCCAATTCGAGCTGCGGCGAGTCGAGGCCGAACGCCTTCAATCGGTCGGGCGTGTCCGGTTCGGTCTGCGTGACCCGCGCGGACGCAAGTCCGTCCGCGATTCCGTTGACCGCCGACTGATCGGCTCCGGTTTCGAGCGGCTGCGTGATATTCCACGTTCCATCCTGTTTCGCCAGACGAATTTCGGGCTGATCCGCTTCCCCCGGATGAAGAATCGCGAGGTCGGCCACATCGGATGATTGCAATGTGAAGGCGGGCTTCCCGTTATTCACCGCAGCGGCGGAAGGATTCTTGCTCTTCCGCCACTGAAAGTAATAAACGGCCCCGCCCAGAATAATTGCGCAGACTACGACGATGAGCGTGGGTTTCTTGATCATAATTTTCTCGCTTCGTTCTATTACCGGCGTTTCAACCAGATAACAATTCCGGAAACGACAATGATTCCGGGAAGAAGGACCAGGTCGAGCCACCACAAGAACGTCGACTGCGCTTGCGTCAGCGTGACGCGCCGGTCCGTCGTCGATTTCGGCCGGATCGAGATCAGGTTTGAGTCCTGCGCCAGCCAATCCACCGTGTTGAAGAAGAGATCGCCGTTGTGCTGCAGGTTGATCCATTGATTGGCGGCGTAGTTCGAATTGCCGATCACCACAAGGCGCGCTTGCTTGTCGCCGTCCTGCTTCGTCGCGGCGACGCCGATCGAAAGCGGCCCGGCCGTATCCTTCGCCGGGTCGAACTTCACTTCTTTCTGATCCAGGTTCGGAATCGTGAAGCTGCGCGCCGAAGTCTTCAGCAGTTCCACGTCCTCGGGCGGGGTCTTCGATTTGTCCGCGATCGAAACCGTTCGCGCCAGCGGAAAGAAGGTCATGCCGTGCTCGAGATCTTTTGTGATCGGGCTCTCGCCGTAGTCGACCACCAGCGGCACCGCAGGTCCGGTCCCGAAAAGGCGTCCCACACCGCTGGCGTCAACTATGACGTTCGTGCCGACGTCGACATTCCAGTCCTTGTACACAGGTTCAAGATTGGCGTCCTGCTGCCCCTTCTGGCTGATGGGATCTTCTTCGATCAGCGCCTTTCCGCCATTGTCGAGATACTTCTGGACCATGGCCGTTTCCTGCGGGAAATAGCCCGTCATAGGTCCGGCCAGCACCAGCACGCTGCAGTCCGACGGAACGGCGTCGCTCTGCACCAGATTCACCGACTTCGTGTCGTATCCTTCCTTCTTCAGCCCATCATCAACGGCGCTGTAGCCGCGCGCGCCGGTATCGGTCAGCGACTTTTCGCCGTGCCCGGTCACGAAGCACACGGTCTTCACTTTCTCCGTCGTCACTTTCAAAATCGCGCTTGTGACGTCTTCTTCCGTAATCGCGCCGTCCGCTCCGGCCTTGATCGGTTCCTTGTGGGTCCCGGAAGCCGCAATCACGTCGCCCGAATGCTGTGCGCCGTATTCCTGCGCCACCTCTGGTTTTTCTTGCGGATCCACCTTCTGGTATTTCAGGTGCGAATTCAGGTCCGTGTACTCCGACATCAGATTGTCGACCTGCGGATTCGCTGTTTTCGCGAATCGGATGACCGTGACGTCTTGCTTCAGCCCGCCGACGATCTTCTTGGTCTGCCCCGACAGCGTGTAGAGGTGCTCGGTCGTCAGATCGAAATGCTTGTGGTACGTATAACCGAGGTAGTTCACCGCGATCAAAATTCCGATCACGGCCAGCGTAAGGATCGTCGTGTTCGTTCCCAGCTGCGAAGACCGCTTCGAGAAATAATTGCGGATATTCGGAAATCCCAGAACGATTGATCCCAGAACGAGCACTCCGCCCCCGATCAGCAGGATCTCACTGAACCGCAGCAGGTCGCCCTGCATCGAGTAGCGCACGTAGCTCGCAATCAGCAGCGCCACGCCCAGGCTCAGCGCGATCTCCGCCCATTGCGACCGGGTCCATTTCATCGAGAATGATTTCTTGTTTTCGTTTTCTTTGGCCATATCGGTTCCTCAGGCCCTCCGCCAACGCATCGAATCGACGGAGCGAACCGTCAAAAAGACGAACAGGAAGATAAAGCTGGCGTAGTAAACCAGACTTGAAGTGTCGATTACGCCGCGCGTGAAGTCCTCGTAATGCCGGATCACTCCAAGATACCCGAGCACCGCGGCGACTCCGCCCGAAGCGTTCTGCCCGATATCCAGCACCCACAGGATCAGAAAAGCCGCAAACGTCAGCACGGCAGCGATGATCTGGTTTTCCGTCAACGAAGAGATAAACGTGCCTAGCGCCGTCAGTGATGCTCCGAGCAGCAGAAGTCCCCCGTACCCGGCGGCCATCACGCGCAGCGGCGGCATCGGGTCGCTGTGCACCAACATGAAAAACATGAAAGCCAGCGTCGGAACCAGCATCAGCGCGAACAGCGAAAATGACGCCAAAAACTTGCCGAGCACGATATTTCCCTCGGTGATCGGCGACGTCATCAGCAACTCCATCGTGCCGCGCTTCTTCTCCTCCGAATAGACGCCCATCGTCAGGATCGGCGTAAAAAACAGCACCAGCGTCGACAGCAGACCGAAGAATTGCCCCATCACCATGGAAGGCACGTCCATGTTCTGCGTCATCCCGTACTGCATTCCTTCCATTTGCGCCTGCAGCGACTGGCGAACCATGTACGAGAGAATGGCATTGAAGAAATACGCGCCGACAAAAATAAAAATGCCGATAAACACGTAAGCCATTGGCGAAACAAAATAGTGGCCCATCTCCTTGCGATATATTGCCCAAACGTTTTTCATTTCCGGACCTGCTCCTTAATTCGCGGGCTGCGCGTGCGACGCGTCGTCCGTGGTCAACTCGAGGAAGATGTCTTCCAGGCTCAAGCTGACGCCTCGAAGTTCGAATAGCGGCCAGCCTTTCTCGATCACTTTGGCCGCCAGTTCGCTGCGAATGTCTTTGCCGGGCGCCGCTTCCACATTCACCGCTACGTGCCCGTCGGAATGCGCCGCTTCCACCTGCACGCGTTTTGTACCCGGAACTTGCCCCAGCGCCTCGCGCACGGCGGCTTCCGGCGCTCCAACTTCGATCCTCACCCGCTGCCCGCCCTTGAGCTGAGACGTCAGGTTCTGCGGCGTATCGACCGCGGCAATCTTGCCCTTGTTGATGATCACCACGCGGTCGCAAGTCATACTCACT